>JANNAV010000181.1:0-33885 GCA_031384695.1 Paracoccaceae bacterium
AGCCGGGCCAGATCGCGGGCCGAGGACAGGAACCCCAACTCCACCAGAACCGACGGGATATCGGGCGATTTCAGCACCGAAAACCCGGCCCGCTGCTCGGGGTGGCGGTGCATTTTCAGCCCGGCGGCCTTGATCGCAGCGGCAAAGGCCTGCGACAGGCGCGCGGTGCGCGGTTCGGTTGCGGTGCGGGCCATGTCCATCAGCACCTCGGCCACCAGATCATCCTGCGCCGTCAGGTCCACCCCCGCCAGCAGATCATCGCGGTCGTGGCGCTCGGCAAGGGCGGCAGAGGCAGCGTCGCTCGCCTCCTCCGACAGGGTATAGATGGTGGCGCCGGTGGCCTCGCCTTCGGCCAAGGCATCGGCGTGCAGCGAGATGAAGATATCGGCCCCCGCCGCCCGCGCCACCGAGATGCGGGCCTCCAACGGCACGAACACATCATCCTCGCGCGTCAGCACCACCGCAAAACCGCCATCGCGCAGCAGCAGTTCCTTCAACTCGCGCGCAAAGGTCAGCATCAGTTTCGCCTCGGTAAAGCCGTCACGTTCGGCACCGGGATCAATGCCACCATGCCCCGGATCAAGCACCACCACCAGCGGGCCGCCGGGTTCGGGCAGGGGTGCCGGCAGCGCCGCCGGTTTGGGGGCGGCCCATTCGGCGGGCTCCGGCAGGGCGGCCTTGGCGGCAAAAGCCGCCTGTGTGGCCGGTTCCAGCCGCAGGTAAAGCCGGGTTTCGCCAAGGGTGCGCATTTCAGCCTCGGCCACCGTCATCGGCGCTGTCAGTTCCAACACCAGCCGTGACCAGCCGGTGCGAAAGGTGCCCGCGCGCAGGGTTTTGATGGCGGTGCCGGGGTTGGCCAGTTTGGCGATGCCGGTCCAGTCCACCTCGCGCGCATCGAGGATCAGGCGCGGCGGATTGTCCAGCAGGCGCACGCGCCAGGGCACCGGTTGGCTGATGGCAAGGCTGATCTCGGGGCCGGTGGCGGTGTCGTTCAGGGCCGAGGCTTCGGGGATCAGCCGCGCGAAGGCCGACAGATCTTGCGCGGGGGATGCGGTGGCGGCGGCCACCAGCGCCAGAAATGCCCAGAAGATTGCCCGCATGCTGTGCCCTGTTTGCTGTTTTGGCCGAGTATCCATGCGGCAGGTGGAAATGTAAACGCAAGGGCGCGGGCGCGCGGGAAAATTGGCGCAGGGGGTGCTGAAGCGGATTTTCCTCAATCTGATTCAGATTGAAGGCAATCCAAGACAAGATCAGCTTGGCAATGTTGCGTGTTGCGTAAAATCGGGTGAACCCGATTGTGCGCAACACGCTCTATAACCTTCATCACGATGCAGGGAACGCGCGGTCCCCGGCTTGATCTTCGCCTGCGTCCCCCGCTATTCTCACGCGGAGAGTTCTGCGCGGGCAAGCGACGTCAAGCCCACGCCCATATCCGGGGTATCTGATGCGAAGTTTGATGTTTGGCCTTGCGGCGGCGATGCTTTTGGTGGCGGGCGCGGGGACTGCGGGGGGCATCGGCGAGATGACCGAGGCCGAGCGCGCGGCCTTTGGCGCCGAAGTGCGGGCCTATATCATCGCCCACCCGGAAGTGCTGGTCGAGGCGATGGAAGTGCTGCAAAGCCGCGATGATCTGGCCGCGGTGGCCAAGGACGCGCAGATTTTGCAAGACAACGCGGCGGCGATTTTCGATGACGCCGCAAGCTGGTCTGGCGGCAATCCGAACGGCGATGTGGTGGTGGTGGAGTTCAGCGACTACCAATGCGGCTATTGCCGCAAGGCCTTTGAGGAGGTGCGCGAATTGGTGGCATCGGATGGCAATATCCGCTTTGTTCTTAAGGAGTTTCCGATATTGGGCGAGGAATCTGTGACCTCGTCGCGCTTTGCCATTTCGGTGTTGCAACTGCATGGGCCTGCGGCTTATGAAAAGATCCACGACGCGCTGATGACGCTGCGCGGCGCGCCGACGGTTGATGTGCTGACCCGGCTTGCCACCGAGAACGGGTTTGATCCGGCGGCAATCATGGCGCGGATGGATGCGGTGGAGGTGACGGCGGTGATCGCGGCCAATCAGCGTCTGGGCGATGCGATGGCGATCTCGGGCACGCCCACTTTCGTGGTCAACGGCACCATCCTGCGCGGCTATCTGCCGCTGGACGAAATGCGCCAGGTGGTGGCGGGCGAGCGGGGGTAGCGCGAACTGGGGCGTGTTGCGTCCAATCGGGTTCAGCCGATTGTGCGCAACACGCAACATTCCCAAGCTGATCTAGTCCTGGATTTCCTTCAATCTGAATCAGATTGAAGGACATCCGCTTTAATCGCAGCCTTTTCCTACCGCTTTTTCGCCGCCCGTCCCGCATCCGTCAGCCCGTCATGCGGGCCCATCGGGCGGGCGGGAACATCGTGCCACCAATCCTCGCGCCGGGCGCGTTGTTCCGGGTTGACGGCATAGAAGATGCGGTTGGCATCGTTCCATTTGTCGCCCACCACCAGAAGGCACACCTCGGCCTCGCTGTTGTTCAGAAAGCTGTGCGCAAGGCCGGTGCCAGCGGGAAACCCCACCCCGTCGCCCGGTTGCAGGCGGTGCAGGTGGCCATCGAGCCAGACATCGGGGGTGCCTTCCAGCACATAGACGAACTCGTCCTCTCCGCTTTCGGCATGCGGATAAGAGGTGCGCCGCCCAGGCTGCAGGCGGACATGGTGAATACCGATCCGCTGCAGCCCGAAATGCTGGCCGAACGGCGCGTTCAGGCCCATCGGCTCGGTATCGCCATCATAAGACCAGGCTTTTTCACTTTCGATGTCGCGCCAATGGGTTATCGCGGGGTGCTGGTCGCTCATGCAGGTATCTCCCCGGCGGATGCGGCCAGTTCGGCCGCCTTTTTCTCGACCAACTCGACAATGTGATCAACCATCTTGTCGTTGCCCAAAGTATGCACTTGCTTTCCCGCCAGATACACCATGCCCTTGCCGGCACCACCGCCGGTAAAGCCGATATCGGTCATCAGCGCCTCGCCGGGGCCATTGACCACGCAGCCGATGATCGACAGGCTCATCGAGGTGGTAATATGCGCAAGGCGTTCCTCCAGCGCCGAAACCGTCTTGATCACATCGAACCCCTGCCGCGCGCAGGACGGGCACGAGATGATGGTGACACCCCGGTGGCGCAGGCCAAGCGATTTCAGCATCTCGAACCCCACCTTCACCTCTTCCACCGGATCGGCGGACAGGCTGACGCGGATGGTGTCACCGATCCCGGCCCAGAGCAGATTGCCCATGCCGATGGAGGATTTCACCGTGCCCGAGGTGAGGCCCCCCGCCTCGGTGATCCCCAGATGGATCGGCGCGTCGGTGGCCTCGGCCAGTTGCTGATAGGCGGCGGCGGCGAGGAAGATATCCGAGGCTTTGACCGATATCTTGAACGCGTGAAAATCATTGTCCTGCAACAGGCGCATGTGGTCCATCGCCGATTCCACCATCGCCTCAGGGCAGGGTTCGGCGTATTTCTCCAGCAGGTGCCGCTCCAATGAGCCCGCGTTCACTCCGATGCGGATCGAGCAGCCGTGATCCTTGGCCGCCTGCACCACGTCGCGCACGCGTTTGGCATCGCCGATGTTGCCGGGATTGATCCGCAGGCAGGCGGCACCGGCCTCGGCGGCCTCGATGGCACGTTTGTAGTGGAAGTGGATGTCGGCGACGATCGGCACGGGCGACTCGCGCACGATTTCCCGCAAGGCACGCGTCGAGGCCTGATCGGGGGTGGAGATGCGCACGATATCGGCCCCCGCCACGGCACAACGCTGCACCTGTTCGATGGTGGCGGCGATATCGGTGGTCAGGGTGTTGGTCATGGTCTGCACCGAGATCGGCGCATCGCCACCCACCAGCACGCGCCCCACCCTGATCTGGCGCGAGACGCGGCGCGCGATGTTGCGCCAGGGGCGGATCGGATTGTGGGTCATGGGGTGCATCCTGAAAGGCTATGCCGGACAGATAGCCCTGCCGCGGCCCTGCGGCAACCGAAAGCAGCCAGGGTTCCGGCTATTCCGAAGGGGCAATTCCGCCCGGGGCGGGCAGCGTGGCCGAGGCGTCGGCCACATTGACGATGAACTGCGCCAGGTCCGCATCGCCGGTAAGATCGGCGACGGTGTATTTGGTGGTCAGCGCTTCGGGCGAAAGCTGCACCCCCTTGATCACCTGCGCGCCGGGGGCTGCGGGGCCGAAGGTTTGGCCGTTCACCACGAAATAGATCGAGCCGGAATTGCCCGAGCGCAGGCTGGCGGCCTGCTCAAGTTGCGGCACGGCGTAGCGTTCGCCCGCATCGAGGATTTTCTCGAACAATACCGTACCGTCAGCGGCGGAAACCCGCACCCAGGACGGGCGCACGGCCAGCACCTCGACACCGGGCTTCAGATCGGCCACAACCTGCACCGCGCTGTCGGATGCCACCACGTCAGGTGCCGCCACCGCTCCCGGTGCCACCCGGCCCGCGCGCGGATCAATCGCGGCAATCGGCCCGTCGCGCGAGGTCAACACCGGCACGGCCAGCGCCTCGGGCTGGTAAAGCCGGTCAAGCGGATCGGCGGTGGCATCGGCCAGAGATTCGGCCACGGTTTCGACTTGCGGTGCCGAACGCACCAGCGGCGCATCGCCCGTCACATTGCCCAGCGGATCAATTTCGGCCACCACCGAAGGCGCCTGATCGACCGGGGCAAGCTGCACCCGCTGCACCTCTTGCAGTACCGACCAGCCGCCATAGCCAAGTGCTGCTATCAGCGCCACCAGCACCGCCAGCGAGCCCACGGCACCCGGTTCGATCCGCGCCATCAGCCCGTGGCCGCGCGGCACGAAAGACACGCTGGGATGCGAGATCGGATCGCGGCCTTCGGCGGCGTTCTGGCGGGCACGCACGGCGGCCACCGAGGCCGACGAGGCCGCAGCCGACATGCCATGCGCCACCGCGAAACCGGATTCGCGGCAGAATTTGGCGAAGGCCCAGTCCGGGTCCATCCCCAGATAGCGGGCGTAAGAGCGCACGTTGCCGGCGATGAAACCGGGGGTCTCGAAGGCCGAGACATCGGCGTTTTCGATGGCGGCGATATAGGTGGCCTTGATCTTCAATTCACGCTGCACATCCAGCAATGACTTCCCGAGCGTGGCGCGTTCGCCCCGCATCAGATCACCAAGGCGCAGTTCAAAATCGTCAAACCCCCTGGGTTTGTCGATTACCGCCGTCGGAGTTGCTATTCTCCGCCCGATCATGCCCCGAGCCCCATGACTGCCCCGTTATCCTCACCCCGAGTCGCTTGTTTGACGACTCATTTTTGCCGTATTAGCGATAAGCTAGCATAGGGCAAGCGGATTTGCATGTGCGGAAAATGGTTTACGCGGAATCCTCGGCACGATTTTGCGCAGAATGCCGCAAATGCCGGTCTGGCGGGGTGATATGGGGTCTGCCGCAAGGGGAATCTGGCATGATCGGGGCGGTTTGTCGGCGCTTGAGGGCGGGCACCGCTGGGGATGGAGGCAAGGGATGGGGTTTCGCCCAAAGGCAGCTACAAGATGTAAGGGGCCGGGCGCGGGCGGGGAGCGGGCTGTGAGACCGGTCAGCAGAGCTGCCGCATCGGGTGCGGCAGCGCCCCCTGAAACCACCGCCTGCGCCATGGCACCACCCTGCTGTTATGGCTTTCGCAGATGCAGCATTTTCGCCGCAAAGCCCGCATCGGGCGGGGCGGTGCTACTCGGCGATCACCACCTTGCAATCCACCGCCGCCGCCGATTTGGCGGCACAGGCGGCAACGGCGGCCACTGCCGCACCCGGCCCTTCGGCGATGCCGAACACGCCCGTCAGATCTGATACCGCCAGCGCACCGGCCTGTTTGGCATAGCTGTCACGAAAGGCCAGCGTCGCGTCGCGCGACAGTTGAAACCCGCCCGCCTGCCAGCCTTTGGGGGTGATCAGCGCCGCCACCTCGCAGGCGGCGGCGGAGGCGGCTTTCTTCTTGCCATTGCACTCGGCAATTGCGGCGGCGGAGGCGGCCTCGGTGTTATGATAATTGACGGCGGCAAAGGTGGCCTCGGACATCAGGCCTTCGTCGGGTGCGATGGCGATGGCGCCGTAAAACGGCTGATCCGCCGCCACCTGCGACAGCACCTTTGCCTGATCTTTCGGCAAGCCCGCCGATGGCAATATCACCGCCTCGGCACCTTTCGGCGACAGCAGCGCCTTTTTGGCGGCCTTGCCGCTCAGCGGTTCGGCGAAGGCCGCATGCGTGCTGATCAACGCCAGCAGAACCCCGGTAATCAGTCGTCTTGCCATGCTCAAACCCCCGGTTTTGCAGATTTGCGATAGCTCATACCGCAACCCGGCGCCACTGGACAGGGCCCGCGCGCCTGATAGGCTCGCCTTGGCCAGAGCCTGGCCGGAAATCAGTTGAGGACGCCGCCATGAAGCCAGAAACCGGATCACTCGACGCCGTGCTTGCCCGGATTGACGCCACCCAACCCGAGGCGCTGGAGCGGTTGCTGGCCTTGCTGCGCATCCCGTCAATCTCGACCGATCCCGCCTTCAAAGCCGATTGCGCCCGCGCTGCCGACTGGCTGGTGGCCGAGCTTGCCAGCTTGGGCTTTGCGGCGGACAGCCGGGCCACGCCGGGGCATCCGATGGTGGTGGGGCATGGCGGTGCGGGCGGGCGGCACCTGCTGTTCTACGGCCATTACGACGTGCAACCGGTTGATCCCCTTGGCCTTTGGCACCGCGATCCGTTCGACCCCGAGGTGCAGGAAACCGCGAACGGCCCGGTGATCCGGGCGCGCGGCGCCTCCGATGACAAGGGCCAGTTGATGACGTTTCTGGAGGCGTGCCGGGCATGGGTCCATGTGCACGGGTGCTTGCCGGGGCGGCTTACGATCTTTCTGGAGGGCGAGGAGGAATCCGGCTCGCCCTCGCTGATCCCGTTCCTGCAGGCCAACGCGGCCGAGTTGCGGGCGGAACTGGCGCTGATCTGCGACACCGGCCTCTTTCAATCGACAGCGCCCGCGATTGTGACGATGCTGCGCGGTTTGCTGGGCGAAGAGTTGACCATTCGCGGCCCGGACAAGGATCTGCATTCGGGCATGTATGGCGGGGCGGCGGCCAACCCGCTGCGGGTGCTGGCGCGAATCCTCGCCAGTATGCACGATACGGCGGGCTGCATCACCATCCCGCAGTTTTATGACGGCGTGACCGAGTTGCCCGATGCCATCCGCCAGCAATGGCAAGGGCTGGCCTTTGATCATGCGGCGTTTCTGGGCGCTGTGGGGCTTTCTGTGCCTGCGGGCGAGGCCGACCGCACCCCGCTTGAGATGATCTGGTCGCGCCCCACCGCCGAGATCAACGGCATCTGGGGCGGCTATACCGGCGACGGGTTCAAGACGGTGCTGCCCTCCGAGGCGCATGCCAAGGTATCGTTCCGGCTGGTGGGCACGCAAGACCCCCTCGCCGTCCGCGCCGCGTTCCGGGCCTGGGTTCAGGCGCAACTGCCCGCCGATTGCACCGTCGAGTTCAAGGGCCATGGCAATTCGCCCGCAGGCGTCATGGCGGTGGATGATCCCGCGTTCGAGGCGGCGCGTGCCGCTTTGGGCGCCGAATGGGGGGTGCAGGCGGCCTATGTCGGCTGTGGCGGCTCGATCCCGGTGGCGGGGTATTTCAAGACCCATCTGGGGATGGACGCGATGCTGGTGGGGTTTGGCCGCGACGATGACCAGATCCATTCGCCGAATGAAAAGTATGATCTGGAGTGTTTTCACAAGGGGATACGGTCCTGGGCGCGGATTCTGGACCGGCTTTACGCGCGGTGAGGCCGGGTGCCTCCGGCGGGGATATTTAAGCAATGGAGAAGCTGCGTGGGCAAGGATTTGGTGATCCGTGAGATGGTTGCGGCGGACGAGGCGGCGTGGCGGGGCTTATGGGCGCAGTATCTGGCATTTTATCAGGTGCCGCTGGCGCCTGCGGTGACGGCGCGGACCTGGGCGCGGCTGATGGAGCCCGGCGCGCCTTTGGCGGGGCGGGTGGCGGAGGCGGAGGGCGCGGTGGTGGGGTTCGCGCTTTATCTGCATCACAGTTCCACCTGGGTTGCGGGCGATGATTGTTATCTGGAGGATCTGTTCGTGACGGACGCCGCGCGCGGCGGCGGCATTGGGCGGGCACTGATCGGGGATCTGATGGCGATTGCGCGCGCCAAAGGCTGGCACCGGCTTTACTGGCATACCGACGCGGGCAACACCCGGGCGCGCGCGCTTTATGATCAGTTTGTGGCCTCAGACGGGCATATCCGCTATCGGCTGAGCTTGTGAGGGAGGGATAGCGTTCGGGGTGCGATCCGGTGGTGCTGGCGAGGTTGACGGGGCTCGAACCCGCGACCCCCGGCGTGACAGGCCGATACTCTAACCAACTGAGCTACAACCCCGCGGTCACCGCCCGGATCGCATCCCGAACGTGGAGGGTTATTACGAAAGGCATCGGGCGGCGTCAAGCGGTGATCGGGCGAACTACCGATCCGGTGCCGGAATAAATTCCGCGGCATCACCCGGGGGCAGTTGAAAGCGGCCATGCGCCCAGTCACCGGCGCGCCACGCGTCTTTGGCAGCCTCGATGCGGGCCTTGGAGGAGGCCACGAAATTCCACCAGATATGGCGCGGCCCGTCCATCGTGGCCCCCCCCAGCACCATCAGCCGCGCCCCCTGCGCCCCCGCTTTGACCGAGATCGCATCGCCGGGGCGAAACACCAGCATGCTGCCCGGCGCGTAAGCTTGCCCGGCCTGGATCATCTCGCCGGACAACAGATAGATGCCACGGTCTTCGTGATCCATCGGCAACGGCAGGGCGGCATGGGGCGCGAGGGTGACATCGGCATAAAGCGTTTCGGAAGGCAGGTCGATGTCCACCCGCGCGCCCCAGCCATGGCCAAGGATCAGGCGCAGGCTGATGCCTTCGGCGTCAAGCTGCGGCAGGGCAGCGGCGGCGGCGTTGACAAAGCGGGCGGGCGCATCCTCTTGCGCCTTTGGCAGGGCCAGCCAGGTTTGCAACCCGAACAGGCTTTGCGGGGCGGCATTGTGCGGCGCATCCATCCGTTCGGAATGGGTGATGCCGTGGCCCGCCTGCATCAGATTGACCTCGCCCGGGGTGATCCAGGCATCGCTGCCCAGCGAATCGCGGTGGTGGATGCGGCCCTTGAGCAGGTAGGTGACGGTGGAAAGCCCGATATGGGGGTGCGGGCGCACGTCGATGCCTTGGCCGGTCAGAAACTCGGCCGGGCCCATCTGATCGAAAAAGATGAACGGACCCACCATCTGGCGCTGCACCGAAGGCAATGCGCGGCGCACCTCAAAGCCGCCAAGATCGCGGGCGCGGGCGATGATCACCGTCTCGATGGCGTCGATCGCGGCGCCGGTGGGGATGGTGGGATCAAGGGTGGGGTTCCAGCTCATCGCATGCTCCAAAAACCGTGGCACCTTAGAATAGCGCGCGCGGCGGTGGTTGGCATTCCCAAAGAAACGCGCGCTGACTGTGCAACGCGGCAGAGCCGGCGCACCGGGCCGGGCGATATCAGAAGACGATGAAATCGGCCTCGGTCAGTGCCACGCCTGCGGTGACGCCGCCGAAGATGATGGCCTCGCCCAGCCCTGCGCCGTCGGCATCAAAGCGGATCAGGCCAGTGGTGGCATCATAAAGGATCAGATCATCGGCGTCGATGGCAGCCGCGCCCGCGACAAAGCTGGTGGCGGCAAGGCGGCCCGTGGGGATGCCCGCAAACGCGGTGTGATCAAGGCGGATGGTATCGTTTGGCACCGAGAAATCGGTTATCCCGGTGATCTCGCCGACGATAGGTGCAGTGGTGAACACGAAGAAATCGCGCCCCTGCCCGCCCGTCAAGGTATCATTGCCGCCGCCACCGGTCAGTGTATCGCTGCCGCCGCCGCCCAGCAACGCATCGGCCAGCGCGCCGCCTGTCAGACTGTCACCGCCGCTGCCCGCGGTGAAAACCACCCGCTCGATGCTGTCCAGAAGCATGCCATCCGCAAGCGTCACCCGGGGGGCAACCGCAAAGCGGATCGCCAGCGTCTCGGTGCTGCGGTCAAGGGCAAGCGCGTCATCGCCGGCACCACCATAGATGATGTCAGCCCCCTGCCCCGGATCGACGAATACGAAATCATCACCGGCCCCGGCGTAGATGATGTCATTGTCCGCGCCGCCGACGATCTGATCCGCGCCGTCGCCGCCAAACACCCTGTCGCGCCCGTCGCCGCCATAGATCAGATCATCGCCAAGGCCGCCGTCCAGAGTGTCGCCGTTCGCCTCGCCAAAAAGCGTATCCTCGCCCGCGCCGCCTGCAAGGGTATCGGCCCCGCGCCCGCCTTGCATCTCGTCGCGGTCAAGGCCGCCATAAAGCTGATCATTGCCGCCATCGCCCCAAAGCGTATCCGCCCCGGCACCGGAATCGGCGTAATCGTCGCCCAGACCGCCCACCAGTTGATCATCGCCCATGCCCCCCGCCAGCGTGTCGGCCCCGTCACCGCCCCAGAGGCTGTCATTGCCCGCATCGCCCTCAAGAAGATCATCCCCGGCCTCGCCCGCCAGCGCATCGCCATCGTCGCCACCGCGCAGCGCATCAAGACCCGCTCCACCAAAAAGCTGATCACCGCCCGCATCGCCGCGCAACACATCATCGCCGTCTTCGCCCAGCACAACATCGGCGCCGGTGCCGCCGATCAGCAGATCATCGCCCGCGCCGCCGCGCAGATCGTCCTGCCCGTCATCGCCGTAAAGCTGATCCGAATCGTCGCCGCCAAACAGGCTGTCGTGGCCGGCACCACCGCGCAACGCATCCGCCGCCGCACCCCCCGTCAGGTAATCATTGTCGCGGCCGCCATAAAGACTGTCGGCGCCGGCCTCGCCTTCCAGAAAATCGGCGCCGCCGCCGCCGAACAGCTGATCCGCGCCAAGCCCGCCCTGCGCCCAGTCATCGCCCCCCTCGCCGCGCAGCACGTCGGCACCGTCACCGCCAAAAAGCTGATCGGCCAGTGCGCCGCCCTGCACCAGATCGGCGCCGCTGCCACCGCGAAACACCAGCCGCTCGATGCCGCTGATCCGGCTGCCATCGGCAAGATCTTGCACCAAACCCGGGCTCAGAATGGAAAACGCAAGGCCTGCGCTGCTGCCGCTGCGATCAAACACCAGATAATCGGTGCCGCCGCCGCCGTCGATGGTATCGGCACCATCGGCCGGTTCGACAAAGAACAGATCGTCGTCAAGCCCGCCCAGCAGGGTATCGGCCCCCGCCCCACCATAAAGCGTATCGCGCCCCGCACCGCCATCGACCTGATCGTTATCCGCGCCGCCATAAAGATTGTCGTCGCCCGCACCACCCAGAATGGTATCGTCGCCCGCATCGCCCACCAGAACATCATGGTCATCCACCGGCCCCAGATCGCCCGGCAGATTGGCGGCAAGCCAGCCGATCATGCTGTCGGCATCAAGGGTGCCGGTAAAATTGTCCGCGCTGTTGCTGCCCGATAGAAATGCCATGCCATGCTCCGGTTATCTGCCTTGGGGGGGCAGTCTACCTGACGTTGCGCGGCTGTCTATGTTGCGGCGGGGCTGCATCACATCTGCGGGCGCCAATCCGCCAACGGACCGCGCGATGGTGGGTGATGAGAGACTCGAACTCCCGACATCCTCGGTGTAAACGAGGCGCTCTACCAACTGAGCTAATCACCCTTGCCGACGGCGATTTAGCCTGTGGGTGGCGGCAGGGCAAGCGGTATTGCGCCGGTGCCCTATCGGCGTTTGAAAAGCGAGCCGAGCACACCACGGATGATCGCCTGCCCCGAACGCGAGCCCAACTGGCGGGCAAAGCTTTTGGCAAACACCTCGCCGATGGAATCGGACCGGCTGGTGGCCACGCGCTTTGCCGGGGCGGCACCGGCGCTGCCACCGTCATAGCGCCGGGCGTTGGTGTATTCGCGGTCTGTGCCGGGGGTGGCTTCGGGTTTAGTATCCGGGGTTTCTGCCCCGGCCGCCTCGCGCGCAGCCTGTTCCGATCTTTCGCGCAGGCGCTCATAGGCGCTGTCGCGGTCCACGGTGGTGTTGTACTTTGCGGCCATCGCCGATGCCGCCATCAGGGCCGCGCGGGCCTCGGGGGCAATGGGGCCAAGCTGCGATGAGGGCGGCCGCACCATGGTGCGCTCGACAATGCCGGGGATGCCCTTGTCCTGCAGAAACGAGGTCACGGCCTCGCCGGTGCCGACATCGCGGATTGCATCTTCGGTGGCAAACCGCGGGTTGGCGCGGTAGGTTTCCGACGCCATCCGCAGGTCTTTCTGATCGCGCGCGGTAAAGGCGCGCAGCGCGTGCTGCACCCGGTTGCCCAACTGGCCCAGGATCACCTCGGGCACATCAGCGGGATTCTGGGTGATGAAATAGATGCCAACCCCTTTGGAGCGGATCAGCCGCGCCACCTGTTCCTCCTTGGCAATCAACGCCTTGGGGGCATCGGTGAACAACAGGTGCGCCTCGTCAAAAAAGAACACCAGCCTGGGCTTCTCCGCATCGCCCACCTCGGGCAACTCCTCGAACAACTCCGACAGCAGCCACAACAGGAATGTCGCATAAAGCCGGGGGCTGTTCATCAGCTTGTCGGCGGCCAGAATGTTGATGCGCCCGGCACCCGAGGCGTCAAGCTGCATCAGATCGGCCAGATCAAGCGCGGGTTCGCCGAACATCGCGGCGGCGCCCTGATTTTCCAGCACCAGCAAGCGGCGCTGGATAGCCCCGATCGACGCACTGGCCACCAGACCGTATCGACCGGAAATTTCGGCCTCGTGCTGGGATACGAAGGTCAGCAGCGCCTGCAGATCCTTCAGATCCAGCAGCGGCAGGTCTTCCTCGTCGGCCAGCCGGAAGGCGACGTTCATCACCCCTTCCTGCGGCTCGGTCAACTCCAGCAGGCGGCTGAGCAGCAGGGGGCCCATCTCGGCCACCGTGGCGCGCACGGGATGGCCCTGCTCACCGTAAAGATCCCAATAGGTCACCGGAAAGGCGCGGTATTGCAGATCAAGCCCGATGGTGGCCGCGCGTTTCGTGAAGGCCTCGTGCAGCTTGTGGCTGGCCGAACCTGCGGCCCCGATGCCCGAAAGATCACCCTTCACATCGGCCATGAACACCGGCACCCCTTCGGCGGAAAAGCCTTCGGCCAGCACCTGCAACGTCACCGTCTTGCCAGTGCCGGTGGCCCCGGCGATCAACCCGTGCCGATTGCCGAACTTCAACAGCAGGTTCTGCGCCGCTGCGTAGCCTTCACCGCCCCCACCCACAAAAATCGTCTCGCCCATCGCCCGCCCGCCCCTGTTGCAACCCCGGTCAGCCCCCCGGTCAGCCCCCGGTTTGGGGCAGGTTTAGGGGCCGGCTTAGGGGCAAGATACATTGTTAACATTTATGTGCCAGTGTTGATCTGGCCGGGATGCGCGTTTGGCGCTTTCCGGCGGTGACCTCCTCCCTGTCAGACTGACCGCACCCTTGCAAAAGCGGTGCGGTTTTTTTCGGGGGGTGACGCGGCGCTCCGGAATCCACCGGCACACCCGTATCCCGCCAGACTCCCGCCAGAATCCCGGTTGACGCAATCCTGCAACCGCCCTAACGTCTGCCGCATAAGTCGGCCAGTCCGACAGGGAGCAAGAAACGATTGGAAAAAGGGCCGGGCGACTGGCCCTTTTTCTTTGAAACCCACCGTTTTTTCTTTGAAAGCCTCTGTTTGCAAGGCGCCGCAGGCTCGGCAGGTTGTTGCCGGAGCCATGTGCTGACCAGCATTTTTCGGGCCTGACTTGGGCCGCGCGGCGTGGTAATGCGTCGGCCAGAACAACGCAGAAAGTGATTTTATGTCGGACCTGACCCGCAAACTTGCCCTGACTCTGGCGCTTGGCCTGGGTGTGTCTTTTGCAGCCTTTGCGCAAGAAACCGCCCCCGCCGATCCGGCAACCCCGCCCGCCCCTGCCACCACTGAGGTCGCCCCCGATGCCGCCCCCAGCGATCTGTCGCTGGGCACCACGGCGGTGCCCGAGGATGGCATCGGCTCCAGCTATACCGCCGCCACCTTCGATCAGTGGGAGCAGCGCTGCGTGCGCACCGAGGACGGCGCCGATCCGTGCCAGCTTTACCAGTTGCTGAAGGACAGCACCGGCGGCCCGGTGGCCGAGATTACCATGTTCAGCCTGCCTGCGGGCAATCAGGCGGCGGCAGGGGCCAGCGTTGTGGTGCCGCTGGAAACGCTGCTGACGGCCAATCTGTTGATTGCCATTGATGCCACCCCGGCCAAGATCTACCCGTTCAGTTTCTGCACCCAGCTTGGCTGTATCGCGCGGGTGGGGTTTACTGCGGAAGAAATTGCGCAGTTCAAGAAGGGCGCCAAGGCCAAGGTCACCATCGTGCCCGCCGCCGCCCCCGACCAGAAGGTAGAGCTGGACCTGTCGCTAAAGGGATTCACGGCGGGGTTCGAGGCGGTCAAACTGACGGCGCCAAAGCCGTAAAGCAGGCGCGCGCACCGGATCAGGTGCGCGCCTTACAGCGTTTTGCATTTGATCTGGATCAGCAGATCAAATGCAAAACGCAACATTCCCGGCGTTTGGCCTGTCCTGGATTTCCTTCAATCTGAATCAGATTGAAGGAAATCCGCTCTAAATCCGCCGCAGCGCGATCACTGCGTTCAGCCCGCCGAAAGCGAAGGCGTTCGACAGCGCCACCTCCACCCGCGCCTGCCGCGCCGTGTTTGCCACCACATCCAGCGCGCATTCGGGGTCGGGCTGCTGATAGCCTAGGGTGGGGGCTATCACCCCCTGCCCCAGCGCCATCAGGCAGGCAAGCAGTTCCACCGCCCCGGTGCCGCCGATCAGATGGCCGTGCATCGCTTTGGTCGATGACACCATCACCCGCGCGGTATCACCACCGAACACCTGACCAATCGCCGCCGCTTCGGTTTTGTCGTTGGCCAGAGTGCCGGTGCCATGGGCGTTGATATAGCCCACCTCGGACGGGTTTGCGCGGGCATCGCGCAGCGCGCCGGCAATCGCCCGCGCCGCACCTTGCACCTGCGGCATCACGATGTCGCTGGCGTCCGAGGTCATCGCAAAGCCCGCAACCTCGGCCAGCATCACAGCCCCCCGCGCCCTTGCATGCTCGTATTCCTCGAACACGAACACCGCCCCCCCCTCGCCCATCACCATGCCGTTCCGATTGCGGCTGAACGGGCGGCAGGCGTCGGGCGACATCACGCGCAGGCCCTCCCATGCCTTGATGCCACCAAAGCACAGCATCGCCTCAGCGCCGCCGGTGATCATCACCTTGGCGCCGCCCGCGCGGATATGCTGAAACGCTAGCCCCATCGCATGGTTGGAACTTGCGCAGGCGGTGGACACCGAAAAGCTGGGCCCTTGCAGATTGTGCGCCATCGAGACGTGGCTGGCGGCGGCGCTGTTCATCAGGCGCGGCACCACGAACGGATGCACCCGGTTCTTGCCCTCGGCATACACACTGCGGTAACTGTCATCCCAGGTGTTCACTCCGCCCGCCGCGGTGCCAAAAATCACCCCGCTGCCCTCGGCCAACTCGCCGTCAAACACCAGACCAGACTGACCGATGGCCTCGGCCGCCGCCATCAGGGTGAATTCGGTGAACCGGTCATAGAGCGCCAACTGCTGACGGCCAAATTGGCTTTGCGGTTGCCAATCAGGCACTTGCGCGCCGATCTTCACCGAAAGCCGTGCCACGTCGCGCAGATCGAGCGGCCCGATCCCACAGCGGCCTTCGCGCATCGCCGCATAGGTTGCCGCCACATCGCGGCCAAGCGCGTTGACGGTGCCCGCACCGGTGATCACCACCCGGTTCATCGGCGGTTCATGCTTGCCGCACCTCGACCGACACCGGAATCCTGGCCGCGATCAGCGCCTCGACCCCCGCCACAATCGACGCCACGGTCGAGATATCGAAGGCGTTTTGCGCGGCCTGATTGGCGTTGGCGCTTTGCGCCGGCTGATTGGCGTTAAACGGCACCTGAATGTCGAACGCCTCTTCAATGGCAAAAATCGCCTCGACCAGACCAAGGCTGTCGATCCCGAGGCTGTCCAGACGCGAGGCGGCCGTCACGTCAGACACATCCAGCACCGCCTGTTCGGCGATGATGGCGATGACCCGGTCGGTGACATTTGGCGGCATTGCGGGCTTTCCAAAGGGCGCCCCAAAGGGCGGTCAGGCTGATTTTGCCGCTGCGCGGTAACCCTGATTTAGCCGCTGCGCGGTAACAAGGAAATGACTTTTTCCAACTCGGCCACCCGTGCGGCCAGACGTGGCAGGCGGCGCAGCGCCTTTTGCATCTCGACATGGGTTTCCATCTTCACCGCCGGATAGCCCAGCAGCACCCGGCCTGCGGGGGCGTTGGTAAAGATCTTGGTGGCCCCGCCCGCAATCACATCGTTGCCGACAAAGATATTGTCGTTGACGCCGCACTGCCCGCCCAGCACCACCCGGTCACCGATGCGGGCCGATCCCGCGATGCCCACCTGACCGCACAGCAGGCAATCGCGCCCGATATCCACGTTGTGGCCGATATGCACAAGGTTATCCAGCTTGCTGCCCGAGCCGATCCGGGTATCGCGGATGGTGCCGCGATCAATGGCGCAATTGGCACCGATTTCCACATCATCGCCGATGGATACCGCGCCCAGCGAATGAATCCGCATCCAGGACTGCGCGCGGATTTCATCGCGATGCCCGAGGGTTGCGCGAATTTCTTCAACCCCGGATGTCTCGGGTGTGACGAAGGAAAACCCGTCCGCGCCGATCACGGCACCCGGCTGGCAGACAAAGCGGTCGCCGATCTTTACCCGCGCGCCGATCCGCACGCCCTGCAAGATCAGCGCATCCACCCCGATCACCGCACCTTCGGCAATCGAGACATGGCTGGCGATCCGCGCGCCAGCACCAATCACCGCCCCCGCGCCGATGGTCACAAACGGGCCGATGGCGGCACCTTCGCCGATCACCGCCGTAGAGTCGATCACGCTCAGCGGATGCACACCGGGCGCAATCTGTGGCGGATGCTCCAGCAGCCGCGTCAGGCCCGCCATCGCCAGCCGCCCGCGCGGCGCAAAGATTGCGGCTTTCAGACCATGGCTTTGCCAGTCCGCCCCGGGCCACAGCAGCGCCGCCTGCGCCTTGCCTTGTGCAATCCCCGGCCCGTAACGCGGATCCATCGCCAGCGCCAGATCACCCGGCCCCGCCGATGCCGGTTCCGACGCGCCGGTCACGCGCAGATCAAGATCACCTGCCGCCTCGGCCCCAAGGCTTTTGGCGATTTCGCGGATTGAAAAGGACATCGGGCGTGGGCTCCGTCGCGGCTTGCCAACAGGGTTAGCCCTGAACGCCCGGCAGCACCACCCCGGCATCGGTCAGGGCCTGAAATATCAGCGCATCCCGGCCATAAACATCGCGCCGATAGCTCATCACCCCCCGCGACGTGGGCCAGGCGGTGAAATACACCAGATGCACCGGCACCATTTCGGCCAGCGGCACGCTGGATTCGCGCCCCGTCACCAGAAACCGGTTGAACTCGGCCTTGGGATCGGCCACCTGCCGCGACAGCAGCGCATAGGCCAGATCCATCGGATCGGCCACCCGGATGCAACCGTGGCTATAGGCACGCACCTCGTTGGCAAACAGGGATTTCGTTGGCGTATCATGCAGATAGATGTTGTTTGCGTTGGGGAACATGAACTTCACCTTGCCAAGCGCGTTGCCGTCGGACGGCGGCTGGCGCAGACCGTAAGGAAAGCTTTTGGCCGAATAAGCCGCAAAATTCACCGCGTTGCGCGGCACCACCCGGCCCCGGCTGTCCACCACCTGCAAATGCCCCACGGCCCCGGAGTTGCGCTGCAACAGCGGCAGGTATTCCTTCACCAGAATGGATCGCGGCACTCCCCAGCTTGGGTTGATCACCATATATTCCATCTGGTCGGAAAATTCCGGGCTGCGCTGATCGGCCACGTTCTTGCCGATCACCACCCGCGTCTGGAACGTGATCCGGCCATCATCCACGATCCTGGCAGTGAAATCGGGCTGGTTCACCCAGATATGGCGCGCCCCGCGCGGCGCATCGCCCATCCAGCGCAGCCGCTCCATCGCCACCACCACCGATTTCAGCCGCTCGATCGGCAGGGTGTTCAGCGCCTCGATGGTGCCCTCGCCCGCCGCCCCATCCGCGTTCAACCCCTGATCCAGTTGAAACCGCTGCACCGCCGCCTCGATGGCCCGGTCATAGGTCTGCGTCACCGACCGGTCCAGATAGGCCAAAGCCAGCAACCGGTCGCGCAAGGCCACCACGCCCGCCCCGGTATCGCCGCGCGCCAGCGGCCCGGAGATAATCGCAGCCCCCCAGCCGCCCGCCGCAATCTGCGCCTCAAGCCGCAGCTTTTCCCGCATCAACTGCGCATATTCGGCGGCCTTGGGGGCCAGCCCGCGCAGGTAAGCGCGCGGTTCCGACACCTCTATCGCGCGCAGCAGGGCGGCCGGATCGGGCCGCACAATCTCGCGCAGGATGCCCGGATCAATGCGCACAGGCTCCAGCACCCCTGATTGCAGATCGCGCGCATAGGCAAGGTAGGCAAGCGTCATGCGGATCTCAAGGCGGCCACGGTCGCCCTCGGTCACCGCCGCGCCAAAACCGCGCGCCAATGCGCCCGCGTCATAGCGCGCCACCGGCAACCCGTGCAGCGGCGCACCCGCAAAAGCCGCAAGCAGGGCCGCGCGCCGGGGCGCATCTTCAGGGCCGGTCCACAGCGTTGCATAGGCGCGGTCGCGGTAAAACGCCGCCACCACCGCATCTTCTGACGCGGCCTCGGCCAGCGATTGCGCGTAAGACGAGATTTGCGCCAGCGCGGGTACTGCCACTGGTACCAGTGAGAAACTCAAAACCGCCATCAGGCCGAACCGCCCGAAACGCAAAGTGGGAAACCGCATGCAAGCACCAGACTTCATGGGTCTGGCGGCAGGTGCCAGACCACAGTTATTTTGTTTTCATACCAGCAATTACAGGCGTGTAAACTCACATCGCGGACGAAGGCACCATGTCGCGGCAGCGCGTCACCCGATTGTCGCTTATTCAGGCAAAATTGGCGCCCTGCGGATTTCCCCGCCCCGGCAAGGCCCGTTCAGCAATTTTTTGCCTATCGCTGCCAAAGTGAGTCGCGGATAGGGTTTCTGCTGTTGGGCTTTGAGTGAAGCTGTGCCATAAGGTGCGGACACTTGGGGATGAAGTGGCAGACAATCCGCCGGCACAGGCGGTCAAAGACCAGCGACGGGACAGGCGCAAAGAATGGCGAATATGAATTCGAACGGTTTCACGCGGCGCGGACTATTGGGCGTCTTCGCGGCAACGCTTGTGGTGGCGGCACCCACATTATCCAACGCTTTCGGGCTGCTGAAAGGTGCGGGCGACATACGCCGCGTCAAGATGTACTCGGGTCGCACCGGCGAAAGTGTGGACACGATCTACTGGATCGAAGGCCAATATATCCCGGAAGTGTTGAAGGAAATCAACCACTTCATGCGTGATTTCCGCTCGGGCGATACCATCAAGATGGATCCGCGCAATCTGGATATCGTGGCGGCGGCGCATAGGCTGATGGATGTGTCCGAGCCTTACATGCTGTTGTCGGGCTATCGCAGCCCGGCCACCAATGCGCTGCTCAGATCGCAGTCGCGCGGGGTGGCGCGGAACTCGCTGCACATGAAGGGCGAGGCGGCCGACCTGCGGCTCAAGTCGCGCTCGGTGGGCCAGATGGCCAAGGCGGCCGAGGCGTGCAGTTCGGGCGGCGTCGGGCGCTACTCGCGCTCGAACTTCGTGCACATGGATTGCGGCCCGGTGCGAAGCTGGGGCGGCTGAGGGAAAATCCGGCAGATTTTAGGAAAAAGGGCACCTCCGGGTGCCCTTATGTTTGGCGGATTGTTTCCGGGGGGGCGACAAGGTTTGGGGGGAAGTCCTTTGAACTACCTTGCCTTCCTGTTTCTTGCCGGATTTGATTTCAATCAAATCAGGCCGCGCCTGCCTGCCCCCGGCAGGCGCGAAAAGCGCCAGCCCAGGCAGCCGCGCCCTGATTTCCCAACCGATTGGATTGTGGAAAATCCCTTGCCCAAACGGCGTCCCGCCTTATGCTCAACGAATCCGAGCAAACGCTCCCCCGGAGCGTTTCCAGACGGTTCGGGGCACATTACCGCGAAAGCAGCTTGGTTCCGCTAAACCACGTCACGCTCTGACCCGCATCACTCCTGATCGTCAGATCCCGCACGCCCTGCGGCCAGCGTATCAGGGTGCCCCTTGAACCCTTGGGCCACCACGAATTTCTCGGAACTGTCGGCGCGGCTGGCCGGGGGTTTGACATTCGCCACCTTGCGGAAGGTGCGTTTCAGCAGGGTCTGCAACTCGTTCTCCGCCCCGCCTGCCAGCACCTTGGCCACAAACGTGCCGCCCTCTTCCAGCACGTCAAAGGCGAAATAAGCCGCCGCCTCGCACAGCGCGATGATGCGCAGATGGTCGGTGCCCTTGTGCCCCGAGGCCGAGGCGGCCATATCGCTCAGCACCACATCGGCGCGGCCGCCAAGCCAGCCCTTGACCAGCCCGTCGGCGGCGTCATCCAGAAAATCAAGCTGATGGATCTGGGCGCCCGCAATCGGCTCTACCTCCTGCAGATCAACCCCCAGCACGGTGCCCACCGGCTTGCCGGCGCGGTCCCCCAGCGCGTTCACCCGCGCCACCGCCACCTGACACCAGCCCCCTGGCGCGCAGCCCAGATCAACCACCCGCGCGCCGGGTTTGAGGAACTCGTATTTATCGTCCAGTTCCAGTATCTTGAAGGCAGCACGCCCCCGGTAGCCTTCCTTCTTGGCCCGCACCACGTAAGGATCGTTCAACTGCCGCTCCAGCCACAGGGTCGACGAAAGCTTGCGCCCCTTGGCGGTTTTCACCCGCACCCGCAACTCGCGCAGGCCGCGCCCGGAACTGCCTTTTTCGCCGGTTTTCTTTTCCGTGGTCATTCGAATGGCCCGTCTTCCAGAACGCCGTCAGCGCTCATTTGTGCATAAAGCAGCCCCTCGCGCAGGCCCCTGTCGGCCACCGAAAGCCTGTCCGTCGGCCATACCCGCATCAGCGCCTGAAGGATAGCCGCCCCCGACATGATAAGCGAATGCCGGTCACGCCCGATGCGCGGATCAACCCTGCGGCCCTCCGGCCCCAGGGAAAGATACTCGCGGATCACGAAATCAATCTGATCCGAGGTCATCTGCAAGCCGTCCACCTTGGCGCGGTCATAGCGGCGCAGGCCCAGATACGAGGCGGCAACCGTGGTGACGGTGCCGGATGTGCCAATGATCTGAAAGCCTTCGCGCGTCTGGTTCGAACTGTAGGGCTTGAACGACGCAAGGTTCTCCTCGAAAAACCAGCTCATCATGGCAAACTTGGCGCCGTCATCCTCCACATCCTGAAACTGGTCTTTCAGCGTGGCCACGCCAAGCGGCACCGATATCCAATCCACCACCCGCGCGCCCGACCCCGGATCGGATTGAAACCCGCCATGCAGCCGCATGATGGCGCGGGCGCGGTCTTCGGGGGCGACGGCGGAAAGATCAATCCACACCAACTCGGTCGAACCGCCACCGATATCGACCACCAGCAGCTGTTCGGTTTTCGGATTCACCAACGGCGCGCAGGAAATCACCGCCAGCCGCGCCTCTTCCTCGGCCGCGATGATCTCGACATTGAGGCCGGTTTCCCGCCGCAACTGGCGCATGAACTCCTTGGCATTGCGCGCCCGCCTGCAGGCCTCGGTCGCCACCAGCCGCATCCGTAACACCCCGTGCTGCTCGATCTTTTTCTGGCAGATGCGCAGCGCCTGCAACGTCCGCCCCATCGACGCGCGCCCCAGCCTGCCCGAAGCCTCCAGCCCCACGCCCAGTTGCACCGTCTTGGAAAAGCTGTCGATGACCGAAAACTGACTGCCCTTGGGATGGGCAATCAGCATCCGGCACGAGTTGGTGCCAAGGTCCACCGCGGCATAAAGCCGCAGAGACCCGGGTTGCGCGGGGGCAGGCGCGCTTGCCTTGCGGGAAACACCCGGAGATGCCTCGACCAAAGGTGTCATCGCGTCCGCCCCCAGGGGACGCTCGGGCGCCATAATCGCCCTCCATACGTGGTTAAAGTGAAACTAGCGCCGCCGGGCCTGAGGCGCAAGCGCTGCCCACTGGCAAGCCTGCGGTTTTCGCGTTATCGCGGGTGGGCAAGGCGGGCGGGGTCGCATCAGGCGCGCGGCATGTCGAAAACCGACAGCTATTGTCGGGGCCAGCCATTAGAACGGGCCTGCGGACGAGCAGAGGGAATCATGGCAATGCCAGACGTGACGGTGGTTTTTTGGCGCGACATTCCGGCGCAAGTGATTGTCGGCAAAGGGCGGCGCGGGTCCAAGGTGCAACTCAGCGAGCGCTTCGAGCAGGCGATAGACCGCTGTGCGATGAAAATCGGCGCGCGGGATTCCGACAGCTATCTCGCCGAATGGCGCAAGGCCGAGCCCTATGCGATGGAGGGCGAGCAGGATGCGCTTGCAGCTTCCGAGGCCGCCCGGATCGAGGCGGAATATGACGCGGCCCGCCTGAAATCGCTGATTGATTCTCTGGGCTGGGCCGCTGCCCCCGCCCCGCAAACCCTGTAGGAGGCGCTGATGGCCCTGTTCAGTTTTCGCCGTGATGCGGCCCAATCCAGCGACCCCGCCCCGGCAGTCGAGGCGTTTCTGGCCAATTATTCGATCGAGGTGATGCCGCGCACCGCCGAAAAGGTGGAAAGTTTCCGCGCCATCCTGCCCGCCGCCACCCGGGTTTACGTGGCCCACATCGACGGCACGCCGATTGAAGAAATGGTCGCCACCGCCCGTCGCCTGAACGCCGAGGGCTATGCGGTGATGCCGCATTTTCCCGCCCGCATCATCGCCGACCGCGCCATGCTGGCCGATTGGATCGCCCGCTATCAGGGCGAGGCCAATGTGAAACAAGCGCTGTTGCTGGGCGGTGGGGTGAACCCGCCAAAGGGCGAATTTCACGCGTCGATGGAGCTGATCGAGACCGGCCTGTTTGACGGTTTTGAGCGCCTGCACGTCGCGGGCCACCCCGAAGGCAACCGCGATATCGAAAAGTCCGGCGATGCCATCATCATGCAGGCGCTGAAGTGGAAGCAGGATTATGCCAACCGCTCGGATGCGAAAATGGCAATTGCCACCCAGTTCTGCTTTGAAGCCGCCCCGGTGATTGCCTGGGTAAACCATCTGGCCGCCGAGGGCATCCACATCCCGGTGCATATCGGGGTTGCGGGGCCGGCCAAGCTGCAAACGCTGATCAAATTCGCCATTGCCTGCGGGGTTGGTCCGTCGTTGCGGGTGCTGCAAAAGCGGGCGATGGATGTGACCAAGCTGTTGCTGCCCTACGAGCCCACCGAAATTGTCGCGGCTTTGGCCGCCCACAAGGCGGCAAACCCGGCCTTCGGCATCGAATCGGTGCATTTCTTCCCGCTGGGCGGCATAAAGACCAATGCCGCGTGGGTTACCGATAATGGTGGCGCCTCTGGTGTTCCCGCCGCCCAATCTTAAGATGAAAGTTCAAGAATGACCCGTACCGTGCTGGAATCCAAAACAAAAACCGTTGTTATCGGCTTTGACGAACCCTTCTGCGTGATTGGCGAGCGAATCAACCCCACCGGCCGCAAGAAACTTGCGGCCGAGCTGGAGGCCGGGGATTTCTCGACCGTGCAGAAAGACGCGCTGGAGCAGGTGGCCTGCGGCGCCATGGTTCTGGATGTGAATGCGGGCGTGGTTTACAATTCCAACCCCAATCCGAACGAGACCGAACCGCCGTTGATGACGGCGATGATCAAGCTGGTGCAAACGCTGGTGGACGTGCCCCTGTGCATCGACAGCTCGGTTCCCGGCGCGCTTGAGGCGGGGCTTGCCGCCTGCGAAGGCCGCCCGCTGTTGAACTCGGTCACCGGCGAAGAGGACCGTCTGGAACTGGTTCTGCCGCTGGTGAAGAAATACAACGTGCCGGTGGTGGCAATCTCGAACGACGATACCGGCATCTCGATGGACCCGGATGTGCGCTTTGCGGTGGCGAAAAAGATCGTCCAGCGCGCCGCCGATTTCGGCATTCCCGCGCATGACATCGTGGTTGATCCGCTGGTGATGCCGGTGGGTGCCCTGGGCGATGCGGGCCAGCAGGTGTTCACCCTGGTGCGCCGGTTGCGCGATGAGTTGGGGGTCAACACCACCTGTGGCGCGTCGAACATCTCGTTCGGTCTGCCGCACCGGCATGGCATCAACGCGGCGTTTCTGCCGATGGCCATCGGTGCGGGGATGACCAGCGCCATCATGAACCCGGTCCGCCCGGTGGAGATGGAAGCGATCCGCGCCGCCAACTTTCTGATGAACCACGACGCGAACGGTGCGGAATGGATCCGCTTTGCCAAGGTGCTGGAACTGGTGGCCGAAGGCATGCCCTTTGCCGAAGCCAGCGCCGCCGTCGCCTCGGCTGGCAAAGGCCGCCGGGGGGGCCGCTCGCGCTAAAACGGATTTTCTTCAATCTGATTCAGATTGAAGGAAATCCAAGACAAGATCAGCTTGGGAATGCTGCGTGTTGCGTACAATCGGGTGAATCCGATTGTACGCAACAGGCGCTAAACCACAGGTTTGCCGCATCCGCCCCACCGGATGCGGCATTTCCATTTTTCGCGACAATTCGGTAGCATTGTTTCCTTTCGCGCGATAATCTTGGTGAAACATCAGGATCAAGGGCCGAAAGATGCGCAAACCCACACCAAAACCGGCCAATTCCGCCAGCAAACCCAAGCTGGTGGCCAAAGTTGCCGCCACGCCTGCCACACCCGATATCGCCCCTGCCGAGGCGGGGGTGGCGGCGGCCCCAATGCTGCAAACCAAGATCAAGGATCTGGTAGACCGCATCGCCGCCGCAACCGGGCAAAAGCCGAAAGATGTGCGCGATGTGGCGGTGGCGACGCTGGCCGAACTGGGCAAGGCGCTGGACAAAGGCGAATTGCTGAACCTGCCGCCGCTGGGCAAGATCAAGGTCAACCGCAGCCGCGAACTTGATAACGGCGCCTCGCTTACCCTGAAACTGCGGCGCGGCGGGGGCAGTTCTGTAGGCGGCACTGGGGCCGGTTCTGGCGGCGCGGCTGCCAACCGCAAGAGCGCAAAAGTCGCTCTTGTAGAGGCCGGGGAAGACAGCTAATACCCGCCTCGAAATGGGTGATTAGCTCAGTGGTAGAGCGCTTCGTTCACATCGAAGATGTCAGGGGTTCAAATCCCTTATCACCCACCATTTCCCTGATTTTGGCCCCGGAGGGCGGCGTCAATGCGCTTGCAAGCCGCTTCTGTCTGCATAAGGTGTGCATAGGAATGTGCATGGGAGTATTGGTGTGCAAATGCGATTTTTCGGTCTGATCCTGCTGGTCGCGCTGACATCAGGCGGCGCGCAAATGGCTGTGGCCGCCCCCTGCAGCAAGGATGGCGGCCAGTATGAAAGCTGGAAACCGCTGATGGCCGATGAAGCAAAAGCCGCCGGCGTGGGCCAGCGCGGCATCGCGGCGTTGCTGGCAAGCTCTTATTCCAAAACGACAATTTCGGCGGATCGCAATCAGAAAAGCTTCAAGTACAGCATCGAAAAATTTCTGAAAGTGCGCGGCGCTGATGCCATCGTCAAACAGGGCCGCGCCCGCAAAGCCAAGAACGCCGCCCTTTACGCGCAGATTGAACAGGCCTACGGCGTGCCGGCAGGCGTGGTGATCGCCATTCACGGCATGGAAACCGGCTTCGGCAACTTCATGGGCGACACCAACGTGGTGTCCGCCATTGCCACGTTGTCTTATGATTGCCGGCGTTCGGCGTTCTTCACACCGCATCTGATCGGCGCGCTGATGCTGGTGGATCAGGGCTCGATCAGCGCAAGTTCGGTTGGCGCCAAGCATGGCGAGCTGGGGCACACTCAGTTTTTGCCAGGTAATGCAATGACTTATGGGGTGGATGGCAATGGTGACGGGGTGATTGATCTTGGCAACGCCACCGACGCGCTGACCTCGACCGCCAATTACCTGCGCGCCAAGGGCTGGGTGCCGGGCAAAGGCTATCAAAAGGGCGAGCCGAATTTCGCGGTGATCAAAGAGTGGAACGCGGCCAGCGTCTATCAGGAGGCGATTGCGATCATGGGCGCCAAAATTGATCGCTGATGCGGTTTGTCTGGTGACGCTTCGGGTTGATCAGGCCGACAATCGCCCCGGCTCGGGCGGGGTGAAAAACTGCGCCTGTCCGCGCCCTGCGCGTTTGGAGGCATAAAGCGCATCGTCGGCATCGCTGAGCATTCTGTCGGCATCGGGATGGTCATACAATGTCGACACCGTCAGGCCGATGGAGGCCGAAATCCGGCAAACCTCGCCCTCAAACTCGGTGGGCAGCGTCAGGTGTTCGATGATGCGGCGGGCGATCTGGCCAAGTTGAGCCGCATCATAAAGCCCCGGCATGATGAGGACAAACTCATCCCCGCCAACCCGCGCCACGGTATCCGAATGGCGGGTTTCCGCCAGCAGCACCCTCGCCACCTCGCGCAGCACATGATCGCCCGCCGCATGACCCAGCGTATCATTCACCTGTTTGAAGAAATCGAGATCAATGTGCATCAGGCCAAAAGCGGTTTCATGGCGGGTAAGGGCGGCCAGCGTCAGATCAAGCGCGCGACGGTTGCGCAGACCGGTCAGCGTGTCGGTCAGCGCCTGTTCTTCGGCGGTTGATTTCGCGCCTTGCAAGCGCAGGTTCAGGTTGCGCGATTCCGCCATCACCGCCGATTGTGCCTCAACCAGATAAAGCATCTCGACCGTCAGATCGGTGGGGGCGAAATCGGCATGGGTCAGGGCGTATTTCTCCAACGCCTTCACCACGCCTATGCCGATGGAAAGATTGATCAAAAGCCCCTGCCCCTGCCCCTGCCCCGGCCCCGCGAGCGGCACCGCAACCCCGCGCAACACCGCCCCGTCGCCCGCGCGCAACATCAGATGCAGCCGCCGCCCCGCGCGCGCCGTCAACGCGGCCATACTGGCAGGGGCGCTGGGGCGGCAAAGCTCGAATACCGCATCAACCGCGCGGCCCGGCATCGGATCGGACGGTGAAAGCTTGGCCATCGTCGGGCCGACATGGGTGATGATGCCCGCAGCCGAAATCGCCAGATACATCGGCATCAGCCGCGCCAGAACCTCGGGCGCGAAGGCCAGAATGCCGGGTGTGGCCGCCGTGTTCATCACGCGTTCACCCGCATCGCCAGATCAAAACTTTTACCCTCGGCAAAGCTTTGGTCCAGCAGTTGAATGGAAACCACCTCTTCCCCGGCAATCCGGCCTGCATGATCCAGCAGCACCAAAGCGCCGTAATCATCCGCCATCGCCCGCAGCAGGCCCACGATCACATAGCCGATGCCGGGGATCATGGCCGAGGCCGAAAGCTCGAACACGCCGTTGCCCTGATCGTGCAGCCGCAGGCTTGGCAGATCGATGTCGGGCAAGGCGAGGCGGCCGCGTTCGGGCAGATCTTCCAGCGAATTGATGAAATCGGAAAAGTTCACCCCACCGAACCGCAACAACCGCCTGAGCGATTCCAGATTGGGGTGCGACACAAGGTAAGTGCCCATATCTTCGAGCAAAACCTCGCGCGGGCGGCCCAGAACCCCCATGGCGGCCAGGATCACCGCCTCGGTCAGCTGGGGTTCATAGGTCAGCATCGCCTCAAAATTCTCGAACCCAAGGCCCGCGCTTTGCGCCACCCGGCCCCAGACCGCATCGCCGTAAGTGTCGCGCAAAAAGCACTGGATCGACCGATTTATCAAACCATGCATGTGCCACCCGAAGCGTTGATTCCCCATTGAACCTAGGCCCAAGCGGTTAACAATTCGCGAAGCCGGGCCGAAAAGCCGGGCAGAAAAGCCGGGCCGGGCCTTTCAGGGCGCGACCATCAACCCCAGATCGCCCATGCTGATCCGGTTGACCGGGGCCGCACTCATCGCGGGCGGCGCTTTTTGCAGGGCGGCAATCAGGGCGCTGCCCTGGGCAAGGTCCGGCATGATGCCGCCCACCGCCAGCACCTGCCGCCGCTGCAGCGCGCCTTTATCTGGCAAAAGCCCCTCAAATACGACTTGATCCGCACCGACACGGCGCAACAACATCGCCTCTTCGCCGGGGTAATCCGTCCAGAGATCCGCCACCACCAGCACACAACCGGGCGCACCGTCGGGCATTTGGGCGCTGCAATCGCGCAGCCATTCGGCCAGATCTGCGGGCTTGGCCGCCGCCAACACCATATCGCGCGTGGCCGTGGCGGTGACCGGCTGTAACGGCAACACCGCCACCAACGCCGCGCGCAAGACATCGGGGTTTTGCGTCGCCTGTGGCGGGCTCTGGTCGCGTGCCTGCACCAGATAGACAGCGCCAGCCGCAAGGGCCGCAATCAGCACCAGCCATCGGTACGGCAGAACTTTCATCACTTAGCCTCCACAGTCTGGCCGGCAAACCGCACTGGTCGCAACGCGCAGCGACCTTTAGAAATCGGTCGGCGCGCCGCCTTCCTGCTTGCGCCGGGCCACAAAGCGGCGCAAATCTTCCTGATGATCGCCGTTCATCGCGGGGGCTTCGAATTCGGCGATGATCTGCTTGTAGATGCGGTGCGCGCGTTCCGCCGTCCACACCGAGCCGTCCAGCTGCCACGCCTCGTAATTGCGCCAATCGCTGACCATCGGCGCATAAAACGCTGTGGAATAGCGGGCTTGGGTATGCGCGCAGCCAAAGTAATGCCCGCCCGCCCCCACTTCCTTGACCGCATCAAAGGCGATGTCATCCTCTGTGGTGGCGAAGGTTGCCTCCTCGAAATAGCGCTGGATCATCTGCAGCACTTCGCAGTCCATGATGAACTTTTCCGGGGACGCGATCAGCCCGCCTTCCAGCCAGCCCGCCGAATGGTACACCATGTTGGTGCGGCTTTGCACCGCCGCCCACAGGCTGTTCGAGGTTTCCCACATCGCCTGCCCGTCCGGCACGTTCGCCGCACACACCCCGGAAGAGCGCAGTGGCAGCTTGTAATGGCGCACCAACTGCCCGGTCATCTGGGTCGCGCGCATGTATTCCGGCGTGCCAAACGCCGGTGCGCCCGATTTCATATCGACATTCGAGGTGAAGGTGCCCATCGCCACCGGGCAACCCGGATTGATGTATTGCAGCAAGGCCACCGCCGCCAGCCCCTCGGCGATGCTCAGCGCCACCGCCCCCGCCATCGTCACCGGCGCCATTGCGCCGGCCAGCGTGAACGGCGTGACAATCACCGGCTGCCCCCGCCGCGCCAGACGCATCGCGCCGTCCAGCATCGGGTAATCATGCTTCAACGGGGATACCGAGTTGATGTTGGTGTACATGCGCGGGCGGGCGCGGAACTCCTCATCCGAAAGCCCGCCCGCGATGCGCGCCATCTCCATCACATCCTCAACCCGCTCGGCCCCCAGCGAATAGGCATGCACCACCTTGTCGGTCAGCGTCAGTTTCTCGTAAAGGCAGTCCAGATGCCGCACGCCCGGGTGAATATCAATCGGCTCCACCGGATAGCCGCCCGCGATATGGATGCAGTTGAAATACTGCGTCAGTTTCATGAAATCCTTGAAGGTTTCAAAATCGCCCGAGCGTTTGCCCCGCTCCATATCCCACGAACTTGGCGGCGATGACACATTCACAAACAGCATGTGCTTGCCACCCATGATCACTTCGCGCGCCGGATTGCGCGGGGTGATGGTGAAGGTTTCCGGCGCATGGGCCAGCATTTCCATCACGAAATCTTCGTCCATCCGCACGTTGGTGCCTTCCACCCGGCACCCCGCCTGCTTCAGGATGGTCACCGCGTCGGGGTTCAGAAACTCGATGCCGATCTCGCGCAATATCCGCATCGCACCCCGGTGGATGGCCTGCACGCCGTCGGCATCCAATGGCTCGGTCGGGCGGTCCGGGTTCACCGGAATACGCCACGGCATCTGATCCACCGCCGCCGATCCTGCCCGCACCTTGTTGCCGGCACGGCCTCCGGCGCGGCGCCTTGGGGTTAACTCTTCGGTCATGCCGGTCTCCATCCTTGGCCGCAGCACGCGCCCGCCATCCCCGGCAGGATGGCCGAAACGCCGCCCGGGCGCGCACCTCGTTCCCGACGATTAGGTGTCGTTTTTCGCCGCTTGCATGGTTCAGGCGCGCGAAAGACCGTCAATCCACCCAAGCAGCCCGCTGATATCGGGCATCACCACATCGGCGTAAGGGGCCAGATCGGCGGCACCCGCGATACCCGTCAGCACCGCAACCGCGAACATGCCCGCCGCCCGTGCAGCCTCAAGATCATGCACGGAATCGCCCACCATGGCGATGCGCGCGGGGGCCACGCCGCAAACCCGGGCAAAGGCCAGCAACTGCCCCGGCGCAGGCTTGCCACCAAAGCCGGAATCGCAGCCCGCCACAAAGCCGAACATCTCCAGCACGCCCGCGTGGCGCAAATGGGTGCGGGCGGGAAGCTCGGTATCATTGGTGGCCAACCCCAGCAGCAGCCCCCGGTCGCGCAAGGCGCCCAGAACCGCAGGCAGGTTCACCGCCGGCCGCATCGGCGCGGTTGCCGCAAGCGCATTCATCCGCGCGTTCAGCGCCTGCTCTGACATCCCCGACAGATGCGGCACCAACAGCGCCGCGATCTCGGGCGTGGTATGGGCGATCACCGGGCTGTCTGGCGCAAAACCGCCCGTCGCCGGATCATAGCCCAGCACGCGCGCCAGAACCGCGCCGTCCGCCCCCCCCGCCACCAGTTCCGCCAGCAGGCTGTGCGTCCACGCCCCCCAACTGGAGCGGAAGTCGAACAAAGTGCCGTCCTTGTCGAAAATCACCGCGTCAATCATCGCGTCGATCATTGTGGCTCCTGCCCTGTTCGGGGTCATGTCCAATGGGTCTGCTGCCCGCCGGGCAAGGCCATGCGGGCGGCCATCGGGGCGGTATAGGCGAGGCCCTCGCTGTCGCAAAAGGCGATCACCCGCGCGTCCTGTTCCAATAGAAAATCCAGAACCGCGCCCAGGAAGGCCGCACTTTGTGCAAGCGCCGCAAGATCGTCGGTTGCGGCCCCCGAGGCGGCCAGGAACGCGCCCAGTTCCTCCGGTTGTGCTATCAACCAGGTTAACGCCCTGAGGGCGAGAGCTTCGGCTGATTCTTGCCGGTTCATGCGGTTATCCCCAAGTTTTCCACAGCAAACCATCAAATTGCGGCAGATTCTTTACAGGTTCAGAAATGATTTCTTAACCTCTTGCAGGCCAAGTTGGTCCTACTTGAACAATAGGTAAAGCAGGTTTCCACGGCCATGGTTGGCAATATCCTGATCGTTGATGATGTGGCGACCAACCGCATCGTCATGAAAGTCAAACTGAATGCGGCGGGCTATCGGCCCGTGATGGCCCAGGACGGCGCCGGCTGCATCGCTTTGGCTGCCAGCGAAACGCCCGACCTGATCCTGCTGGATCTGGCCTTGCCCGATATGTCCGGGGTTGAGGTGCTGCGCCGGCTGCGCGCCGATCCCGCCACCCGCACAATTCCGGTGGTGATGTTTTCGTCCAGTCAGGATGCTGCGGCCCGCGCCGCCGCGTTCCGCGCGGGGGCCGATGATTTCCTGACCAAACCGATCGACGATCAAACCCTGCTGGCCCGCATCCGCAGTTTCATGCGGGCGCGCGAAACCAAAGATGCTTTGGCGCGCGATATGGGCGATTTCGCGATGCTGGGTCTTGCCGAGGCCAGCCAGCCGTTCGAAATGCCGGGGCGGATTGCCCTTGTGATGGCGCGCAGCGAAACCGCAATGCTGATGCGGCGCGAATTGACGGGGCAAACCGCCAACCGGATCACGGTGATGAGCGCGGACGAAGCGTTTGCCGAAGGTTTGAAACCGGGCGGCGCGCCGGATGTCTTCGTGATCGAGGCTGATCTTGCCGCAACCGGCGATGGCTTGCGCCTGATGTCGGATTTGCGCAGCCGCGCCAACACCCGCCACGCGGCGTTCTGTTTGCTGGTGCCGCCCGGCGTCACTGCGATGGCGCCGATGGCCTATGATCTTGGCGCCAATGATCTGGTGTCGGTTGCGGTTGCGCCGCAGGAACTGGCCCTGCGCCTTGCCCGGCTGCTTGCGCGCAAGCGCGAGGCCGACCGGCTGCGCGCCTCGGTGCAGGATGGCTTGCGGCTGGCGGTGATTGATCCGTTGACGGGGCTGCACAATCGCCGCTACGGCATCGCCCAGCTTTCGGCGATCTGCGAGCGTGCCCGCAAATCGGCCGCCGATTTTGCCGTGATGGTGGTGGATCTTGACCGGTTCAAGGCGGTGAATGACCGTTGGGGCCATGGCGCGGGGGATGCGGTGCTGATCGATGTTGCCGGGCGGTTGTCGGCCAACCTGCGCAACGGTGATCTTTTGGCGCGGATCGGCGGCGAGGAGTTTCTGATTGCCCTGCCCGACACCACCCTTGCCGAAGCCCGCGTGGTGGCCGAGCGGTTGTGTCAGGTGGTGGGCGAGGCGCCGGTGCTGCTCGCGGGCGGCTTGCAGGTGCAGGTGACAGTCTCTATCGGCCTTGCGATCAGCACGGCGGGCGAGATGCCCTGCCAGTTCGATACCGTATCCGAAATCGTCGACCGGGCCGACCGCGCGCTGTTGGTGGCGAAATCGGCCGGCCGCAATCAGGTGACAATCAGCCGGACCGCCGCCTGAGTGCGGCAAACCTGAAAGCCGCCAGGTCAGGGCTTTGCAGCACCTCGCCTTGGCATCCGCGGCCTTGCCATCCGCGTCTCCAGCCGGTCCGCGAAGGCCAGCCGCGCCGCAGGGTCCAGCGTGTTGATGAAATCGCGCAGCAGGGTTTGCCCCAGCGCCATCCGGTCTGACGTCCGCTTGCCCTGCGCGTCCATCAACCCGGCAAGCCGGGCCGGGTCGTAAGGCTGCGCGCGCAAGGCCGCCAGCACCTCGGCCATCTCCAGCCGCATCTGCCGCCGCCCCTGCCGCATGTCGGGTGCCTGCGCCAGAAACGCCGCCGCAAGGGCCGCGCGCTGGCCCGGCTCCATCGCATCAGTGAACAGGCCAAACCGCAACTCGCGCCCGATCTCGGCCCGCGCGCCCATCCCCTGATGCCGCACCCAGGCGCCGACAATCACCCCCGCAACCGCAAGGTTCAACGCCAGCGAAATGCCCAGAACCCAGCGCAGCCCGCGCCCGGTTGCAGGCTTTGGCAAACCCGGCTCCGCCCCGGCCGCATCACTCATCCGCCTCACCCCCGCTGAGAAAACCGTCCATACCCGGCAGCAGTTCAACCGCCTCCAGCGGCGCATCGGCCAGCCATGCCTCGGAAAAACCGGCGATGGCGCCGGGTTGCGCAAAGCCCAGATAAACCCCCGCCACCGCCGCCGTTGTCATCCCGGCCAACATCCCGGGGCCCGCCAACACGCCCAGGCCCCCCAGCAACCCCGAAACCCGCGCCCACAGCCCCGGTGCCCAGAACCCCGGCGCCCAGATCCCCGGCGCCCAGATCCCCGGTGCCCAGCCCCCCCGCGCCGCAGGCCGCGCAAAAACCCGTGGCTGAAGGCGCAAGGCATCGGCCAGAACCCGCGCCTGCAAGGCCTGCGACACGGAATGCGGCCTTGCCCGCGCCTCCGCGAAAAGATCATCCATTTCAGACATTTCCAC
>JANNAV010000186.1:0-20679 GCA_031384695.1 Paracoccaceae bacterium
CGGGGGGCACGATCTTGTTGGAGGCCCATCGTGGCATCGAACAGATCACGCTGGACGCGGGGGCGGGGCATCTGAAAGACAGTATCATGCCGCGCTATGCCGAACTGATTTACAACGGCTTTTGGTATTCGCCGGAACGCGAGATGTTGCAGGCGTTGATCGACAAATCGCAAGATCATGTGACGGGCACGGTGCGGATTAAGCTTTACAAAGGGTCGGCGCGGACAGTGGCGCGGTGGTCTGAACACAGCCTTTATTCTGAAAAACATGTGACTTTTGAAGAGGATGCGGGGGCTTATGATCAGAAGGACGCGGCAGGGTTCATCAAGTTGAACGCGCTGCGGCTGAAGCTGATTGCGACGCGGAATGCGCGGGTGGCTGGGCGTTAAAGCCGGTGGGCGGCGAGGCTTTGGTAGTGGGGCAAAGCCTTTGCAGCCAAGTCCGCATAGCTGCCACCAAGGGCGGGAAGCGGGCCTTCGGCGCCGGCAAAACCGGTGCTGCGGTGGATGGCGCCGTACCAATGCGGGGCCCAGACGCCATCGGACGGGTTGCCACCGGCGGGCCAGTGCAGCATCTGGCGGCTGAAGGATATGCCGATGGCAGCGCAAAGTTTGCGCAGGGCGCCTTCGGGATCGGCGCGGATATCATCGGAATCGATCACCACCGGAACTGCGCCGGACCAATCGGTAACCTCTTGAAATAATTCAGCCTGTTGGATGAAACCGAGGTCTGACAGCGTGGCCCCCTCGCGCTTTTTGGCATAGCTTGCCACCACCCGCGCCGGATGGCGGATCAGGAAAACATTGGTGCAGGACCGCATCCAGCGCCTGTCGAACGCCGGGATCATGTGCAGGGTCATGTGCTTTTGATAGAAAATCTGCTGCCCCTGCGGCACCGGGCCTTTACAGGTGGCGGCGATGATATCGGGATCGGGCTCATTGGTGGCGATGATTTGATCGCGCATCGGATGGGTGATTCCGGTGGCGTCGAGGTAGGCGGAATAGAACGGCTCGTCCCAGACCACGGTGTCGCCACGGGCGGAAAAGGCGTACATCATGGCGGTGGACAGGTTGCGCGGGCCGGACCACATGGCGATGCGTTTGGGGCCGGGTTTCATGTATGGCTCGCTATGCACAACTTATGCATATCACGCATATGCGGCCTCATCCGCCCACCAGTTCCTTGTAGAGGCCGCGCAGGCGGGTGGTGACCGGGCCGATCTGGCCCGAACCGATCTGGCGGCCGTCGATTATGCCCACCGGAGTTTGCGCGCCGAAGGTGCCGGTGAGGAACGCCTCGTCGGCCGCGTAAGTATCGACGAGGGAGAAGTTACGCTCGAACACCGGGATGGCGTTGGCGCGGCAGAGGTCGATCACCTTTTGCCGGGTGATGCCGTTCATGCAGTAATCGCCGGTGCTGGTCCAGACCGCGCCCTTTTTGACGATGAAGAAATTACAGGCGTTGGTGGTGTTCACGAAGCCGTGGATGTCGAGCATCAGCGCCTCGTCAGCGCCGGCTTTTTCGGCGGCGATGCAGGCGAGGATGCAATTGAGTTTGGAGTGCGAGTTCAGCTTCGGGTCTTGCGTCATCGGCAGGCCGCGCAGGTGGGGCACGGTGGCAAGGCGGATCGGGCGGGGCAGTTTCTGGCGGCTGTGCTCCATGATGATCACCATGGTGGGGCCTTGCTGCGACAGCCTTGGGTGCTGAAACGGCCGGGTTTTCACGCCGCGCGTCAGCATCAGGCGGGCGTGGGCGTCATGCGTCATGCCATTGGCCAATTGTGTGTCTGTGAGCGCCTTGGTGACGTTTTCTTTAGACATTCCGATGTCGATATCAATGGCTTTCGCGGCATCGAACAGGCGGTCGATGTGTTCATCGGCAAAGGACCAGCGGTTGTTGTACAGCCGGATGCCCTCCCACACGCCATCGCCCAGCATGAAGCCGGAATCGTAAACCGAAACCAGCGCCTGCGCTTTCGGCACGATCTGCCCGTTGACATAGATGAGGATCGAGGCGTTGCGGGCATCGTCTTCGGCCTGGTGGGTTGAAGCGTCGGTCATCGGAACCCCTTTGTTGCGAGAGGCAGGTTACGGCGGGTTACGGCCGGGGCCAAGGGGGCGCGGGCGGTGGCGCGTATGGATATTGTGGGAATCGCCGGGGTGTGGTTTAATTTCCCCACGGATTTTTCCATGGAGGTTATTTTGAAATCGACGATAGCGTTTCCACGATTCGATGCGGAACTGGATACCGATGTCTGTTCCGCCAGCAACAATGCCGAACTTACCCTGACGCTGAAGCTTGGGTTTACCCAGATCAACCCGGCGGCGGGGGCGGCAGAGGGCACCCACAATGACTTTGGCGATGCCACCAAACCGGCGCGCAAAACCATCAAATGGACGGCGACCGAGTGGGCCAACTGGAAGGCGAATTTTCTGAGTTCGGCGCAGGCCTACTGGAACGGCAAGTTCTGGCTGGTGAATGACAGTGGCAGCTTTCAGTTTTTCGTCGGCACGCAAACCTATGTTCCCAATATTTATTGCAAGTTCAAGCTGGTTGGCAGCGATGGCGTCGTGGGCAACCACCACAACATCAGCGTGGTGCGCCTGCACGCCAGCGAAAGCTGGTTCGGCTCGCATTCGACGCTTTATGACAGCAAGGACACCAACTCGGTCAAGAAGGGCACTGATTCGGCGGGCAAGAAAATCATGCAGCAGGCGCATGTGCATGAGGTTGGGCATCTGCTGGGGCTGGGGCATGTGGACATTGGCAAGGCGCATTGCCCGGCGGCGAGCGATACCAACCTGGGGCCGTGTTACGGCGTGGCCGATGCCGACAAGAACTCGGTGATGGGGCAGGGCATGCAGTTGCGCGATGAGCATGCCGAGCCGTGGCGCGAGGCGGCGCGGGCGTTTTCGCTGAAGGAATTGCTGACAGCGCCGGCCGCGTTTACGCCGATGTTGCCGTTTTATCAAATGATGGGGGCGTTGCCGAAAGCGTTCAACATGTTCAACGCGGTATGGCCTGCCAAACGGCGGCGGCATTATCCGCGGACGTTGGCCGAGGCGCAGGCGGGCACCATGGTGACCTCGTTCAAGCGGGCGGCGTGATCATGCGGCGCGCGGGGATTGCCGGTGTGGTTCTGGCTTTGGGCCTTGCGGCGGGTCTTGGGTGGCGCGCCGACCATGCCGGGGCCGAAAGCAAGCAGGCGTCTGCCAACAACTCAAGGGAATGCAACATGAATGCGCTGGAACAATCAATATGCACGTATGAGCTGATCCTTGCGGATATGGGGGCCACTTATGAGGCCACCGGTGGCGGTGGGATCAGCGGGATCCGGCAGACCACCACCACCAGCTTTGTGGTATCTGTGTCGCAAGAGGAACGCACCGATCTGGTGACTTACGAGATACATGTGGCCAAGAACGGCACGGTTTCCATTGCGGGCAAGAAGATCGGCGTCGAATCGCCCTGAGGGCGGCAAGCCGCATTAACCCACCTTGCAGGCGGCCATCACCGCCATGTTCAGGATATCGTTCACCGTGGAATTGGTGGAGCAGATCTGAATGGGCTTTTTCACGCCAGTGAGGATCGGGCCGATCACGGTGGCGCCGGCCATTTCCTGCATCAGCTTGACCGAGATCGAGGCGGAGTGGCGGGCAGGCACCACAAGGATGTTGGCGGGGCCGGACAGGCGGCAGAACGGATATTGCGCCATTACCTCGGCGTTGAGGGCGACATCGACCGTCATTTCGCCCTCGTATTCGAAATCGACCTTCATCGCATCCAACACCCGGGGGGCGGCGTGCATTTTGGTGGCGCGCTCGGACACCGGATAGCCGAAGGTTGAGAAGGATACGAAAGCCACCCGCGGCTCCAGCCCCAGATTACGCGCCACACCTGCGGCCTTGACTGCGATGTTGGCAAGATCGGCCTCATCCGGCCATTCATGCACCAGAGTGTCGGCGATCAGCACGATCCGGCCTTTGTGCAACAGGGCCGTCACGCCCACGGCGCCGTCGGTGGCCTTGGCGTCAAACACATGGTTGATCAGTTGCAGCACATGCGCCGATTTGCGGGTGGCCCCGGTGACAAGGCCGTCACCATGGCCGTGGTGCAGCATCAGCGCCGAAAACACATGCCTGTCACGGGTGGCAAGGCGGTGGATATCGTGGCGGTCAAAGCCTTCGCGTTGCAGGCGGGAGTAGAGGAAATCCTTGTAGAGATCGAGGTGGCGGGAGTTGGCGGCGTTGACGATCTCCAACTCGCGCACCGCATCGCCAAGGCCTGCAGTTTCCAGCTTTTCACGCACATCTGCCTCGCGGCCCACCACCAGAGCGCGGCCCAGACCGGCGCGCTGATAGGCGACGGCGGCGCGCAGGATGCGGGGATCGTCGCCTTCGGCAAAGATCATCCGGGCCTGCGCCTGCCGGGCGCGGGCGTGGATGCCTTGCAGGATCGAGGCGGTGGGATCCATCCGCGCCTTCAGGCTTTGCTCGTAGGCTTTCAGATCGATGATCGGGCGGCGGGCCACGCCGGTATCCATGCCGGCACGGGCGACGGCGGGGGGAATGACGTAGATCAGGCGGGGATCGAACGGGGTGGGGATGATGTAATCGCGCCCGAAGCTGAGCTTGCGGCCGTAGGCCATCGCCACCTCATCTGGCACATCCTCGCGCGCCAGTTTGGCGAGGGCGCGGGCGCAGGCGATCTTCATCTCGTCGTTGATGGCGCGGGCGCGGATATCCAGCGCGCCGCGGAAAAGATAGGGAAAGCCAAGGACGTTGTTCACCTGATTGGGATAATCCGAGCGCCCGGTGGCCACGATGGCATCGGGGCGGACGGCATGCGCCTCTTCCGGGGTGATTTCGGGATCGGGGTTGGCCATGGCGAAGATAACCGGGTTTTCGGCCATGGATTTGACCATGCTTTGGGTGACCGCCCCTTTGGCCGATACACCGAGGAACACATCGCAGCCCACCATCGCCTCGTCCAGCGTGCGCAGGGCTGTGTTAGCGGCATGGGCCGATTTCCATTGGTTCATGCCCTCGGTGCGGCCCTGATAGATCACGCCCTTGGTATCGCACATGATGCAGTTGTTGTGCCGCGCCCCCATGGATTTCAGCAGTTCCAGACAGGCGATGCCCGCAGCCCCGGCCCCGTTCAGCACGATTTTCACATCGGCAATTTTCTTGCCCGATATTTCCAGCGCGTTGATCAGACCGGCGGCGCAGATCACTGCCGTGCCGTGCTGATCATCGTGGAACACCGGGATATCCATGATTTCCTTCAACCGCTGCTCGATGATAAAGCATTCGGGGGCCTTGATATCCTCCAGATTGATGCCGCCAAAGGTGGGGCCCATCAGGGACACGGCCTTGATGATTTCATCCGGGTCTTCGGTATCCAGTTCGATATCAATCGCGTTGATGTCGGCGAAACGCTTGAAGAGAACGGCCTTGCCCTCCATCACCGGCTTCGATGCCAGCGCGCCCAGATTGCCGAGGCCAAGGATGGCGGTGCCGTTGCTGATCACCGCCACCATGTTGCCTTTGACGGTGTAATCATAGGCGGTGTCGGGATTTTCGGCGATGGCCAGCACCGGCACGGCCACGCCGGGGGAATAGGCCAGGCTCAGATCGCGCTGGGTGGCCATGGGGGTGGAGGCGACGACATCGTATTTCCCCGGGCGCGGATCCATGTGATAAGCAAGAGCCTCTTCGTCGGTAATCTTCATCTTGGTCATCGGCGGCGATCCTTGTGCGGGCCTTTGGGTGATAGCGCCCCGGAGGGCGGCTGCATAGGGCGCGCTTTGCCGCTTTTCGCCGCCGCCTTGGTTTTGTAGGGTCTGGCGGGGACAGGGGAGAGTGCAGTGACTGATGACGCGGCCACGCCGATGATGGTGCAATATCTGGAGATCAAGGCGCGCCATCCGGGGGCGTTGCTGTTCTACCGGATGGGCGATTTCTATGAGATGTTCTTTGAGGATGCGGTTGCGGCCTCGGGCGCGCTGGACATTGCGCTGACCAGCCGCGGCTTTCACCGGGGCGCGCCGATTGCGATGTGCGGCGTGCCGTATCACGCCGCCGAAGGCTATCTGCTGACGCTGATCCGCAAGGGGTTCCGGGTGGCGATTGCCGAGCAGATGGAAGACCCGGCTGAGGCGAAAAAGCGCGGTTACAAATCGGTGGTGCGGCGCGATGTGGTGCGGCTGGTGACACCGGGGACGCTTACCGAGGATTCGCTGCTGGAGGCGCGGCGGCACAATTATCTGGCGGCCTTTGCCGAGGTGCATGACGGGGCGGCGCTGGCCTGGGTGGATATCTCGACCGGCGAGATGACGGTGCTGGTGTGCCCGCTGATCCGGCTGGGGCCGGAACTGGCACGGCTGGCCCCGAAGGAGGTGCTGATAGCCGAAGCGGAAACCGCCGATCTGGCAAGGATAGTCACTGAATCCGGGGCTGCGGTGACGGTGTTGTCACGCGGCAGTTTTGATTCTGTGGGGGGCGGCAAGCGTCTGTGCGGCCTTTATGGGGTAAGCGCGCTGGATGCTTTCGGCAGCTTTGGGCGCGCCGAGGTTTCGGCCATGGCGGCGCTGGCGGATTATCTGGCGTTGACGCAGCACGGCAAGCTGCCGCTGTTGCGCCCGCCGGTAAAGGAAAGCATCGGCGGCACCATGCAGATTGATGCGGCCACCCGGCGCAATCTGGAGATCACGCAGGCACTTTCGGGCGGGCGCGAGGGATCGCTGATTGCGGCGGTGGACCGGACAGTGACCGCGCCGGGTGCGCGGTTGCTGGAGCGGCGGCTTTCGGGGCCATCGCGCGATCTGGCCGAAATCGGGCGGCGGCTGGATGCGGTGGCGTTTCTGCATCAGGAAGCGGCGCTGCGCGAAGCCCTGCGCGCCGGGTTGCGCCGGGTGCCCGATATCGACCGGGCGCTGTCGCGTCTGGCGCTTGATCGGGGCGGGCCGCGCGATCTGGGGGCGGTGCGCGCAGGGCTTGAGGCGGCTGCGGCAATCGCGCGGCTGCTGGATGTGGTGCCGGATCTGATCAAAACCGCAGGCGCCGTCCTGAACGGCCACGACGCGCTGATCGGGCTGCTGGATCAGGCGCTGGTCGCGGAACCGCCGGTTCTGGCGCGCGATGGTGGTTTTATCGCCGCCGGATACGACCCCGAACTTGATGAAACCCGCGCGCTGCGGGACGAGGGCCGGAGCGTGATCGCCGCGATGCAGGCGGAATACGCGGCGCTCGCAGGCATTGCTGGGCTAAAGATCAAGCATAACAACGTGCTTGGCTATTTCATCGAAACCACCGCCGTCCACAGCGATAAAATGCGCGCGCCGCCGCTGTCCGAGACGTTCATTCATCGCCAGTCCACCGCCGGACAGGCGCGTTTCACCACCCTGCGGCTGAGCGCGCTGGAAGCAAAGATCCTGAACGCGGGCAATCACGCGCTTGACATTGAAAAGCGGCACTATCAGGCGCTTAGAGCCGCTATTCTGGATCAATCCAGCCCGATCGGTGCCGCCGCGTGCGGGCTGGCCGAGATTGATCTTTGCGCCGCTTTTGCCGATCTTGCCGCCGCCGAAGACTGGGCCCGGCCCAGCATCGACAACAGCCGGGCGTTCCACATTCTGGGCGGCAGGCATCCCGTGGTGGAAAAGGCGCTGCGCAAACAGGGTGCGGGGCCGTTCATCGCCAATGATTGCGCCCTGACGCAGGATGCGGCCCCCGCGATCTGGCTGCTGACCGGTCCTAACATGGCGGGAAAGTCAACTTTCCTGCGCCAGAACGCCCTGATTGCCCTGCTGGCACAGGCGGGCAGCTTTGTGCCGGCACAGTCCGCGCATATCGGTCTGGTCAGCCAGTTGTTCAGCCGCGTCGGCGCTTCGGATGATCTTGCGCGCGGCCGCTCTACCTTCATGGTGGAAATGGTGGAAACCGCCGCCATCCTCAATCAGGCCGACGACCGGGCGCTGGTGATCCTTGACGAGATCGGCCGCGGCACCGCCACTTATGACGGCCTTTCCATCGCCTGGGCCACGTTGGAGCATCTGCACGCAAGCAACCGCTGCCGCGCCTTGTTCGCCACCCATTATCACGAAATGACGGCGCTTGCGGGCAAGCTTGCGGGTGTGGAGAACGCCACCGTCGCGGTCAAGGAGTGGGAAGGCGATGTCATTTTCCTGCATGAGGTGCGGATGGGTGCCGCCGACCGCAGTTATGGTGTGCAGGTGGCGCGGCTGGCGGGCCTGCCGCCTTCGGTGATCGAACGGGCGAAACTGGTGCTGCACGCGCTCGAATCTGGCGAGCGGGATGGTGCTGCGCGGCAGAAGGCGCTGTTCGAAGACCTGCCGCTGTTCCGGGTGGCCCCCGCCGCCGCCCCGCCACGCGCCATTAACGATTCGGCGGTGGAACTGCGCCTGAAAGCCATCTACCCCGACAACCTGTCACCAATTGCAGCGCTGAAACTGATCTACGAACTGCGCGAAATGCTTGAAAAATAATCCTGTCCGCATTCTTTGCTGCTCAAATATCCCACGGGGGTCGGGGGGTGTGAAACCCCCCGCGCTGGCCGCATGTCAACCTTGGGTATTCGAGGAAACGCCAACCTGCGCCGGGCGCAGCAACCGGTCGTGCAGCAAGAACCCAACCCCCATCACTTGCACGATCTGGCCCGCCTTGGTGCCCGGCAGCGCCGCCTCGAACATCGCCTGATGCACCTGCGGATCGAACACGTCGCCAATTTCTGGCACGATCGGCGTGACGCCATGTTTGGTCAAAACATTGGTCAACTCGCGCAGCGTCAGTTCCAGCCCCTCGATCAGGGCCGCCGCCTGAGCACGGGTTTCCTCATTGGCGGCATCCAGCGCGCGTTTCAGATTGTCGAACACCGGCAGCATATCGCGCGCCAGTTTCGAGCCGCCATATTGCTCGGCCTCGCGCCGGTCGCGCTCGCTGCGTTTGCGGCTGTTTTCGGCATCGGCCAGGGCGCGCATGAAACGGTCGCGCATATCATCGCGTTCGGCACGCAGTGCCTCGAGTTCCTCCGCCTCGATGAACTCGTCAAAATTTTCCAACTCGATGCCTTCGGGGCTTGGGTTTTCCTGGGCCATATCTGTCGTCCTTGCCTTGCGTGCTTCCTAGCCCTTGCCGCGTTCGGAGACGATCCGGCCGACAAGCTGGGCGGTGTAATCGACTATCGGAACGATGCGGCCATAGTTCAACCGCGTGGGGCCGATGACCCCAACCGCGCCGATGATCTTTCGATCTGCGTTCATATAGGGAGAGACCACCAGAGAGGAACCCGAAAGTGAAAAGAGTTTGTTCTCCGAGCCAATAAAAATGCGTACACCTTCACCGGTTTCGGCCAGTTCGAGGAAATCGGCGATGTCGCGCTTGCGTTCCAGGTCATCGAACAGGCTGCGAACCCGGTCGATATCATGCGACTCGCCGCTTTGGTCGATTAGATTGGCGCGGCCGCGCACGATCAGGCGTTCGCTGCGCTCGCCCGCGTTTTCCCAGACAGCCAGACCGCTTTCCACGAGCGCGTGGGCCAGCGAATCAATCTCTTGCCGGCGCAGCGCGATTTCCTGACCGATGCCGTTGCGCAGATCGGACAGGGTTTTGCCTTCGGCCAGCGCGTTCAGGAAATTCGCCGCCTCGCGCATCGACGAAGGCGTCTGGCCGCTTGGCGGCATGAAAACCCGGTTTTCCACATGGCCATTGGCGAACACGAGCACCACCAGCGCGCGGTCGGGGGCCAGGCTGACAAATTCGATATGCCGGATCGGCGCCTCTTCCTTTGGCGCCAGCACCACCGAGGCGCCGCGGGTGATGCCGGAAAGCGTGGCGCCGATCTGATCCAGCAGGTTGGCCACATCCTGACCGCCGGTGGTGGTGCTGGCATCCATCAACTGGCGGTCTTCGGCGGCCATGGTGCCCACCTCCAGCAAGCCATCAACGAACATCCGCAGGCCCTTTTGCGTCGGCACCCGCCCTGCCGAGATATGCGGACTGTCCAAGAGGCCAAGAATTTCCAGATCCTGCATCACGTTGCGGATGGTTGCCGCCGAAAGCCGTTCCGTCATGCTGCGGGTCAGGGTGCGCGAGCCGATGGGGTCGCCCGATTCGAGATAACTTTCCACCACGCGGCGAAACACCTCGCGCGAGCGGTCATTCATTTCAGCAAGAAGGGCGGGTCCGCCTTTCATTTTCGGCCTTTTCCAGAGCTTCGACACCATAGGGAGTGGCCGGGCACCGCGTCAATCGGGGTTGCATCCGGGGCAGCAGGCGGACTATCTGGCCAGAGACAAAACAGGATGAATCCATGCGCCCCTCTGGCCGTAAACTGAACGAAATGCGCCCCGTCTCGATCGAGGTCGGGATCATGAAACATGCCGAAGGGTCTTGTCTGATCAAGATGGGCGAGACTCATGTGTTATGCTCGGCCACCATCGAGGACAAAGCGCCGCCGTTCCTGAAGAACACGGGCCTCGGCTGGGTGACGGCGGAGTATGGCATGTTGCCGCGCGCCACCAACAGCCGCACCCGCAGGGAAGCGGCGGTTGGTAAGCAATCTGGAAGAACGCAGGAAATTCAACGGCTTATCGGTCGGGCCTTGCGCGCGGGCGTGGACCGGAGCGCGCTGGGAGAGCGGCAGATCGTGATTGACTGCGACGTTATTCAGGCCGACGGCGGCACGCGCTGTGCCTCGATCACCGGCGGGTGGGTGGCGCTGCGGCTGGCGATGAACCGGCTGTTGAAAACCGGGGCCATCGTCAGCGATCCGATCATGGATCATGTGGCGGCGGTGTCTTGCGGGATTTATGCCGGGCAATCGGTGTTGGATTTGGATTACCCCGAGGATTCGGCAGCGGGCACCGACGGCAATTTCATCATGACAGGGCGCGGACGGTTGATTGAAGTGCAGATGTCGGCCGAGGGGGCGACGTTTTCGCGCGAAGAGATGGGGCAATTGCTTGACCTTGCCGATGCCGGTGCGGCGGCTTTGGTGATGGCGCAGAAGGCGGCGCTTGGGCTTTGATGCGACAGTTTTCGGGCGACAGACTTTTGGTGGCAACCCACAATCTGGGCAAGCTGGAAGAAATTGCCCGGATGCTGGAGAAATATCGGATTGGAGTGGTATCGGCGGCGGCACTTGGTTTGCCTGAACCGGCGGAAACCGAGAGCAGCTTTGTTGGCAATGCCCGGATCAAGGCGCATGCCGCCGCCATCGCCAGCGGCCTGCCTGCCTTGGCCGACGATTCGGGTATTACAGTGGACGCGCTGAACGGTGCGCCGGGGGTTTTCACCGCCGATTGGGCGGAAACGCCGCAGGGCCGTGATTTTAACCTCGCGATGTCAAGAACATGGGCGGCACTTGAGGCGGTGGACGCCACCCACCCGCGGCTTGCCCAGTTCCGCTGTACGCTGGTTCTGGCCTGGCCGGATGGGCATGACGAGGTGTTCGAAGGCGTGATGACGGGGCAGGTGGTCTGGCCCATACGCGGCGGCGGCGGCTTTGGCTATGACCCGATGTTTCAGCCTGACGGATATACACTCACCTGTGGCGAGATGGATCGGTGGGAAAAGAACGAGATCAGCCACCGGGCCGATGCGTTCCGCAAGTTGGTGCAAGGATGTTTCACGTGAAACATGCCACCGATGCCCGCATTGCGGCACTGATACGGCGCGAGGCGCTGATCAGGACCGAGATTACCGCTTTCAAAGGATAGCTGATGGATGACTGGCAGCATGGTGGCTTTGGCCTGTATCTGCATTGGCCGTTCTGCCAATCAAAGTGCCCCTATTGCGATTTCAACAGCCATGTCGCAACGAGTATTGATCAGAAACGCTGGAAAACCGCCTATCTTGCCGAGATTGACCGCGCGGGGGCGGAAACGCAGGGTCGAGTGCTGAACACCGTGTTTTTTGGCGGCGGCACACCTTCGCTGATGGAGCCGGATCTGGTGGCGGCGGTAATCGCGCGGATCCGGGCCACCTGGCCGATGGCGAATGATCCCGAAATCACACTGGAGGCGAACCCCGGATCGATTGAAGCGGGGCGTTTTCGCGGCTTCAGAGACGCCGGCGTCACCCGCATCTCGATGGGCATGCAAGCGATGAACGACGCCGATCTGAAACGCCTTGGGCGACTGCATAGCGTCGCCGAGGCCCGGGCGGCCTTCGATATTGCCAGATCAACCTTTGATCGGGTGAATTTTGATCTGATCTACGCGCGGCAAGACCAGAGCCTGGCGCATTGGCGCGACGAGTTGAACGAAGCGCTGACGATGGCGGCGGACCACCTTTCGCTTTATCAACTGACGGTCGAGGACGGCACCGCTTTTGGTGACCGTCTGGCACGCGGCGGGCTGCATGGCCTGCCGGACGACGATCTTGCCGCCGATATGTACAGCCTGACGCAAGAGCTTTGCGAGGCGGCGGGTCTGCCCGCCTATGAGGTTTCAAACCACGCTGTTCCCGGAGCGGAATCGCGGCATAACCTTATCTATTGGCGCGGTGGTGACTATATCGGCATCGGGCCGGGGGCGCATGGGCGGCTGACAATTGGCGGCACACGTTGGGCAACCGAGGCTCCGAAATCGCCGGGCCTGTGGCTTCAGATGGTAGAGGCAGCGCGTTCGGGCGGCTTTGCGCGCAATGCCGTTGCCGGGCGGGACCATGCCGAAGAATACCTGCTGATGTCGCTGCGGCTGGTGGAGGGCACGAGCGCGGACCGATTCGCGACACTTGCGGGCGCGCCGCTGGACCCGGAGCGGCTGCAGCACCTTGCCGGTTTGGGTTTGCTGCGCGTTGATGACGGCCGGATTCGCGCCACCGGGGCCGGACGAATGGTTCTGAACGGCATAATCCGCGATCTGGCGATGAGTTAAAGCGCTGCTGCGAGCCTACTCAAAAACGTTCGGCACGTCAGACGACAGCAAACGGCAAAGCCGGTCCAGATCATCCAGCGTTTGATAGCTGACAATCAGCCGCCCCGCCTCGTCACCCGCCCGGTGATCGATCCTGACCCCCATCTTCAAACTGGCCGCAACATCCGCCTCCAGCGCGCGCGTATCGGCATCACCCTCATAGGTTTTCGCTGGCTGCTTCTGGGTTTTCCCCTGTGTCAGAGCCTTTCTGACCAGATCCTCCACCGCGCGAACCGAAAGGCCCCTGGCAACGATCTGACGCGCAAGTTCTGACGCATTCGAATGGGTGATCAGCGCGCGGGCGTGGCCGGACGAAATTTTTCCCTCCCGCACCAGCACCTGAACATCCTCGGGCAGCGTCAGAAGCCGCAGCAAATTGGCAATGTGGCTGCGGCTGCGCGACAGGGCCTCGGCGATCTTTTCTTGCGTGTGGCCGTGCCGATCCATCAGTTGGCGATACGCCAGCGCTTCCTCTATGGCGTTCAGATCGGCGCGCTGAATGTTCTCGATGATAGCGATTTCGAGCACTTCGCTATCACTGAAGGCGCGCACGATCACCGGCAGATCATGCAACCGGGCAATCTGCGCCGCACGCCAGCGGCGCTCGCCTGCGACGATCTCGAACTGCTCGCTGCCCGGTATCTCGCGCACGATCAGCGGTTGAATGACCCCCTTCTGCCGCAACGAAGCCGCCAGTTCTTCAAGCGCTTCGGGATCAAATGTGCGCCTCGGCTGATCGGGGTTAGGGATCAGCCGCGCCACCGGCACCAGCATTTCGCCACGCGCGGCCTGCGCCGGGGCGATCCGGCTGGGATCAAGGCTGACATCGGCCATCAGGGCGGAAAGGCCCCGGCCAAGTGCGCGTCGTTCGGTTTTCTTTTCCATCAACTCACCCGTTCGTTATGGTCAGAACCCAGCGGGTGGCGCGCCAGAAACTCGGCCGCCAAACCGCGATACGCCTCGGCCCCCTTGGAAAGCGTATCATAGCTGAGCACCGGCACCGCGAAAGAGGGCGCCTCACTGACGCGGACATTGCGCGGAATCACCGTTTTATAGACCAGCGAACCAAGCGTTTTTCGCGCATCAGCCTCCACCTGCTGAGACAAGCGGTTGCGTGCATCATGCATGGTAAGCACAACCCCTTCGATACGGAGGCCGGGATTTGCGGCCTGACGCACCTCGCGGATTGTCAGTAAAAGCTGCGAAAGGCCCTCCAGCGCAAAGAACTCGGTTTGCAGCGGCACCAGAACGGAATGGCTCGCGACCAGTGCATTCACCGTCAGCAGGCTCAGCGAGGGCGGGCAATCTATCAGCACGAAATCAAACTCATAGGGCGTGATGGACGGATGGCGCAGGGCGTCGTGCAGCAGAAAACTGCGCTTTTCATTGGCGACAAGCTCGATATCGGCCGAGGAAAGATCGGCGTTGGCAGGGCAAATAAACAGGCCCTCGGTCGCGGTCGGTTGCAGCGTTTCCGACACCGGCAGCTCGTTGATCAGCAGATCGTAGGAGGTTTTGCGCCGATCCGCGACCGCTATGCCAAGGCCGGTCGAAGCGTTGCCCTGCGGATCGAGATCGATCAGCAGCACGCGCGCATGGCTTTCAACCAGCGCCGCCGCCAGGTTGATTGCGGTGGTCGTTTTGCCAACGCCGCCTTTCTGGTTGACGATTGCCATGACATGGGCGGCCGTTGGATCAGACATGGCGCAATCCAGATATGGCCAAAACCACTGTGTTCGGCTCGGTTCTACTGGGAATTTGCACTTCATCAAAGGCCCAGTTCTTGCGCGCCTGCGCCACTTCAACGGCATAGGTCGCACCTTTCGGGAACAGCGCCAGCCCGGAAGCGGCCATATGGCGGGCGGCGAAACCGCACAGGTTTTGCAGCGGCGCGAGGGCCCGGGCGGACAGAACATCGGCCCCGAGCGGTGCGGCATCTTCGATCCTTGATGCGATCACCGTGCTGCTAAGACCGAGGGTACGAATCGCTTCTTTCAGAAAGACGGCCTTTCGCAAATCTGATTCGATCAAGACAAGCTCCATTTCTGGCCGCGATTCGATGCCAAGAATGGCTATCACCAATCCGGGAAAACCACCACCTGCGCCCAGATCAACCCATCGGCGGGCATCAAGGGGTGCGAGGAAAAATAACTGCGCTGAATCAAGGACATGACGGTTCCAGATTTGCGCCACTGATGCCTTTGAGATCAGATTGACCGCCGAGTTCCATTGCTGAACCCGCTGAGACAGCGCCTCCAGCCTGCCCAATGTTTCACGTGAAACATCAAGCCAATCGGGGCAGAGACCGGAAGGTTCGCCCATCAGACGGCCACGCCCCGGCGTTCTTTGCGCAGGCGCATCAGAATCAGGGTCAGGGCTGCCGGGGTCATGCCTTCGATGTTCGCGGCCTGAGCCAGGTTGAAGGGACGCGTTTCTTGCAGTTTCATCTTCAGCTCCGACGACAGGCCGCGTAGTGATTCGTAAGCGAAATCGCCGGGGATCAAGCGGCCTTCGTCATTTTTCAGGCTGCGCGCGTCGTTTGTCTGCCGCTCGGCGTATTGCGCATACAGCGCGTCGATGGCGACCTGCTGGCGAACCGCGGGCGCGGCATCGGCGAAAATTGGCACCAACTGGCAAATCTGCGCCTCGGTGACATTGGCAAAAGCAAGCAGTTGCAAAGCGTTGCGGCGCACGCCATCAAAGCTGGTACTGATGCCGATCTCGGCGAGTTCATTCGGCGAGTAAGGTTTTGCGGTAAGTGCGGCTTTGGTGGCGTTGATCGCCAAGAGTTTGCTTTCAAACCGTGCCCGCCTTTGATCACTGATGCAGCCGAGGTGCACGCCCATCGTGGTTAACCGCTGATCGGCGTTGTCGGCGCGCAGGGTCAGGCGGAATTCGGCGCGCGAGGTAAACATGCGGTAAGGCTCGGTGACGCCCCGGGTGGTCAGGTCGTCGATCATCACGCCAATATAGCTTTCGCTGCGGCTGAAACTGGCGGCGGGCAGACCTTTGGCGGCGCGTGCGGCGTTCAGGCCGGCCACCAGACCCTGGGCGGCGGCCTCCTCATACCCCGTGGTGCCATTGATCTGACCGGCAAAATAGAGACCGGGCAGAGATTTCAGTTGCAGAGAAGGTTCAAGACCGCGCGGATCGAAGAAATCGTATTCGATGGCATAACCGGCTTGGGTTATCCTGGCGTTTTCAAGCCCAAAAATCGTGCTAACGTATTGTTCCTGAACATCAACCGGCAACGAGGTGGAAATACCGTTCGGGTAGACCGTGTCATCATCTAGACCCTCCGGTTCGAGAAATACCTGATGCGACGGCTTGTCGGCAAAGCGCACCACCTTATCCTCGATGGAGGGGCAATAGCGCGGCCCGACGCCCTCGATATGGCCGCCGTACATTGCCGAGCGCGACAGATTTTGGCGCACGATATCATGGGTTTGCGCGTTGGTATGGGTGATGCCGCAGGAAATCTGGCGCACTTGCGGGGTTGCGTTCAGGAAGGAAAACATCACTGGATCGGCGTCTCCTGCCTGCATTTCCAGCTTTGACCAGTCAATCGTGCGGCCATCAAGCCGGGGGGGCGTTCCGGTTTTCAACCGGCCACGGCGCAGATCCAACGCACCAAGTTGCGCCGCAAGGCGAAGCGAGGCGTCATCACCAACCCGGCCACCGGGGCGGGATTTATCCCCGAAGTGCATGATTCCGTTCAGAAATGTGCCCGCAGTCAGCACGGTTGCAGGCGCGCGCAGCGTGGTGCCATCGGCCAGACCCACGCCTTCGACGCGGCCATGCTGGACAAGCAGTTCGGTTACCTCGCCCTCGATCACCGTCAGGTGCGGCTGATCTGACAACAGCTGCTGAATTGCGTTGCGGTAGATTTTGCGATCTGCCTGCGCGCGGGGGCCTTGCACGGCGGGGCCTTTGCTGCGGTTGAGCAGGCGAAACTGAATGCCCGCGCGATCAGCGGCGATGGCCATGATGCCATCCAGCGCGTCAATCTCGCGCACCAGATGGCCCTTGCCGAGGCCGCCGATTGCCGGATTGCACGACATAGTGCCGATCCCGGCTTTCTTAAGCGTTATCAATGCTGTGATCGCACCAAGCCGTGCCGAAGCCGCCGCTGCCTCGGCCCCAGCGTGGCCGCCACCCACCACGATCACCTCAAATTGTTTCACGTGAAACATCCTTACTTTCCGATGCAGAACTTTGAGAAAATCTCTGCCAACAGCGTCTCTACGTCAATCTTGCCGATCAGCTCGTCCAGTGCCCGCGCGGCCAGCCGCAGATCGGCGGCCACGAGTTCAACGGCCGGGGTTTGCCGTTCCAACTGAAGCAGAGCTGATTCGAGCGCCAGTTCCGCCGTCTGTAACGCGATACGCTGCCTTTCGCGAATCAACAAGCCTGCGGAAGCGGCGCGATGAGCGAGGCGCCGCGTGATGGCGGCCACCAGCACATCAACCCCGGCGCCGGTTTGCCCGGAGATGCCATCTGCGCGGCCGGGAAACAGATCGGCCTTGGCGAAGACCGTGATGTCATCCGGCTGCGGCGGCAAAATCGTGGTGTCGCCGGGTGCCGCGAGGATGAACACCCGCAGATCGGCCTGGGTGGCGCGGGCGATGGTGCGTTCGATGCCGATCCGCTCGATGGGATCAAGACCTTCGCGCAGGCCTGCGGTATCGAGTAGGGTCACGGCCAGCCCGCCCATATCCATACGGACCTCGATGATATCACGAGTGGTGCCGACGATTTCCGAGGTGATCGCGGCATCGCGCCCGGCCAGAGCGTTCAGCAAGGTTGATTTGCCAACGTTCGGCTGACCGACGATTGCAACCTCGTAACCGTCGCGGATGCGTTCGGCGGCGTTGGCACCCGCAAGCTCGTCGCGCAGCGCCGCGCGTTGGTTGGTGATCAGGGTTATGACCTCGGGCATCACATCATCGGGGATATCCTCGTCGGAAAAATCGATTGTCACCTCGATCAGGGCGGCGGCGCGGATCAGGTTCTGCCGCCAGAGCGCGACGCGCTGACCAAGTTCGCCCGACAGCACCCGCAACGCCTGTTTGCGCTGCGCTTCGGTTTCGGCGTCAATCAGATCGGCAAGGCCTTCGACCTGGGTGAGGTCGAGACATTCGTTTTCCAGCGCGCGGCGGGTGAATTCGCCTGGCTGAGCCAGACGCAGGCCGGGTTGATCGGCCAGCGCGCGCAGAACGGCGGAGATGACGGCGATGCTGCCATGCACCTGCAATTCGGCGCTTTCTTCGCCGGTAAAGCTGGCTTGCGAGGCGAAGGTGATCACCAGTGCCGTGTCAAGCGGCTCGCCCGCCCAGACCAGTTTGCGCAAGGCGGCCTGGCGCGGCTTTGGCAGCGGGCCGGACAGGGCGCGGGTTGCGGCATGCGCCATCGGGCCGGACAGACGGATGACGGCAATGCCAGCCTTGCCCCGCGCGCTGGCCAAGGCAAAAATCGTGTCCATCAGCGCGGTATCCCTGGCGGATCAGGCGTTCATCGAATCGAAGAATTCGGTGTTGCTTTTGGTTTGCTTCAACTTGGACAGCAGGAATTCAACCGCATCGGTGGTGCCCATCGGGTTGAGAATCCGGCGCAGGACATACATCTTTTGCAGGTCCATCTTTTCGACCAGCAGTTCCTCTTTGCGCGTGCCGGACTTTTGGATATCAATCGCCGGGAACACGCGTTTGTCGGCGACCTTGCGGTCCAGCACGATCTCGCTGTTGCCGGTGCCTTTGAATTCTTCGAAAATCACCTCGTCCATGCGGCTGCCGGTGTCGATCAGCGCGGTGGCGATGATGGTGAGCGAGCCACCCTCTTCGATGTTGCGGGCGGCGCCGAAAAACCGCTTTGGCCGTTGCAGCGCGTTAGCATCGACGCCGCCGGTCAGCACCTTGCCGGAGGAAGGCACGACGGTGTTGAAGGCGCGGCCAAGGCGGGTGATGCTGTCGAGCAGGATCACCACATCGCGCTTGTGTTCGACCAGCCGTTTGGCTTTTTCGATCACCATCTCGGCCACGGCGACATGGCGGGTGGCGGGTTAGTCGAAGGTGGAGGATACCACCTCGCCCTTGACCGAACGCTGCATGTCGGTAACTTCTTCCGGGCGCTCGTCGATCAGCAGCACGATCAGATAGCATTCGGGGTGGTTGGTCGCAATGGAATGGGCAATGTTCTGCAATAACACGGTCTTACCAGTTCTGGGGGGGGCCACGATCAGGCCGCGCTGGCCCTTGCCGATGGGGCAGACCAGATCAATGATGCGGGCGGAACGATCCTTGATGGTGGGATCCTCGACCTCCATCTTCAACCGCTCGTCCGGGTAAAGCGGGGTCAGGTTATCGAAATGCACCTTGTGGCGGGCGCGTTCGGGATCATCGAAGTTGATCCGTACGGCCTTGGTCAAGCAGAAATAGCGCTCATTCTCGCGGGGGGCCTGAATGATGCCTTCGATGGTGTCGCCGGTGCGCAGGCTGAATTGGCGGATCATGTCGGGCGAGACGTAGATATCATCCGGGCCGGACAGGTAATTTGCGGAAGGCGAGCGTAGAAAGCCGAAGCCGTCTTGCAGCACTTCCAACACGCCGTCGCCGCCGATTTCCCAGCCCTCTTCGGCGTGTTCCTTGAGGATCGAGAACATCATCTCGCCTTTGCGCATCGAGGGGGCATTCTCGATCTCCCATTCCTCGGCCATCGCCAGCAGTTCGGCTGGTGTTTTGGCTTTGAGTTCGGCAAGGTGCAATTGCTCAACGGTCATGGGGGAATGGTCCTCAGCGTCCCACCCTGCGGGCGGGAGACGGCATATATGGCAGGGAAAAGCGGGCGCCGGACGGCACTGCGAGGTTCACCTAAGCAAAGCGGCACGAAGAGTCAATATTTCAGAACTTGACGATCACTGAAATCACGATTGTGATCAAAAGGATTGTCGGAACTTCGTTCATGATCCGGTAGGTTCGCCCCGAATGCAGGTTGGTATGGGTCGTGAAATCCGTGTGGCGGCGAGTGAGCCAATGGTGAAACCACGTCATCCCGAGCACGCTGATGGCTTTGCACCATGGCCAGAGGTCGGCCCAATCGACGATGCCCGGCGTATACACCAGCGCCAGCCCAAACAGCCAGGTGGTGATTGCTGCGGGCAGCATGATCGCCTTGAGGAGGCGGCGTTCCATCACCTGAAACATCGCATCGGTGGGTGAGCCGGGTATCACCTGCTCGACGTGATAGACAAAAAGCCGTGGCAAATAGAACAATCCGGCCATCCAGGCGATGACGGCGATGACGTGCAGCGCCTTGACCCAGAGGTAGGCGCCTGACAGAAAATCGTGCACTGTTGTTCTCCTTGCGTCTTGCTACTTAAAGATAAGTAATTGAAAGAAAGATGATGTTGTAGGCCCTGTGTATGACTGAATAGCCGGTGTTTCGGGCCGGTTTATCCCCAGCAGGCAGGCTGTGGACAAGCGGTGACGAAGGGCGGTGATCTTGATGGCACGCGCATGTTTTACCCATGATATCAATCCTGTACCGTTGCGAGACGGGCAGCGGTTGGCCGCCGGATTTCACCCACAGCCACGGGACAAGCCAGCCATCAACAGCCCGGGGCAGGCGTTGTCCCGTTGTGGGCAAAAGCAGTGACAGGCTTGACAAATCCACAGGCAAGCCTGCTTTTCGCGGCGAAGGGCGGTTCTCCCCAAAGCCCGATACCAGAACAAAATCAGTCTATC
>JANNAV010000201.1:0-4388 GCA_031384695.1 Paracoccaceae bacterium
CCAGAGTTTGGCGGCCTTTGAGGGGGACTTGGCGTTCATTTGAGAAATGATAGCAGAGATAGTTGGTGTTGGGTAGGAGGAAGCAAGGTCGGTGCGCCATGAATGCGCACCCTACGGCTTGCTCATTCCCGTAAATCTCCAAAGAGAATCCAGTCAAGGCTCGCAAAAGAATAGCGCGCGAACCTCATGATGATCAGTGCCCCCCAAAAGAGGAAGAAAAAGCCAAGCAAGACTGGTTGGATATCGAAAGAAATCGCTCCTCGAACAATCAACCAAATTCCAAAAACTACCGCGATGGCTCCAAGTCCACAGAGCAGCCGGTACGCAGTATAAGCATTAGAAAACAAGAGCATCATCGCCGGATTGCTCGCGCACTTGTCAATTCTCTCGCGACTTCTCAATCCTTTGTCTTTGATATCAGCGAGTATTGCAAGAAACTCGCCAAATTGGACGATAAAGTATCCAAGTGCCATGATCAAGCTGACTAGTATTAGTGCCATGAAGAGAGTGGCAACTTGTGAAAGACTGTCTGTAAACGCAAAAAAGGCGTCAATCTTTCTTAACGCGAAAGAAAGCGAACCATCAGGGTTAATTTTGCCAACAAGAAGAAGCAGCAAAGCTATTGAACCAACTGAGAGGGTTGTTAAGGTGTCAGACCAAGAGCGTGTGAGCTCACTAAACTGCTGCATGGGTTCACAAATCCATCAACAAGCGGCGCGGGTCTTCCAGCGCCTCTTTCACGCGCACCAGGAACGTCACCGCCCCCTTGCCGTCCACGACCCGGTGGTCATAGCTCAGCGCCAGATACATCATCGGGCGGATGACGATCTGGCCTGCGACGACCACGGGGCGGTCCTGGATTTTGTGCATGCCGAGGATGCCGGATTGCGGCGGGTTCAGGATCGGTGAGGACATCAGGCTGCCGTAGACGCCGCCGTTGGAGATGGTGAAGCTGCCGCCCTGCATCTCGGCCATGGAAAGCTTGCCGTCGCGGGCGCGCAGGCCAAGTTCGGCGATTTTCTTCTCGATGGCGGCAAAGCCCATCTGGTCGGCGTCGCGCACCACCGGCACCACAAGGCCGGTGGGGGTGCCGACGGCGACGCCCATGTGGACGTAGTTTTTATAGACTACATCGCCGCCGTCGATCTCGGCGTTGACCTCGGGGATCTCTTTCAGCGCGTGGGTGCAGGCTTTGACGAAAAACGCCATGAAGCCCAGTTTGACGCCGTGTTTCTTCTCGAACGCGTCCTTGTAGGAATTGCGGATGTCCATCACGGCAGACATATCGACCTCGTTATAGGTGGTCAGCATGGCGGCGGTGTTTTGCGCGTCTTTCAGGCGGCGGGCGATGGTGGCGCGCAGGCGGGTCATCTTGACGCGTTCTTCGCGGGCGGCGTCATCCACCGGCACCGGGGCGCGGGGGATGGCGGCGGGGGCGGGGGCGGCGGCGAGGGGGGCGGCGGCAGCGGTGCGCGCCACGTCTTCTTTCATGATGCGGCCATCGCGGCCGGTGCCTTGCACCTGATCGGGGGAGAGGTTCGCCTCGGCCATGGCTTTTTTGGCGGCGGGGGCGTTTTCCACGTCTTTGGGGGTTGGGGCCGCAGGGGCGGCGACTTTGGCGGGTTCGGGTTTGGCGGCTGTGGGTGCAGCGGTGGCCCCTTCGGTGACGATGGCGAGGCGGGCGTTGGCGGCCACGGTGGTGCCTTCGGGGGCGATGATCTCGGCCAGGATGCCGGAGACCGGGCTTGGCACCTCGACCGAGACCTTATCGGTTTCCAACTCGCACAGCATTTCGTCTTGCTTCACCGCGTCGCCCGGCTTTTTGAACCAGGTGGAGACGGTGGCCTCGGATACGCTTTCGCCCAGCGTGGGCACCATTACGTCGGTCATGAAGATTACTCCTGTGCCGCAGAGGGCGAATTTTTGGGCGGTGTTGGGGCCGGAATGTCGAGAGCAGCGGCGACGAGGGTTTGCTGTTCGTATTTGTGGCGCGAGGCGAGCCCGGTGGCAGGCGAGGCCGAGGCGGCGCGGCCGGCATAGCGGGGGCGGGTTTGTTTGGCGCCGATTTTGGTGAGGATGGATTCGAGTTCGGGTTCGATGAAGGACCACGCGCCCTGATTTTTCGGCTCTTCCTGACACCAGACGATCTCGGCGCTTTTGAAGCGGGACAACTCGGCAGTGAGGGATTTGGCGGGCACGGGGTAAAGCTGTTCGATGCGCATGAGGTAAGTATCGTCCTGCGCGCGGGCGTCGCGTTCGGCCAGAAGATCGTAATAGACCTTGCCCGAGCAGATCACGAGGCGTTTGATCTTCGCGTCGGGTTTCAGTTTCAGGCTGGAGTGGCCGCGCTGCGCGTCATCCCACAACACCCGGTGAAACACCGAGCCGTCGGTGAAATCGGCGGTGTCGGAGACGGCCATCGGGTGGCGCAGCAGCGATTTCGGCGTCATCAGGATCAGCGGTTTGCGGTAATCGCGGTGCATCTGGCGGCGCAGGATGTGGAAATAGTTCGACGGCGTGGTGCAGTTGGCGACGATCCAGTTGTCATGCGCCGAGTTTTGCAAGAAGCGTTCGAGACGGGCGGAGGAGTGTTCGGGGCCCTGGCCTTCAAAGCCGTGTGGCAGCAGGCAAACGAGGCCCGACATGCGCAACCATTTGCTTTCGCCGGAACTGATGAACTGATCGAACATGATCTGCGCGCCGTTGGCGAAATCGCCGAACTGCGCCTCCCACATCGTGAGCGCGTTGGGTTCGGAAAGGGAATAGCCATACTCGAACCCCAGCACCGCGTATTCCGACAGCATGGAATCGATCACCTCATAGCGCGACTGGCCGGGGCGGATGTGGTTCAGGGGATAGTGGCGTTCCTCGGTGGTTTGATCGACGAAGGCAGAATGGCGGTGGCTGAAGGTGCCACGGGTGCAATCCTGCCCCGAAAGGCGCACCGGGAAGCCTTCGGTCACAAGGCTGCCGAAGGCGAGCGCCTCGGCGGTGGCCCAATCGAAACCGGTGCCTGTCTCGAACATCTTCTGTTTCGCCTCCAACTGGCGGGCGACGGTTTTGTGCAGATCAAAGCCGTCGGGCACGCGGCTGAGCGCGGCGCCAACTTCGGCCATGGTTTCGGGTTTGATCCAGGTTTCGCCGCGCTGGTAGTTTTCCAGATCCTTGGTGGACATGGATTTCCAGCGGCCATCCAGCCAATCGGCCTTGTTGGGTTTGTAATCCTTGCCGGCCTCGAATTCTTCGTTCAGGCGGGACTGGAAGGCGGCCTTCATATCCTCGATCTCGCCTTCGGGGATCAGGCCATCGCGGACAAGGCGTTCGGTGTAAAGTTGCAGCGTGGTTTTCTGGCGGCGGATGCGGGTGTACATCGCCGGGTTGGTGAACATCGGCTCGTCGCCCTCGTTATGACCAAAGCGGCGGTAGCAGAAGATATCCAGCACCACATCCTTGTGGAAGGTCTGGCGGAATTCGGTGGCAAGCTTGGCGGCATGCACCACCGCCTCGGGATCATCGCCGTTGACGTGGAAAATCGGGCATTCGACCATCAGGGCGATATCGGTGGGGTAGGGGGAGGAGCGGCTGAAACTGGGGGCGGTGGTGAAGCCGATCTGGTTGTTGACGATGACATGGATGGTGCCACCCGTGCGGTGACCCTTGAGGCCGGAGAGGCCGAAACATTCGGCGATCACCCCTTGCCCCGCGAAGGCCGCATCACCATGCAGCAGCACCGGCAGCACCTGCGTGCGTTCGGTGTCGCCCAAGAGATCCTGTTTGGCGCGGACCTTGCCGATCACCACCGGGTTCACCGCCTCAAGGTGGCTGGGGTTGGCGGTGAGGGAAAGATGCACGGTATTGCCATCAAAGGTGCGGTCGGATGACGCGCCAAGGTGATATTTCACATCGCCCGAGCCGTCCACATCCTCCGGTTTGAAGCTGCCGCCCTGAAATTCGTTGAAAATCGCGCGGTAGGGTTTCTGCATGACATTGGCCAGCACCGACAACCGGCCCCGGTGCGGCATGCCGATGACGATATCGCGCACCCCCATGGCGCCGCCACGTTTGATGATCGCCTCCATCGCCGGGATCAGGCTTTCGGCCCCATCAAGGCCGAAGCGTTTGGTGCCCATGTATTTGACATGCAGGAACTTCTCGTAGCCCTCGGCCTCGACCAGTTTGTTGAGGATGGCGCGGCGGCCTTCGCGGGTGAAGGCGATTTCCTTGCCGTAGCCTTCGATGCGCTCTTTGAGCCAGCCCGCCTGTTCGGGGTTGGAGATATGCATGAATTGCAGCGCGAAAGTGCCGCAATAGGTGCGTTTGACGATCTCGATGATCTGGCGCATCGAGGCCATTTCCAAGCCCAGCACGTTGTCGATGAAGATCGGGCG
>JANNAV010000219.1:0-1699 GCA_031384695.1 Paracoccaceae bacterium
CTCGCACACGAAAATCACCGGCAGCTTCCAGACCGACGCCATATTCAGCGCCTCGTGAAACGCGCCCTCGTTGTTGGCACCGTCGCCAAAGAAACACACTGTGACATCGGATTTGCCCAGCCGTTTCGCCGACAGGGCCGCCCCCACGGCAATCGGCAAGCCGCCGCCCACGATGCCGTTGGCCCCCAGATTGCCGGTCTTGATATCGGCAATGTGCATCGACCCGCCACGCCCGTGACAATAGCCGGACTCCTTGCCGAAAAACTCGGCAAACATCCGCCCCACATCGGCCCCCTTGGCAATGCAATGGCCGTGGCCCCGGTGGGTGGAGGTGATCTTGTCATCATCGGTCAGTTCCATGCAGGTGGCCATGGCACTGGCCTCTTGGCCGATCGACAGGTGCATGGTGCCGTGGATCAGGCCGCGGGTATAGCTGTCTTCGGCACCTTCCTCGAACCGGCGGATCAGGTACATCTTGCGCAGCGCCTCGCGCAGGGCGGCGGGGCTGAAATGGCGCAGCGCGAAGGGGCGGTTGTCGGCGTCTTTCATGACCCAAGGCCCAGCATCTTGTCTTGCCGCGCGCGCAAGGTGGCGATGAAACTTCCGTCCGGCACGGCCGTATTGGCGCGGGTGATCAGATCGCCCTTGGCAATCGGCGCGGTCACACGGGCCCCGGCCAGCAATCCGCAAGGGATCGCACCCGCATCGCGGGCCGCAGGTGCCGTCATGATCCAGGCGCGGTAGCAATATTCGCCGATCTGGTCCAGCACATCGCCCACCGCCAGATCGCGCTTGGCCACGGCGCAAACCTCGGCCACCGGGCGCGCCATCGGCACCATATCGGCGCGGCCATACAGCACAACGCGGGCGCAGGTCAGCGGCACTTCAAGCGACGTCAGGTGATAGGGGCGAAAGAAGGTGAAGTAAGGCCCTTTGCCCATCTTCAGGTCCTCCATCCGCTCGCGGATGCGCGGGTGATCCATCTCGGCCACCACGAACACCCCCGGCGCCACACCTTTGCCGATGGTGTAATCCACCCGGCCTTCCGACGACGACAGCAGCCCCCCCGCCGCCTGCGGCACCAGAACCGCGCTCAACTCATCGCGCGAACAGGCCGGCCCATGCATGCCGGGCTTGTCGGGGATAAGGCCGGTGGCATTGGCGATGGCCGCCATTTCCACCATGGTTTTCGATCCGTCCACAAACTCCACCAGCATGCGGGGGTTCATATGGCGGCGGACCGCTTCTTCGGTGTAGGTGTCAGGCGTGGCGTCGATGTTCAGCGGATTGTTCTTGCCCTTGCCCGCAGAAATGATCCGGTGGCCCATGGCGCTGACAAACTCGATCAACTCCATGCAGGACGAAGGCTCGTCCCCCGCACCCAGCGAATAGATCACCCCCAGCCGTTCTGCCTCGGCGCGCAGAAACGCACCAATGGTCACATCCGCCTCGACGTTCATCATCACCAGATGCTTGCCGCGCTCCATCGCGCGCAGGCCGATTTCCGCGCCCACCGCCGGAATGCCGGTGGCATCAACCACCACATCAATCAAACCCGCCTCCAGCAGCGCGTTCACATTGTCGGTGACGGCAACCTTGCCTTGCTCCATCGCCGCGTTTGCCGCATCGCCGGTCGCCACCTCCTGCACCCGCTCGCCATTGCCATAAGCAATCTCAACCGATTTGCGCGCAGCCCCCG
>JANNAV010000247.1:0-1657 GCA_031384695.1 Paracoccaceae bacterium
CAACAACAGCCCGGTACGCAGCGGCTGTCGCGGTAGGGTCGGTCGGGATCGAAATGATGATATCGGGCTTCTGCGCCATGATCGTTTCCAGATCAGCCACCTGCTTTTCCGGTTTGAACCCGGCATCGGTGATGGCGATCACTTCGATACCCATTGCGGCGAATTGAGTCTCCAGGCCGTTGATCTGGGCCCGGCTCCAATCATTGCCACCGTAGTGCATTACAATGGCGGCGGTGGCGTTCATCTCCTTGATCCGGGCAAGCTCTGCATCGGTCAGCACGACCGATGAGGCGGGCGACGGATCTTCGCCCGAGGGGCCTTTCGACAGGACAGTGGCTTGCAAAGCGGCGAGCGCTTCGTCCGGCCCGGCAAGCGCAGGCAGCGCCAAGTAGGCGAGCGAAAAGGCGACAACAGTGCCCAGCAGGGCGCGGCGGGTTATCATGTTTTCTTCCTCCCAGAAGATCGGGGGGCAGTGCCCCGGGGGTAAAGGTTCAGGCAGATTTCAGATAGTCCATGCTAAGACGAGCGCCTGCGGCGGGGTCGTCCCAGGCATCAAGTTCAGTGCAGATCCAGCCGTCATAACCGGTGTCACGCAGGGCTTGCAGGATCGGTCCGGTTGGCACATCGCCACGGTCCACCGGCGTGAAGGCAAAGGGGTTCGCCCGGAATCCCTTGAGGTGAACATAAGAAATCCGCGCGGCATGTTCGCGGATCATCTCGGCCGGATTGCCGCCAGCCGCGGCCAGATGGGCGGTGTCGGGGCAAAAATCGATAGCGGTAAGGCCGAAAATCCGGCGCACTTCAGCCGGACCTTCGACGATGGTTGACAGGTGCGGGTGGTAGTGGGCGGTCAGACCGCGCGATTGGGCGAGGTCTTTGATCCGGTCCAAGGCGGCGCCGAGTTTGTCGAAATCGGTGTCGCGGGTGCCGTCAAAGCGTTTGGCACCGCCACCAACCACCAGATGCGCAGCACCCAGTTCCGCCGCACGATCGGCGGCGCGGGTCACCCGGGCCAGTTCCTCGGGCAAGATATCGTCGAAAATGAAATTGCCACCAGCGTAAGCGGCGACCAGTTCCAGCCCGCTCGCGGCCAGAAGGCTGCGCATGTCGGCGGCGGAATAATCCAGCAGATTGCCGTCGAACAACTCGACCCCCTCATAACCCGCCGCAGCAATTTCAGTCAGAGCGCGATCCATGTCGCCAAAGGTCCGGTAGCTCAGCTGGGTGATCGAGGTCACGCCCACGGCATTGCCACCAAGGTTGCCCCAGCAATTGGCGTGATAGGCCAGTTTCCACTTTGCCATCGGTTCCTCCCTCGGCTGGGGTGCGCTGTGTCCCCGGTAGTGATTACAGCCTGATTTGGCCGCGTTGAGGAGTGCTTAAGTCTGTAATCGTCAGTTGTCAATATTAAATCAGCATAAGTATACTATCTTCTGCTTTTTACACGCTTAAGTTTGCGATTGCCCTGCGTAACTCAGAGAATTATCACGGGGGATATGTCATATACGCACCCCGCCCCAAGGAAACCGGCTGATGCCGCCATCTGACTCAGGCCCTGCCAAGGCTATTGCCCCGCGTGGCAAAGGTCGGCCGCGCATTGAGGAAACCGCGGGGCCAAGTCTTGCCGATGTGCTGAATCTCGTGCGGGTAGAGCGTG
>JANNAV010000001.1:0-8585 GCA_031384695.1 Paracoccaceae bacterium
CGATCCGATGAAGGTCAAGGTGGTGCCGCTCAGCTCGGAAACCCGCTTTACCGCGCTTTCGGCTGGTGAAGTGGATTTGCTGGCCCGTACCAGCACCTGGACCTTCTCGCGCGATACCGATCTGAAGCTGGATTTCGTGGCTGTCAACTACTATGACGGGCAGGGATTCATGGTGAAGAAGTCGCTGGGGGTTTCCTCGGCCAAGGAACTTGATGGCGCCACCGTCTGCATCCAGACCGGCACCACCACCGAGCTGAACCTGGCCGACTACTTCAAGTCCAATGGCATCACCTATGAGCCGGTGCCGCTGAAAGACAATGCCGAAGCCGAGCAGCAGTATTCCTCGGGTGCTTGCGACGTTTACACCACGGATGCTTCGGGTCTGGCCGCCACGCGGGCAACCTTTGCCGATGCCGCCGAGCATATCATCCTGCCGGAAATCATCTCGAAAGAGCCGCTGGCACTGGTGGTGCGGCATGGGGATAACCAGTGGGCCGATATCGTTCGCTTTACTTTTGACGCGCTGATTGCGGCCGAAGAATTCGGCATCACCTCGGCCAACGTCAAGGAAATGGGCGCAGCCGTCGGGCCGAACCCCGAAATCAATCGTCTTTTGGGTACGGAAGGCGAGTTGGGGGCGATGATGGGTCTGGACAAGGACTGGGCCGTGCGCGCGATCAGCGCTGGCGGCAACTATGGCGAGATCTTCGAGGCCAATATCGGCGAGGCCACCCCGATTGGTCTGTCGCGCGGTCTGAACGCGCTGTGGACCCAGGGCGGGTTGCAGTACTCGCCGCCGTTCCGGTGATCTGAACTGAACAGGGGCGCACCATCGGTGCGCCCCTTCTTCCATCTGATCAGCGTTCAACCTGCGCCGGCCGACCTGCACAAGCAGGCATTCCATGGACCGAGCCCGGGGGAAAAACAGGGGGTTACCAATGACACTTGCGATGGACGCGCCCAAGCCCGCCTTCCGCATTGGCATGTTGCTTTACGATACGCGCTATCGTTCGTGGACCATTCAGGTGGTGTTTCTGGCGCTGCTGGTGCTGTTTCTGGGTTGGCTGGTGGCGAACACCATCCACAACCTGCACATCAAGGGCAAGGATTTCGATTTCGGCTTTCTGTGGGTGCGATCCGGCTATGACATCAACCAGACCCTGATTGAATATACCAATGACAGCAGCCATGGCCGCGCCTTGCTGGTGGGCCTGCTGAACACGGCCCTGCTGGCGTTCATCACCTGCGTGCTGGCCACCCTGATCGGGGTGTTTGCGGGCATCCTGCGGTTATCGAAAAACTGGATCGTGGCGCGGCTGATGGTGGTTTACGTGGAACTGTTCCGCAACGTGCCGGTGGTGCTGTGGATGATCCTTGTCAGCGCCATCTTTTCGGTCAGCATGCCCGAGCCGAAAGAGTTTCGCGGCGAAAACCCCACAGCCTCGATGGCTTTGTTCGATTCTTTTGCCCTCACCAACCGGGGTCTCTACATGCCCGAGCCGCTGTTCGAGCGCTCGCTGGGCGAGACCAACATCGGTATCGGCGCGGTGAGCAACAACATGCTGGCGATACTGGTGGTGCTGTTTGCCAGCGTCTGGGGGTATCGCAAGTTGCAGGCCCACGCCACCGTGGTGCAAAATGCCACGGGCGAGCGGCCGGTGACATGGTGGAAATCGGCGGCGATCCTGATCTTGCCGATACTGGCGCTGAAACTGGCGCTTGGGCTGCACCTTGGCTACCCCGAGTTGAAAGGCTTCAATTTCAGCGGCGGGTTGCAGGCGCGCAACTCGCTGATCGCGATGTGGCTGGCGCTGTCGATCTATTCCGGCACCTATATCTGCGAAAGCGTGCGCGGTGGGGTGCAGGCGATTTCGCGCGGGCAAACCGAGGCGGCGCTGGCGCTGGGTCTTGGGCAGGGGCAGGCGACGCGGCTGGTGATCCTGCCGCAGGCATTGCGCATCATCGTGCCGCCGATGATCTCGCAATATCTGTCGATCACCAAGAATACTTCGCTGGGGATTGCGGTGGGTTACATGGATCTGCGCGCCACGCTGGGCGGTATCACCATGAACCAGACCGGGCGCGAGTTGGAGTGCATGATGTTGCTGATGGGGATTTATCTGACCATCAGCCTGATCATTTCGGCTTTGATGAACGTCTATAACAGCAGCATCGCGTTGAAGGAGCGTTGAGATGACCCAGAATCTTTATGTCCGCAGCGCCATGCTGCCGCAGCAAAAAGCCCCAAGTTCGCAGGTGGGCGCGGTGCGCTGGATGCGCGAGAACCTGTTCTCGTCATGGCTCAACAGCTTCCTCACGCTGGCCTCGGTGGTGGTGGTCTACATGCTGGTCAGCGGTATCGGAGGCTGGTTGCTGCATTCCGTCTGGAACGCGGGTTCACTGACCGAGTGCCGCGAGATCATTGCCCGCAACTATGGCGAGGGTGCCAAAGGCGCGTGTTTCGCCGTGGTTCGCGAACGCTGGCAGCAGATTTTGTTCGGCTTTTACCCGCGTGATCTGTACTGGCGCCCGACGCTGGCCCTGGTTCTGATGCTGGTGGCGCTGGGCCCGATCCTGTTTTCCTGGGTGCCGCGCGGGTTGTTGTGGTTTTCGGCGGCCTATCCGGCGGTGGCATTCTGGCTGCTGTGGGGCGGCACTGTCTGGCTGCCGGTGATGATTCTGTTGGCCTTTGCGCTAAGCTATCTGGCGTTCCGGTTCATCACGCCGGTGAGCGGGCTTGCGGGCATCATTGCGGCGATTGTGGTGCCGGTTGTCTGGTGGCTTTATCTCTGCGCGCCAGTGGCCGACGCGGTGAATTCGGTGCTGCCGCTTGGCCTGACGCAGTTGCAATCGGATGTGTTCGGCGGCTTTCTGCTTTCGGCGGTGATCGGGCTTTCCGGCATCGCCTTTTCCCTGCCGATCGGCGTGTTGCTGGCCTTGGGGCGGCAATCGGATTTGCTGGTGGTGAAGGCCACCTGCGTGGCGTTTATCGAGGGCATTCGCGGGGTGCCGCTGATCACGCTGTTGTTCGTGGCCTCGCTTTTGCTGAATTACTTCCTGCCGCCGGGCACCGAGTTTGATGTGATCGTGCGCGTGATCATCATGGTGACACTGTTTTCGGCGGCCTATATGGCCGAGGTGATCCGGGGTGGTCTGGCCGCCTTGCCGCGCGGGCAGTATGAGGCCGCCGATGCGCTGGGCCTGGATTACTGGCAGGCACAGCGGCAGATCATCATGCCGCAGGCGCTTAAAGTGTCGATCCCCGGCATCGTCGGCCAGTTCATCGGGTTGTTCAAGGATACCACGCTGGTGTCCTTCATCTCGCTGCAGGATCCGTTGCAACTGATGAGCTCGATCCGGGCCAATCAGAACTGGAACGGACTTTACTGGGAGTTGTTCATCTTTGTCGGATTCTTGTTTTTCATCTTCTGTTTCAGCATGTCGCGGTACTCGATGTACCTTGAAAACAAGCTGAAAACCGATCACCGTTAAGGAGCGCCCCATGGCCGAAGCCGCTATCCAACGCAGCAAAATGAGCGTCTCTGACGAGGTCGCGATCCAGATCACCGGCATGAACAAATGGTACGGCACCTTTCATGTGCTGCGCGATATCAACGTCACCGTGAACCGGGGCGAGCGGATCGTGGTGTGCGGGCCTTCGGGTTCGGGCAAATCGACGCTGATCCGCTGTGTGAACCGGCTGGAAGAGCATCAGCAAGGGCAGATCATCGTCGATGGCACCGAGCTGACCTCGGATCTGAAGAACATCGACAAGGTGCGGTCCGAAGTTGGGATGGTGTTTCAGCACTTCAACCTGTTCCCGCATCTGACGATTCTGGAAAACCTGACGCTGGCGCCGATCTGGGTGCGCAAGACGCCGAAGAAAGAGGCGGAAGAGGTGGCGATGCATTTCCTCGGCAAGGTGAAGATCCCCGAGCAGGCGCATAAATACCCCGGTCAGTTGTCGGGTGGTCAGCAGCAGCGGGTGGCGATTGCGCGGTCTTTGTGCATGAAGCCGCGCATCATGCTGTTTGACGAGCCGACCTCGGCGCTGGACCCCGAGATGATCAAGGAGGTGCTGGATACAATGATCCAGCTGGCCGAAGAAGGCATGACGATGATCTGCGTGACGCATGAGATGGGGTTTGCGCAAGCGGTGGCGAACCGGGTGATCTTTATGGATCAGGGCCAGATCGTTGAGCAGAACGAGCCGCGCGAGTTTTTCAACAACCCGCAGAGCGAGCGGACCAAGCTGTTTTTGAGCCAGATTCTGGGGCACTGAGTTCGGGGGCACAAAGTTTGGGGGCAAGCCGGGGGCCAGCCCCCGGACCCCCGGGATATTTGGGCAGTAAAGAAGCCGGATCAGGTCAGTAAGGACATGGCTTCGCTTGGGCCTAAGGGGGCTGGCTGGGTGCAGGTGGTTTGCAGGGTGATGAAGCGGCCTTCTTCGCCTGATTGCAGGACCGCGAGCATCACTTCGACGCCGTGCAGAGTGCGGTCCAGCGAGCAGCGGTGATCGCGGTTCTGGTCGATAGCCTGCGCCATATCGGCGAGGCCAGCCGAGCGGTAGTTGGCGTGTTCCTGGGTGCCATGGCTCTGGTTGGGGATGGCGAAAGGGTGATCCCAGAGGGCGGCCTCGCGGATCAGGCCGTCGTTGCCCGCAATCTCTACCTTGCCACCGAAGAAATTCGGATCGGGCAGGAACACCGAGCCTTCGCTGCCGTATAGCTCCATATGGCTGCGTTTGTGGGCCCAGATATCCCAGGAGGTGGAGAGGGTGACGGTGGCGCCGTTGGTGAACTCCAGCAGGGCATGGATGTTGGTGGCGGTTTTTACCGGGATCACCGCGCCGTGGCGGGGCGCGGAGGTGATGGTGCGGGTGGCGAAGGTGGCGTTGGCGAGGGCCGCGACGCGCTTGACCGGGCCGATCAGGTTGATCAGGTTGGCGATGTAATAGGGGCCCATGTCGAGCATCGGGCCGCCGCCGGGCAGGAAGAAGAAATCCGGGTTGGGGTGCCATGCCTCCATGCCATGGCCCATCACGGCGGCGGCACCGGCGATGATGCGGCCAAACCTGCCCTCTTCGATCATGTGCCGGGCGAACTGATGCGCGCCACCCAGAAAGGTATCGGGGGCGCAGCCGACCCGCAGGTTGCCCGCAAGCGCGAGGTGCTGCAACTCCAGCCCCTCGGCCATCGACAGCACCAGCGGCTTTTCCGACCACACATGTTTGCCCGCCAGCAGCGCCGCTTTGGAAATGGCGAAATGCGCGGCAGGGACGGTGAGGTTGATCACCACGTCCACTGCCGGGTTGGCCAGCAGATCTTCCACCGATTGGGCCTGCACGCTGTATTCGGCGGCTTTCACCACCGCCGCCGCCATGTTCACATCGGCGCAGGCGCGCAACATCAGGCCCTTGAACTTTGGCGCAAGGGTGAAATAGGTGGTCGAGATATTGCCGCAGCCGATGATGCCGATGCCCAGTTTATCCATGTTCAGAAGCCTTTCGCAGCCAGCAGCGAGCGCCCGGCAAAGCGGGAATGATCGGCGGGATTATCGTGTTCCATGATGAAATTCGCGCAAGCTGTCTGGCGCAGGGGCGCCATGATGGCGGGCCAATCGACGGTGCCGGAGCCCACATCGCACCAGCCATCTTCGGCGGCATTCTGGCCTGCGGGGGCGATATCCTTGAGGTGAACCGCGCTGATCCGTGGCCCGTGTCTGGCGATTGCCGCCAGCGGATCGCCGCCGCCACGAACGATCCAGGCGATATCAATTTCCCATTCCAGACCCGGGCCGCCGGCAAAGATATGGTCTTGCGGCAGCGTGCCATCGGGCAGGGGGGCGAATTCGAAATCATGGTTGTGCCAGCCAAAACGGTAGCCTGCGGCGATCAGGGGCGCGCCGGCGGTTTGCAGGCGGGCCCCCAACGCCTGCCAGCCTGCGGCGGTGGTGGGGCGGTCGGCGGGCAGAAGGTAGGGGCAATAGATGAATTTCAGGCCAAGGGTTCTGGCGGTGGCGAGGCAGCCCGCCAGATCATCTTCAAGGTCCGACAGGCCGAAATGGCCGGTGGGCATGGTCAGGCGATTGGCGCGCAGCATGGCCGCGAGGCCCGCCGGATCGCCGTAAACACCGCCATAGCCTTCGACCGAGGCATAGCCATGGGCGGCCAGCATCGCCAGAGTACCCGCGAGCGGTGCGAAGTTGCGCGAGGAGTAGAGTTGATAGGAAAAGCTGGTCATGTGATCCTCTGATGCCTTTGGGGCTATATGTGGGCGTAGGTGGCGCTGTGCAGATCGCGGCAGGTAAAGGTGGGGCCGGTGCTGCCTTCCGGGGTGAATTGCACCGTTTGTGGCGCGCCGGGCAGCACCATGACGGCGTTGGCCGAAAAGCGGCCCGGCTGATCGGCGACAACCGTTGCAAACAGCGACAGGGCCTGCGTGGAAAGGGTGATCGCCCAGCCAGTTTCGGTTCTCTGCGCGTGAAGCGCCAGACCTGAGGGGCAGAGATCATAGGATTTATAGGGTTTTGGCGCGATGTGGTCGGCGCCCTCAAAGCCGTCACCGGCCCATGACCAATGCAGAATCTCGCCGTTTTGCAGGGCTTCGGGGGCGACGCGGGTGATCTCTTGCGCCGCATCCGGGCCGATGGTGGCCGCACCCTGCCAGAGGGGCCGGATGCTGCCGTCCATCGCCACGGCGCAGAGGGTGATGTGCAGACTTGCGGGCGCGCGGGTGTCATTCACGCCGCAAAGCCGCCAGCCGCCGTCTTTTGGCACCGCGACAATCGTGACCGGCGCGAAGAAATCGCGCGCCATGTGGTGCAGCAGTTTCCAGCCGCCGCCATGATCGAGGCTGGACCACGAGCACACCGGCCAGGTATCGTTCAACTGCCAGTAAAGCGCGCCCATGCAATGCGGTTTCAGGCTGCGCCACTGGGTGACGGCGGTTTTGATCGCCAGACCCTGCTGAATTTGCGACAGCCAGACGAAATCGGCAAAGCGGGTGGGAAAGCGGAAATAGCGGAACATGGTTTCGGCGATCCGGGCGTTGCCACCGGCGTTTTTCTGATGCGATTCCAGCACCGGCGAGGCAATGTTCCAATCCTGCGGACCCGCAAAGCGGGCGATCACCGCCATGCTGGGATAGGATTGAAAGCCGAACTCGGAGCAAAAGCGGGGCCTTACATCGCGGTAATGATCGAAATCGCGGCCCTCGTGCCAGACGCTCCAGAAGTGCATGTCGCCGGCGCTGGCGTTGTGCCAGGCGTCGCCAAAGCTCATCGGGCCGGGCGAGGGGCTGGAGGGCCACCAGTTGGCATGCGGTGCCACGGCCTTCAACGCCTGCTCGATGGTGCGGTTCAGGCGGTCATAGCTGACAAGATAGCGGTCGCGGTTCTGGCGCGATTCGTCAAACCACGTCAGGGCGCCCAGCAGTTCGTTATCGCCGCACCAAAGGGCCACGCAGGCGTGGTGGCCGATCCTGAGGGCGGCCTCGCGCACCTCGCCCGCCACTTCGGCCAGAAATTCGGGGGTTGAGGGGTAAAGATGGCAGGCGAACATGAAATCATGCCAGACCATCAGGCCCAACTCGTCACAGAGCGCATAGAACCAGTCCGGCTCATAGCGCCCGCCGCCCCAGATGCGGATCATGTTCATGTTGGCATCGACCGCCGATTGCAGCAGATCGCGGGTGGCTTGGGGCGTTATCCGACCCGCCAGCGCGTCGGCGGGAATCCAGTTGGCACCGCGCGCGAACACATCATGGCCGTTGACGCGGAATTTGAAGCCCGCGCCGGTGGCATCGGGCGTGGTGACAAGATCAAGCGCGCGCAGGCCGATCTGGCGGGTTTCCGTTTGCCCGGCAAAGCTTATGGTCAGATCGTGCATGGGTTGGGGGCCAAGACTTGCGGGCCACCAAAGTGCGGGGTCGTTGATGCGCAGGCTGGCGGCAGTGTTGGCAGTGGTTTTGGCGGTGATGCCGCAGAGCGACAGGGTGACGGGGCCGGTAAAATTCGCCATATGCGGGGTGATGGTCACATCGACAAAGCCGTCGCCATGGGCCTGTTCGATCACCACGCCTTCAAGGCGCGGGCCGGGCAGGGCGAAACCGATGGCGCCATAAATGCCGAAGGGGGCCAGCGCGATGTTCCAATCCCAGCCGAAATCGCATTGCGGTTTGCGCAGCATGTTGCCGTTGGGGATCGGGCAATTGGCCTGATGATAGGGCACCGGAAACGGCTGGGCCGCCTGCCGGGCGTTTGCCTCGGGCGTCAGCGGCGGGAAGCGGATTTCCAACTGGTTGCGGCCCAGCCGTGCGGCACCTGCGACATCAACCCGGTGGGTGCGAAAGACGTTGTCGGCGCGCAGCACGCATGTGCCGTTCAGCCAGACCTGCGCCAATGTATCCAGCGCGTCGATCACCAGTTCCAGATCGGTGCGGGGAAGGTCCACCTCGCGGGTCAGCACCCAACCGGCATCGGCGATCCAGCGCAGATCATACTCGTTGCGGCCAAAATAGGGGTCAGGGATCACGCCCGCGCGGTGCAGCGCCGTGATTGCATCGCCGGGCAGGGCCATCGGGATG
>JANNAV010000305.1:0-2643 GCA_031384695.1 Paracoccaceae bacterium
AGCGTCGCGATCTGCGCCGGATCGGTGAAGGGGCTGACGAAATCGCCGGTCAGCCGCACCTCGCGCCCGGCCACCGCAAAGCCGGCGAAGGCCAGCGCCGGGATCAGGGCGGCCAGCATCGCCAGCACCACTTGCCAGCGGCCATACCAGGGTTTCAGCCGCAGCCAGGCGTGCAGGCCAATGATGCCATGCCCCCAGACCAGCACGATCAGCGCGCCCTGCCGCCACGCCTCGTTTGGCCACATCACGAACAGCGCATAGGTGTAATTGTCATCAACGCCGTAAAGTTGATGCGCGATGCGGGTGCCGATGATGTGGCGCGCCAGCAGCAGCGGGATCAGCAGGCCAAAGCCAAGTTGCACCACCGCCCCCCATGGGCCGCGCCAGTTGCGCCGTTGCAGAAATTTGCCGATGCCAAGCAGCATATGGACCAGGGCCGCCGCCAGCAGGATGGCGGTGCCGGGAACCGAGCGGGTGATGGTGGTGCGCAGATCTTGCGCGGCGTTCATCGCGTCGATGGAGATCAGGCCAAGCGCGTGGTTCAGCAGGTGGGTGGTGGCGAAAGCAAACAGGATCAGGCCGCTGCCGATCCGCAGGCTGCGGGCGGATGGCAGCTTTGGAGTGAAAGATCGCGGGTTCACGGCCATGGCGCGAAGGCTAGCGCAAGTGGTTGACCGGGGATAGTGTTCGCCACCTGACATAAGATACTCAAGGATAGCTTGGAGCCTTCAGCAGCCACCAATTGACGACCGAAACCAAGCCATTTTTGGCTACCGAACGGCGACCCCTAACACTTTTTCGATGAAAGGGACCGGGCACCTGAAATTAGTCAAGAGTTGCGCCGCTTGCTGTTGAGGCATGCTTTTGAAGACAGCCACGGACACGACGTTCTCTTCAAGGCGAATAAACCCAATTTCCTTGTTTTCAACAATTTCCCAGACGACGAAACCACATACATAAGTATCTGGCCTGGCCGCCTGACCATAAAAGTCGACTGCAGCCAATAGAGTATTCTTCTCATAGTATGTCGTTTGGTAAGCCGTATATCCTGGTGTTGAACCGGCATCTAAAGCTATCTGCCTTCGCAGTTTCTTCCAGTCTTCCAAAGAAGTAATCGCTGCGAGTTCGTCCGCCATAAAGGCACGTGCAGCTTCAAAATCGTTCTTTGGCAACAGTTCAAACAAGGCATTTGTGGCACCTTTGACCAGTTTATCTGTTTTCTCGTCTCTTTGAACCCGCGCGGCTGCGGATTGCAGAAGTGCCAAGACCAGAAGACATGCCACAATGACGTATCGAAACTTCATGAAGCCTCCAAACTGTCGGGATGGACACGGAAGTGGCTTCCGGCGTGACGTCCGCGTCGGCTGTTAAACCGCTCTTACTTCGAACGCTACAACATGTAGCGTTTTGGTCAATCCTGAACGTCAGCATTGTCCCGCATAGCTGACCTTAGCAATTGATGCCGTTTGGCGCACGGGAATGTTCTGTCTGATCGCGGATACCGGCCTATGCGAGCGCCGGGCGTGTGGCACCTTGGCAAAGCCCGGTTGGGGCTGCTAGCACTTGCCGATGCACATGCCGTTCCTGAGCAACACTGCCGCCCGACGTCTGTTTCTGGCGCGGCACGCCCTTGGCGAGGCGCCGGTTGGTCTTGCGCGGGGGGCGGCGCTGGCGGACTTGATCGGGCGCATCGGTTTTGTGCAGGTGGACAGCATCAACACCGTGGCGCGGGCGCATCACATGATTCTGTGGTCGCGCAGGCATTCTTATCGCCCCGAGGCGCTGAAACAGTTGACGGAGGGCGAGCGGGGGCTGTTCGAGCATTGGACGCATGACGCGTCATTGTTGCCGATCGGGTTGCATCCCTATTGGCATCACCGGTTTGGCCGCGACGCCCAGCGGCTGCACAGCAACTGGAAAAGCTGGTTCCGCGATGGCTATGAGGTGCAGTTCGAGACGATCCTGCGGCGCATTGAGGCCGAGGGGCCGGTGACCACTTCGGATGTCGGGCAGGGCGAGGCGCGGGGCAAGGGCGGCTGGTGGGACTGGCATCCGTCAAAAACCGCGTTGGAATGGCTATGGCGCACCGGGCATCTGGCGGTGGCGGGGCGGCAGGGCTTTCAGAAGATCTATGATCTGACCGAGCGGGTGATCCCTGCGGCGCATCTGGCTGGTGTGCCGGATGAGGCGGCGATGGTGGATTGGGCCTGCGCATCGGCGCTGGACCATCTGGGCTTTGCCACGCCGGGCGAGATCCGCGCCTATTGGAAAGCAGTGCGCCCGGACGAGGCGAAGGGCTGGTGTGCGGCGGCGCTGGCCTCGGGTGCTGTGATCGGGATCGAGGTTGAAGGCTGCGATGGCGCGCGCCGACGCATGCTGGCCCGGCCCGATGTGCTGGACGCGGTGCCGCAGGTATCGGCGGGCCTGCGCATTCTGTCACCCTTCGATCCGGCGTTGCGCGACCGCGACCGGGCCGAATTTCTGTTCGGCTTTCACTACCGGATCGAGGTGTTCGTGCCGGAGCCGAAGCGGGTTTACGGGTACTATGTTTTCCCGGTGCTGGAGGGCGATCAGATCATCGGGCGGCTGGATGCCAAGGCGTTCCGGGACGAGGCGGTGTTGCGGGTGAAGGCGTTCTGGCCC
>JANNAV010000341.1:0-9910 GCA_031384695.1 Paracoccaceae bacterium
TGGCATGCGACGGGTGGCATACCAAGACGGGCCGGGGCCCCTTCCCCATCCGAGGAAACGTGATGAAGTATATGATGACCTATGACCTGATGGAAAGCGCGCGTAACACGCAGGCCTGGATGGGGGCAACCGCCCGCGCAATGGCGTCGTATCCGGCCTTCGCGCTGTCGATGAACCCGATGCTGCCGCTGGCCGCCGCCTGGGGTGAAGTGACCGAGCGGACCTTTGCGCGGATGGTGGTGAAGCCTGACTGGGGCATCCGGTCGATCGTGGGGCCGGACGGGCAAGACCATCTGATTGACGTGAACACCGTCATGGAAAAGCCGTTCGGCAGTCTGGTGCAGTTTCATGTGCGCCGGCGGGCGCCGATGGCGCGCAAGGTGCTGCTGGTGGCACCGATGTCGGGGCATTACGCGACCCTGCTACGCTCTACCGTCACCAGCCTGCTGCCCGATTGCGATGTTTTCATCACCGATTGGCACAATGCCCGCGATGTGCCGGTATCGGCAGGTAAGTTCGATATCGAGGATTACACGCTGTATCTGGTTGATTTCATGCGCGAACTTGGCCCCGACAGCCATGTGATCGCGGTGTGCCAGCCCGCCCCCCTGACCCTTGCCGCTACCGCGTACCTTGCGGCCGAAGATCCCAACGCCCAGCCGCGCAGCCTGACCCTGATCGGCGGCCCGGTGGACCCGGACGCCGCCGCCACCGATGTCACCGACTTTGGCCGCCGCATCACCATGGGCCAGTTGGAGCAGATCGCCATTCAGCGGGTTGGTTTTCAGCACAAGGGTGCGGGGCGGATGGTGTATCCGGGGTTGTTGCAGTTGCAAAGTTTCATGTCGATGAACGCCGAGCGGCACTCGAAGGCGTTCAGCGAGCAGATCCTGCGCACCGCGCGGGGGGACGCGTCGGACCACGATTCGCACAACCGGTTTTATGATGAATATCTGGCGGTGATGGACATGACGGCGGAGTTTTACCTTTCCACCGTGGAGCGGGTGTTCAAGAACCGCGAGATTGCGCAGAATGCTTTCGTGGTGGCGGGCAAGAAGGTGGATATCGGTGCGATCACCAAAGTGGCGGTGATGACGGTGGAAGGGGCGGAGGACGATATTTCGGCACCCGGCCAATGCGTGGCGGCACTGGCGATGCTGACCGGCCTGCCCGACGCGAAAAAGGCCCAGCATCTGGAGCCGGAGGCCGGGCATTATGGCATCTTTGCCGGGAAATCCTGGCGGCTGAACATCCGGCCACTGGTGTTGAACTTCATCGACGCCAATACCGCCGAGGCGCCGAAGGTGAGGCGGCTTAACGCAGTAAAACCGGCCCGGTAAGGAAGGTTTCCAGCGCATCGCTGACCGCCTCGGGCTGCTCCAGCGGCGACAGGTGCCCGGCGTCGGCGATGATCAGCAGTTTGCCGAACGGCATCAGCCCGGCGGTGAATTCCGAGCGGCGCAGCGGCACGATGCTGTCAGCCGCGCCCGCGATGATCAGGGCGGGCAGTTTCACCCGGCGCATGGTCTTTTGCTGATCCGGTCGGCGCTGCAGGGCGCGCGACTGGCGCAGGAATACTCCCTCGCCCAGGTTGAGGGCCATATCCTGCATCAAGGCCAGAATTTCGTCGCGCCAAGGGGTATCGGCGAGGGCGGTGGCAGGGATCTCGTCGGCTATGGCTTCGGCCAGACGGCCGCTGCGGGCGGCCACCATCCGCGCCTCGCGGGCGGCGGAAACCTGCGGCGGTTCTGACAGCGGATCGGTGGCAAGCAGGGCCACGCGGGTGACGCGGTCGGGGATGCGGCGGATGATATCCAGCGCCAGATCGCCGCCAAGGCCGTGGCCCACCAGCGCGAATTTGGCAGGCAGACCGGGAAGCGCCAGATCGCTCATCTGTTCTACGGTGTCGGCCATGGTCGGCAGCAGCACATGGGTGGGCCGCGCCGCGCCCAGCCGCACCATCTGTGGCAGAAACAGGCGCGCGTCGGCCATCAGGCCGGGGATGAAGACCACCGGCTCGCCGGTCATAGACCTTTGGCCCAATCGAGGATCAGGGCAGTCGTGGGTTCGGTTTGGCCCGGCGACAGGATATCGCCTGCGATCACATGCGCGAACGCATCATCGCCGGGGCCCATTTCGCGCGGTATGGTCTGGATCGGCCCGCCCCAAGTGGCGAGGGTGGCGAGGGTTTTGGCGGGATCAACCACCTGATCCTGCGGGGAATACAGCACCAGCAGCGGTGCTTTGGCGGCGGCGAGATCAACCTTGCGGGCGGCGCGCACCAGAGCCGCCATCGGGAACAGGGCGGTGGTGGGGTATGAGGTGGTCCAGTATCTGGCCTGCCCCTCGTTGGCGGGGGTAAAGCTGCGGGTGGCGCCTGCCACCAGCGGGCCCCAGTTGCGGGCGAAGGGCAGATCGAGGATCTTGCCCGCCAGTGGTTTCACCCCGAAATTCGGCGAGATCATCACGATGCCGGCAAGACCTTCGGCCAGCGCAGGATCGGCGGCACCAATCGCGGCCAAAGTGCCGCCGGTGGAGGTGGCGATCACCAGAACCCGGTCGCCCAAACGACGGCCGATCGCCATCGCCTCGGCCAGATCCTCGATCCAGTCGCCCGCGAGGGGCTCTGCCATCGCCGCGCTGCCGCGCCCATGGCCCGCCAGCCTTGTGAAGAACAGGTTCGCCCCCAGAGCCGCCGCGATCTGATCCGGCACCGGGCGGATTTCCTCGGCAGTGGCGGAAAAGCCGTGCAGATAGATCACCGCCAGCGGGGTTTTCGCGCCTTTGGCACCGGCCCAGACGATGCGCTTGGCGGCACCCGGGATGATATCGGAAAACTGCTGTTCAGAGGCAAGCAGATAGGCATCAAGATCAGCACCCAAAGCGTTGGGATCAAAGCTGATTTCACGATCTAACGGCTCGACGGGGGCCAAGGCCCATGCGATGCCGAAAAGCAGGAAAAGTACAACGATTGCCCGTCCAAGCCATTTACCCGTGCGCCGCATCGCAGCCTCCCTCACAAAGTTCATCCAGCGTCGCCGTGATCATCGCAAGACAGGCCGGGGTTGAAAAGCGGTGATCGGCGCCTTTGACCAGTTGCAGGCGGATATCGGGGCCGGTGGCGCGGTTCAGCAGCCGCAGCGCCACCGAAACCGGCACATCGGCATCATCGGTGCCCTGCAACAGCCGCACCGGGAAGGGCAGGTTGAGGGGGCTGCGCAGCACCAGATGCCGCCGCCCATCCTCGATCAACCGCCGGGTGATGCGGTAAGGTTCGGCGGAATATTCAGATGGCAGCGTGATTTCGCCGGTTTGCAGCAGGGTGGCGCGCTGTTCGGGGGTAAAATCATCCCACATGCTGTCTTCGGTGAAATCGGGGGCGGCAGCAATGCCGATCAGGGCGTGGATACGCTGCGGCATGGCGCGGGCCAGCAGCAGCGAAATCCAGCCGCCCATCGACGAGCCGACCAGAATCTGCGGCCCTTCGGTAAGGGCTTCAATCGCCGCGCGGGCGTCTTCGGCCCAATCGCCGATGCAGCCATCGAGGAAATCGCCCGAGGAGGCGCCGTGGCCGGAATAATCAAACCGCAGGAAGGCGCGGCCTTGGTGGGCGGCCCAAGCGGCCAGATGCAGCGCCTTGCTGCCGGTCATGTCTGACCGGAAACCGCCCAGAAACACCAACCCCGGCCCGCGCCCGGCAAGCGGGTGGCAGGCAAGGCGGCGGCCTTGCGGGGTTTGCAGGTGATGCAGGTCCGACATGGTTCCTCCAACTTTGGCCCAGCATAGCGCCGGGCGGTTGACAACGCCATGCCAGCGGCGCAAAACCCGTGCGAACATACTTGCAATCGGGCGTTTCGTAGGCGCCAAACTGACGAGGAGGACAGCCATGTCCCAGATTTCACTGACTTTCCCTGATGGCCGCGTGCAGCAATATCCGGTGGGCGTGACGCCCGCCGAAGTGGCGCTTTCCATCGCGCCGGGCCTTGCGAAGAAGGCGATCTCGGCGCAGGTGAACGATGCGCATTTCGATCTGCAATGGCCGATTCCGGGCGATGCCCGCATCGCGATCAACACCATGGCCGATGACGCCCCGGCGCTGGAACTGATCCGGCATGATCTGGCGCACATCATGGCGCGCGCGGTGCAGGAGTTGTGGCCCGACGCGCGCGTTACCATCGGGCCGGTGCGCGATTATGGCTGGTTTTACGATTTCGACAGGACCGAGGCGTTTACGCCCGAAGATCTGGGCACCATCGAAGCCCGCATGAAGCAGATCATCAACGCCCGCGAAGCGGTGAAAACCGAGCTTTGGGATCGGGCGCGGGCGATTGCGTTTTACGAGGCCAAGGGCGAGCCTTTCAAGGTGGAACTGATCAACCGCATCCCCGAGGGCGAGGATTTGCGGATGTACTGGCACGGGAACTGGCAGGATTTCTGCCGGGGGCCGCATCTGGCAAGCACGGGCCAAGTGCCCGCCGATGCGTTCAAACTGACCTCGATTGCCGGGGCCTACTGGCTTGGCGATGCGACGCGCCCGATGTTGCAGCGGATTTACGGTGTGGCATTCCGCAACCGCGACGATCTGAAGGCGCATATGACCATGCTGGAGGAGGCCGCCAAGCGCGATCACCGCAAGCTGGGGCGCGAGATGGAGTTGTTCCACCTGCAGGAAGAAGCGCCGGGGATGGTGTTCTGGCATCCGAATGGCTGGACGGTGTACCGCGCGCTGGAGGATTACATGCGCGGGCGGTTGCGGGTGGCGGGGTACAAGGAAATTCGCACGCCGCAAGTGGTGGACCGGGTTTTGTGGGAGAAATCAGGCCATTGGGAGGCCTACCGCGAGAACATGTTTCTGGTGGAGGTGGACGAGGACGGGGCAAAGGAAAAGCGGATCAATGCGCTGAAGCCGATGAACTGCCCTTGCCATGTGCAGGTTTACAATCAGGGGCTGAAGTCTTACCGCGATCTGCCGTTGCGGTTGGCGGAGTTTGGCGCTTGTCACCGCTACGAATCCTCAGGCTCGATGCACGGGTTGATGCGGGTGCGGGGCTTTACTCAGGACGATGCGCATATCTTTTGCACCGAGGATCAGATCGAAGTGGAATGCGCCAATTTCATCGCGCTGCTGGCTTCGGTTTACAAGGATCTGGGGTTCGGGTCTTTCGAGATCAAACTTTCTACCCGCCCCGATGTGCGGATCGGCTCGGATGCGACGTGGGACAAGCTGGAATCGGCGCTGGAGAATGCGATCCGGAAAACCGGCAACGCCTATGAGATTGATCCCGGTGAGGGGGCGTTTTACGGGCCAAAGCTGGATTTCAAGCTGACCGATGCGATTGGCCGCAAATGGCAATGCGGCACTTTTCAGGTGGACGGCAACACGCCGACGCGGTTGGGGGCGGAATATGTCGGGATTGATGGCGCGAAACACCACCCCTATATGCTGCACCGCGCCATTCTGGGCAGTTTCGAGCGGTTCATCGGCATTCTGATCGAGAATTACGCCGGTAAACTGCCGTTCTGGCTGGCGCCGCGTCAGGTGGTGGTGGCCTCGATCGTCTCGGAAGCGGATGGCTATGTGGCCGAAGTGGTGCAGGCGTTGCAGCGGGCCGGGGTGCGGGCCGAAGCCGATACCCGCAATGAAAAGATCAACTACAAGGTGCGCGAGCATTCGGTGGGCAAGGTGCCGGTGATTCTGGCGATTGGCATGAAAGAGGTTGAGGAGCGGACGGTTTCGGTGCGCAGGCTGGGCGATACCCGAACCGACGTGATCGGTCTGGCACAGGCGGTGGCCGAGTTTGGCACGGCGGCGGTCATGCCAGCCGGTGCGTAGCGGTTTGTAAGATAACGGAAAAACTGCGCCCTGGCGGTGGATTGCCGCCAAAAGGGCTTGTGCTGTAACCGGTTGTTGCAACGGTTCACAGCCCCGTGGCCCACGCTGTCGTGATTGGCATTTGAAACCCGCAGCCGCTTAAGTTCAGACATCAGACCAACAGACCCACACCGCAACGCAGAAGGATCAAACCATGTCGTATCAGATGAAAACATTTGCCATCGCCGGGGCTTTTGCCGCCGCATTGGCGGCTCAAGCCACCACCGCCACGGCGGCTGCGGGCGACAAGTGCTTTGGCGTGGCTTTGGCAGGGCAGAACGATTGTGCTGCAGGGGCGGGCACCACCTGTGCGGGCACCTCGACGGTGGATTATCAGGGCAATTCTTGGAAGCTGGTCCCGGCGGGCACCTGCACCACGATTGCGCTGCCGGACGGGCGGGTGGGCGCGCTGGAAGCGTTGGAGCGTGATCTGCCGCAAAGCTGATCGGCAGCCCCATCGCAAAGGGGGTATGCGCCCGGAGACCGTCATGTTGGATGCGAACTTCCCCACCCTGCCTGCCTTGCCCGGTGTCGGCTATAAACCCCAGCATTTTTCAGCGCTGCTGGCGGATGCGGGGGCGGTGGGCTGGGTTGAGGTGCATGCCGAAAACTACATGGGTGACGGCGGGCGGCCACTGGCGCAGCTGCGCCATCTGGGTGAGAAATTTCCCCTTTCGATCCATGGAGTTGGCCTTTCCATTGGCGGTGAGGGGCGGCTGGACCCGGGCCATCTTTCCCGCCTGAAAATCCTGTGCGAGCGGGCCATGCCCGCGAGTTTTTCGGAACATCTGGCATGGTCAAGCCATGAAGGGGCCTATCTGAACGATCTTTTGCCCTTGCCCTACAATGCCGCCACGCTGGCCCGGGTGTGTGATCATATCGACGAAGTGCAGGCGGTTCTGGGCCGCCGGATGCTGCTGGAAAACCCGTCGCTTTATGTGGGTTTTGCCGAAACCGACATGCACGAGATCGACTTTCTGGCCGAGATTGCCCGCAGGACGGGCTGTGGGCTGCTGCTGGATATCAACAACATCTATGTGTCGGCGATCAACCAAAACACCGATCCCCTGGGGTATGTCGAGGCGTTTCCTCTGCATCTGGTGGGCGAAATCCACCTTGGCGGCCATGATGAAGCAACCGACGATCATGGTGCGCGGCTGTTGATTGACGCGCATGGCTCGGCGGTGGTGGACCCGGTCTGGGAACTATATCGGGCGGTGATCGGCAGGGGGGGCGCGAAACCGACGCTGATCGAATGGGACAATGATGTGCCGGAGTGGCCGGTTCTGGCGGCCGAAGCGGCGCGGGCGGCGGGCGTGCTGGGGCTGGTCAGATGAGCCAGCATGCTTTCGCGCAGGCCCTGCTTGACCCCAACGCCCCGCTGCCCGCAGGGGTGACAGGCCCCGAAGGCCGCCCGGCGCCCGCGCGGTTTGCGGTTTATCGCAACAACGTCACCGTCAGCCTGATCCGGGCGCTGGAGGCCTCGTTTCCGGTGGTGCGCAAGCTGGTGGGGGACGCGTTTTTCGCGGCGATGGCGGCCGTATTCGTGCGGGCGCAACCGCCGAAATCGCCGCTGATGATGCTTTATGGTGCTGAATTTCCTGCATTTCTGGCAGAGTTTCCGCCAGTGGCGCATCTGGGCTATCTTGCCGATGTAGCGCGGCTGGAGCAGGCGATCCGCGAAAGTTATCATGCGGCGGATGGGCAGGCGGTGCCGACGGATGGGCTGGCGCAGATGCCCGAGGCCGGGTTGCGGGCGGCGCGGCTGCGGCTTCAGCCATCGGTCCGGCTGGTGCGCTCGGTCTGGCCTGTCCAGATGATCTGGCAGGCCAACAGCGGCGGCGGGCCGGATCCGGTGGCGGGGGGGCAGGATGTGGTGGTTTTGCGCGTGGCGTTCGACCCGGTGCTGCGGGTGCTGCCTGCGGGCGGCGGCGCGTTTCTGAGCGCGGTTCTGGCGGGGCAAAGCCTGGGTGCGGCCCTCGCGGACGCTGGGCAAAGGTTTGATCTGACGGCCGTTCTGGGCCTGCTGATCGAGGGGCAGGCCATCGTGGGAGTTGACGGATGAACCGGGTTTTCACCATCTATGATCGGGCAACGCTGCGCCTGCAAGCGGCGGACTGGCTGCTGCCCACTTTGGCACGGGCGGTGTTTGCCGCTGTTTTGCTTGGTTATTTCTGGGCCTCGGCGCTGACCAAGTTTGAGGGTGGCCCGTTCAGTCTGTCCAGTGGCGCCTATGCGCAGATCTTCCCCAAAAGCTTTGAGGCGGTTGGCTATGACCCCGATGCGTTGAGCCTGTTTCACCATCTGGTGGCGCTTGCCGGGGCTTGGGCCGAGGTGATTTTGCCCGGGCTGGTGGTGCTGGGGTTGCTGACGCGGATGGCCGCTTTGGGGATGATAGGGTTCATTCTGGTGCAAAGCCTGACGGATGTTTACGGCCATATGGCGGATGCGGCCACCATCGGCCGCTGGTTTGACCGGGCATCGGGCGCGCTGGTGTTGGATCAGCGGGCGTTTTGGCTGTTCGTGCTGCTGGTGCTGGTGATCAGGGGTGCGGGGCCTCTGTCGGCGGACCGGCTGTTGCGGCGGTAAAGGGCTGCGGCCTGCGCCCTGCCTGAAATTCCTCCGCCGGATCATCACTTGCGGGCCGAGTTGCGCAATCGCTTCGGTTCGGGCTTGATTTTCGACCAAGGTTTGGCATGATTTGCCCAGTTGCGACAGAGTTTCTGGCTGCCTGTCTGACCCAAGGCCCAAGAATTGCTGCTGCACGGCCCGTGGCAATTTCGCCCCGGGGGGGCTGAGATAGGAGAAGCGGCATGCCGACAGGCACCGTAAAATGGTTTAACGCCACCAAGGGATACGGATTTATCGCACCCGACAGCGGTGGCAAGGATGTGTTTGTCCACATCTCGGCGGTCGAGCGGGCGGGCCTCAAGGCGCTGTCGGACAATCAGAAAATCGGGTTCGAGTTGCAATCCGGGCGGGATGGCAAGGAATCTGCGGGCGATCTGCGGCTTTTGTAGGCGACCAGTTCAGGCGGTGAGCAGCGCTTCGGTGGCGGGCTCCCAGCCGATGTGCCAGGACGTGCCGTTCTGGATCACCGGGCGTTTCATCACGGCGGGCTGGGCAGCGATCTGCACCTCGGGTTCGGAGGCTTTCAGGTAATCGCTGAAGGCGCGGTAGGTGGTGGATTGTTTGTTGATGGCCCGGTCGCCAAATTCTCCGACCAGCACGTCGATTTCGGCGGCGGAAAGCGGATGGCTGCGGATATCGCGAAAAGTTACGGATTTATCAGCGGCTTGCAGGGCCTTGAGGGCCTTCTTGCAGGTGTCGCAGGTGGAGATGCCATAGAGGATCATGTTGCGCTTTCGGGTTGGAACGCCGCTTTATAGCCGGTATCGGCAGCGGCTTCCAGCGCCGGTTCCGGGCGTTACGCGCCTGCCAGCGGCCCAAGCAGGGCGCGGGTAATCCAGACCGACCCAACCGCCACCAGCGCCGTCACGATGGTGCCCCAGCCGACATCCACGATCACCAACGACGGATGCCAGGCCTTCATGATCGTGTAGCTGGTGAATTCATAGGTGCCGTAAGCCATGGCACCGATGATCGCCGCCGGGATCAGCGCCGCTGCCGGATCGCCCGCGCGCAAGGCGGGCCAGGAGACAAGGTAGGTCAGCCCAGCCACATAGCCGAGGTAAAACACCGCCACAGGCAGCAGCCGCAACTCGGTCAGCATCAGGCCGCCCAGATGCCGGGCGAACAGCGGGCGCATGACGAAGGTGAGCATCAGCGCATCAAGGATCAGGAAAATGACGCAGGCCGAGGCGTAGAGGATGGCGATGTGCATGAGAACCTCCCGTTACAGCAGAGCTAGCACAGTTCTGGCCGGCGGCCAGTAGCGCGCTGCCGGGCCCCGGCGATGGTTTCGATGGCGGTGCAGGTTTGCCGTGCCGCAAACGGTTCGCCCGGGGGTTCGGGCATAGCGTAAGGTATTATGATCAAAGATGTAATGGTGCTGTGAGAGAGGATTGAATTTTCAGG
>JANNAV010000363.1:0-4639 GCA_031384695.1 Paracoccaceae bacterium
TGATCTGCGCCTGCTCCTCAAGCGGCAGGCCGCCGCAATATTGCGCGTGGGCTGCATCAATCACAAAGGCCAGCGCCTCCACCCGCCCGCCGCGCGCAAGGTCCACCGGCAGATGCCGCTCCAGATAGGCGGATGAGATCAGTTCGCGTTCCCGCAACGCCGCGATGGTCGCATCTTCCGCCCCCGGCATCACCCGGAACGCCACCCCGTCACATTGCGCCCCCGCACTCTCGTCCAGCGCCAGCACCAGCCCCGGTGCGTCAACCGTGCCCCGGTGATGGATCGAGCGCATGCAGAAACTGCGCCGCCAGCCCGGCAACCGCGCGATGCACGCCTCCGCCACCGGAAACTCCGGGTTCCAGATCAGCGATCCATAACCGAAAACCCAAAGCGCCTCAGGTGTCATTTGGCTTGGCATCCGCTGGCCCTCCCTGCCGCTCGTCGTGTAAAGGGGGGCAGGGGATAAGAAAAGGGGCCAGAAATGCGCGCGCTGCTATGGGGATTGCTGATCGCGGCGGGGCTTTGGGCCGGATATTGGTGGGTGGGCTCCACCGCGATGCAGCGCGGCACCGAAAACTGGTTCGCCGCGCAATCTGCCCCGGGCCTTGTGGCGCAGGCCGAAGATATCGCCGTGCGCGGCTTTCCCAACCGCTTTGATCTGACGGTAACCGGCCTCAACCTCGCCGATCCGGCCAGCGGCATCGGCTGGTCCGCCCCCTTCGTGCAGGTGTTCACCATGACGTGGAAGCCCTGGCACCTGATCGCCGCATTCGCGCCTGAACAGAGCATTACCCTTCCCGGACAAAGCCTTAGCCTCACCTCAACCGGCCTGCGCGGCAGCCTGCAACTGCACGCCGGCACTGATCTCGCGCTCTATCAGATCATCGTCGCGGGTAACGCCCTTGGCCTGCGCTCGTCCCTCGGCTGGTCGGTTGCGGCCGATCATCTGGCCTTTTCCACCCAACAGGATGCCGCCCAAAACACCGCCCACCGCCTCGGGCTTTCCCTGCTCGGCCTCGCCCCCGATGCCGCCGTGCTGGCGGCACTCGCGGGCCAGCCCGGTCTGACCGCGAAACTGCAAGACATCCATCTTGATGCCACCGCCCAGCTTTCCGCGCCGCTTGACCGCCACGCAGCCCAAACCGCCCCCGTCCTGCAAAGCCTCGATCTGCGCGAGGCCCGCCTGCTGTGGGGCAGCCTCAAACTCACCGCCAAGGGCAAGCTTGCCGCCGGGCCCGACGGCCTCGCCGAAGGCGAAATCGCCCTGCGCATCGAAGGCTGGCGGCAGGTGCCCGCAGTTCTGGTGGCCACCGGGCTGGTGCTGCCCGGCGTCGCCAAAACCGTTGAGCGCGCGATGGAAGTGCTGGCCGAAGGCGGCAAAGACCCCGAAACCCTTGAGGTCACGCTGAAAATGGCCGCAGGCCAGATGCGCCTCGGCCCGATCCCGCTTGGCCCGGCGCCAAGGCTGCAATAGAGCGGATTTCCTTCAATCTGCTTCAGATCGAAGGCAAACCGCTTTAGACAAAGACCGGAGGCAGCAACCCGCCGCCCCTAGCGGCAATAAGGCCCGCTGCGGTAACTCGCGGTGTCGAAATGCAGATGGTTCTCGTGATAGCCATCCGATCCGGGGCCAAGCGTGGTGCCAAAGATACCGCAGGCCGCCTTGTGCGCGCGCCTGATCTCCTTGTTATAATTCCCCAGAACCGCCCATTCCTTGCCATCGGAAAACACGAACCCCGCGATGTCTATCGCCTTGCCGCGCCCATGCTCGCTGATCCGGTTGCCTTTGACGTTGTTGCGCGGCCGGCAGATGTAATGCGCGGCAATCCGCAACTCCACCACTTCGCGGCCCCTGAATGCCGGGCGCATCCCCTTGTCCACCCAGGCCCGCAGCGCCCGCGCGGTGTCACAATCCAGCGTCGCGGGCGGGTTCAGCCGCACCCCGTCCACCGAGGTCACCTGCACCGGATCCGCCACTCCGCAGCCTTTGACGCGGCCCTTGATCCGCGCCAGAACCACCCCCTTGATCGCCGGATCACCGCAAACCGATCCCTTTTTAGACCGCTTTTCGCGCGCAGGCTTCGCCTGCGTCACCGCCGCCTCCACCGCCGCCGCCGTCTCTGCTTCCGGCACCACCGCCACCCGCGCCAACCCCGTTGGCCGCGCCCTTGGCCGCAAAACCGGCAAAGCCGCCGCAGGTTGAACCGGCACCGCAACCGCCGCACCAACAGGCCGGGGCAGGGGGCGCACAACCGGCACAACCGGCACAACCGGTAAAACCGGCACCGCCGCCTGCGGGCGCGGCTGCGGGCGGGGGGTATGGCTCGGGGCTTCAGCACGGACCGCCGAGGCCACCAGCATCAGCACCGCCGCAAAGATCGCCGCCCCCCGCATACCCCGGCTATCCTGCGGGTTTGGCGGCCACCGCCACCCGCCCGAAATCGGGTGCCGCCGTGTCCTGCCCCGCCTCGATGATGCCGCGCCTGATCTCGCGCGTGCGGGTGAAATACTCGTGCAGATGCGCGCCATCCCCCAGCCGGATCGCCCGCTGCAACGCAAACAGCTCCTCGGTGAACCGCCCCAGAATATCCAGCGTCGCTTCCTTGTTGGTCAGGAACACATCGCGCCACATCGTCGGGTCCGACGCCGCAATCCGGGTGAAATCGCGAAACCCCGAGGCCGAATACTTGATCACCTCCGAATGCGACACCCGCCGCAAATGATCCGCCACCCCCACCATGGTATAGGCAATCAGATGCGTAGTGTGCGACACCACCGCCAGCAACTGATCATGATGGGCTGCGTCCATCTCGTCAACATTCGCCCCCATCGCCTCCCACAAACCCCGCAGCCGCGCCACCGCCTCGGGCGTCGATTGCGCACAGGGCGTCAGCAGACACCAGCGGTTGATGAACAGGCTGGCAAACCCCGAACGCGGCCCCGAATGCTCGGTCCCCGCCAAAGGATGCCCCGGCACAAACGCCACCCCTTCGGGGATATGCGGGCTCACCGCCGCAATCACCGCCTGCTTCACCGACCCCACATCGGTCACACAAGCCCCGGGCATCAAATGTGGGCCAATCTCGGCGGCAATCGCTTCCATAGCGCCAATCGGCACCGCCAGAACAACCAGATCGGCCCCCGCCACCGCCTCGGCCGCCGTGGTGAACACCCGGTCACAAATCCCGATCTCCAGCGCCACCGCCCGGGTTTCCGCCGATCTTGCATGGCCCACGATCTCGCCCGCCAATCCCTTTTCCCGCATCGCATGCGCCATGGATGAGGCGATAAGCCCCAGCCCGATCAACGCCACCCGGTTGTAAAGCGGGGCGGTCATTTCACACCCTTGAACTGGGCTATCGCATGCGCCACCCGGCGGCAGGATGCCTCGTCGCCAATGGTGATCCGCAGGCAGTGCGGCAGATTGTAACTTGCCACCCGCCGCACGATAAGACCCTGCTTTTGCAGAAATATATCGCAGGCCTCGGCCTCCTCCACGCTGGCAAACCGCGCCAGGATGAAATTCGCCAGCGACGTGTCCGACGGTATCCCCAACTCGGCCAAAGCCTCGGCCAGCCAGTTGCGCATCCGGGCATTGTCGGTGCGACAGCGCTGCAAATGGTCGCGGTCGCGTACCGCCGCCTCCGCCGTGTCCACCTGGGTGTTGGAAAGGTTGAACGGCCCCCGCACCCGGTTCAGCACGTCAATGATCTCGCGCGGCCCATACCCCCAGCCGATCCGCAAACCGCCAAGCCCGTAAATCTTCGAGAACGTCCGCGTCATCACCACGTTGCTGCGCGCATTGATCAGGGCCAGCCCGCCATCAAAGCCGTCGATATACTCGGCATAGGCGCCGTCCAGCACCAGAATGGCCTGCGTCGGCATGCCGTCCGCCAGCCGCGCCACCTCCGCCGCCGAAATCATCGTGCCGGTGGGATTGTTCGGATTGGCGATGAACACCAGCTTGGTGCGCCGGGTGCAGGCGCGCAGAATGGCGTCAACATCGGTGGTCCGCTCGCGCTCGGCCACCTCCACCGGCGTGGCCCCCACCGCCAGCGCCGATACCCGGTACATCAAAAACCCATGCTCGGTGAATACAACCTCGTCCATCGGCCCGGCATAGGCCTGACACAGGAAGGTGATGATCTCGTCCGACCCCACACCGCAGATCACCCGGTCGGCGTCCAGCCCATGCACATCGGCAATCGCCGCGCGCAGGCTGGCGTGGTCGCTGGCGGGATAGCGGTGCAGCTTGTGAACCGACCGCGCAAACGCCTCTTTCGCCTTGGCCGATGGCCCGAACGGGTTCTCGTTCGACGAAAGTTTCACCGCATTCGCCACCCCGGGCACCGCATCCTTGCCGCCCTCGTAAAGGGCGATGTCAAGAATACCGGGCTGAGGGCGGATTGCGTCGTTCATCGGATTCCCCAAAGTTCACGTTTGGTTTTAGCGGCGGGCGGGGGGCAATGCCAGTGGTGATCTTGGGGCGTGACGCCGCACAGCGCCTGATCGCGGCCCGCTTAGAGCGGATTTCCTTCAATCTGATTCAGATTGAAGGAAAGCCAAGACACGATCAGCTTGGGAATGTTGCGTGTTGCGTAAAAAAGGGTGTAACCCAATTTTAGCAAAACCCCCAAGT
>JANNAV010000009.1:0-3406 GCA_031384695.1 Paracoccaceae bacterium
AGACCGATGACCAGATTGGCGGCCACGGACAGGCCCAGCATCAGCCCCTCTTCCTTGCGATCCTCGGGGACGAAGGCAAGCCCTAGCCGCGCCATCGCACGGATGCCATTTGCCGCGCGCGGAAATTTCAGATCCTGGCCATGCAGGCGAAAGGTGCCGCTGGCCAGTGGAAAGCGACCTATCAGCGACCGCATGATGCGCTGTTGCCCCTGCCCCTCCAGCCCGGCAAGGCCAAGGATTTCACCTTTGTGCAAGATGAGATCAAAGGGCCGCGCCTTCAGCCCCGCGCGAAAGCCGGTCAGTTCCAGAACCGGCTGGCCAAGCGTTGCGGCCCGCGCCGGAAACAGATCGGCAAGCTCGCGTCCCACCATCATGGCAATCAGGCTGTGGGGCGTGACGTCGCGGATAGGTTTGGTCGCAACATGCTGGCCGTCTTTCAGAACGGTCACCTCATCACAAATATCGAAAATCTCGTCCATGCGGTGCGAGATATAGACGATGGCCTTGCCCTCGGCGCGCAACCGCCGGATGCTGCGGTTCAGCACCTCGACATCAGCAGCGTTCAGCGCCGCCGTTGGCTCGTCCAGAATTAAAACGCTGGCCTCGGCCTTGATGCCATGGGCGATCTCAACGAATTGCCGCTCGGCGATGGTCAGGGTCGATACCAGTTGATCCGGGTCAAGCTTCAAATCCAGTTCGGACAAAGCCTTCGCCGTTTCCGTCCGCATCCGTTTGCGATCAAGACCGCCGCTTGGGGTCAGGGGTTCGCGGCCAAGGAACATGTTTTCGGCAATCGTCAGGTTCGGCAGCAGCGACAATTCCTGAAACACGGTTGATATCCCGGCGGCCAGTGCCTCTCGCGGCGAAGGCACCAGCAGGGGCTTGCCGTCCATCAGGATACGCCCTTCGTCACTGCGGTGGACGCCCGCAAGGATCTTCATCAGCGTGGACTTGCCTGCCCCATTCTCGCCCATCAGCGCATGCACAGAGCCGGGGCGCAGGCGCAAGGTAACACCTTTCAGCACCCGGCTGGCCCCGAAAACCTTCGAGATTGATTGCATTTCAACCAGACAGGCTGGTTCACCGTCAAACATGGTCCACTCCTCCCCAGGAATGCACGGGGCACCAGATGCCGCGCCCCGTGCTGATCGGCTTAGTTGCCGTAAAGCTCCAGCAGCTTTTCTTCCGGCAACTCGCTTGGCCACCAGACATTTGCCGACAGATCGGCGCGGTAGTATTTCGCGGCCTTTTCCTTGTCCCAGCCTTCCGGGTTATAGTCATAGTGCTTGAACAGTTCCTTGCCTTCCAGCAGGGCCACGGCGGCGCGCACCCCGGCGGCACCCTGTGACGGGCTGTATTCGGCCGAGATGGAGTCGTAGCCATCGCTGATCCATTGGCCAAAGAAGCCGTTGTTGCCTTCACCCGAAATCGGCGGCACCTTCGCGCCAAACTGCTTGAACACATCCACGCAGGCGCGTGTCATGTCGGCACCCGAGGACCAGATGCCATCGACATTCGGATCGGCCAGATACAGCGTTTCGCAGACTTTTTTGGCGGTATCATACTGCCATGAACCGGGCTGCTCCGCGATGATCTTGATATTCGTGCCCTCCAGCGATTGCAAAAGACCGTTGTAGCGGTTGATATCCTCGGGATGGCCCGCCAGCCCGCGCAGCACCCAGATCTTGCCGTCTTTGCCAACCTGACCGACCAGCCAGTCGCCCATCACCTTGCCGAAATGCTCGGCTCCGCCCTGAATTTCGGTGGTATAGGCGTCGGATTCGATCCGCCCCGTGTGCAGGACCACCGGAATGCCAGCCGCAATCGCCTTTTCGATGCTGGCGTTGGCAGAGGTGGAAGTGACCGGCTGCACGATGATCGCATCCACGCCTTGCGCGATCAGGTCTTCGATATCGGCGACCTGCTTTTCCTGATCGAAACCTGCGTCAAGGATGATCAGCTTTTCGATACGGTCGTCTTTTGCCGCAGCCGCTTCGGTTTCATGCGCCACCTGAACCGTCCAGGTGTTGGCATTCACGCCAAAGTGGCTCATCCCGATGACCCAGGGGCCATCCTTTTTGAACGTGCCCGCAGGCACCACCGTTGTATCCTTGGTGCTGGGCACCACACCGTCCATCAGGAAAACGTCTTGGGCCATCGTGGCCCCGGAAAGTGCAATCGTCAGGGCAAAGCCTGCCAGAGCACCTTTCAGAAAGTTGGAACGCATTTTCTTCCTCCGTTGCTGGACCCATGCGTGGCACGTGTCCCTGTTGGTTTTGCCATCCGGTTGGACTGGCGGCCAGACTTGCGGCAAAGCTCAATCGTCAAGCCGAGGTGGCTTTTTCCAGTGGTGGCACCGGATCAGAAAGGCGCTTCGCCAAAGAATGCAAACCGAACTCGTCTCCTCCAGCCGGTTCCGCATTTTGCATCAAAAGCAGACAGATTGCCGTTCGTCAACACTTATTCAGAGTGAATGAATATGTAGAAGCCTTGCGAAACCCTGTGTTTTCCTGATAGTTCATGCAGGGATGGAGTAGCAGGGGTGCGAACGCATGCGGACAGTTCTGTGTTTTGGCGACTCGAATACGCACGGCCAGATCCCCGGGCGCGGCCCGCTGGACAGGTTCGCATGGTCGATGCGCTGGCCGGGCGTGATGGCCGAAGCGCTCGGCCCCGGCTGGTACATTATCGAGGAAGGCCTGAGCGGGCGAACAACCGTGCGTGATGACCCCATCGAAGGCGAACACAAGAATGGCCGCCGCTACCTGACCCCCTGCCTGCAAAGCCATGCCCCCATCGACGTGATCATCCTGATGCTGGGCACCAACGATCTGAAGCGCCGGTTCTTTCAGACGGCCCCCGAGGTGGCGATGGGCATCGGCTGTCTGATCTATGACATCAAGGAACTGTCACCGGGGCCGGGCGGGCATGTGCCCGAGATTCTGGTGGTATCCCCGCCGCCGATGTTTGACGATCTGAAGGAATGGTCGGGTGTGTTCGATGGCGCACCCCAGACGTCGCGGCGGTTGGCGCTGGAGTTCGAGATTCAGGCGGATTCGAAAGAGGTGCATTTCTTTGACGCGGCATCCGTTTGCGCCTGTGATCCCGCCGACGGCTTTCACCTTAGCGCCGAGGCGCACCGGCAGCTTGGCTTGGCTCTTGCGGCCGAAGTGGCAGGGATTGGCTGGGCAGGGGCATGATGGGCGGCCAGATCATGTACCAAGGACGGACATTCCATGCCTGACATGCGTTTCGCCCCGCCCAATCCGATCCGCATCGCGGATCGTGCTGCCGGTCTGAATGCCGTCAGCGTGCGCACTTATAACGAACGGCTGGTGCTTTCGATGCTGCTGCAACACGGCAGCACGACGCGGTTCGATATCGGCGAAAAGACCGGGCTTTCGGC
>JANNAV010000057.1:0-27908 GCA_031384695.1 Paracoccaceae bacterium
ACTTCGGTGAACAGCATGGTGAGGTTGGCGGCGAAACGCGGCATCAGGGCAGGTCCGCCGAGGGGATGACGGGAAAGAATTGCCCGCCGGACCAGATGCCGAACCAGCTTTGGCCCTCAAAGGGGGCGTGCTGGCCAAGATCAATCAGGCGGTAGAAGGACTTGCGGTCGATCAGCGCCTCAAGATTGGCGCGGATGTGGATATAAGGGGATGGCTCGCCCGTGGTGGGGTGGCGGGTGATGCGCAGGGGGTGATCGGGGCCGGCGGTGGCGGTGTCATCGGTTTTGGTGACGAAGTCCAGCGACTGGTCCGCGCCCTGCCCCGTCGTGTTGAAATCCACCGCCAGCAGCGGCGCGTCATCGACGCGGATGCCGACTTTTTCAACGGGGGTGACGAGGAAATAGGCGTCTCCCTCGCGCTTCAGGATCGAGGAGAACAGTTTGACCAGCGGCGCGCGGCCGATGGGGGTGCCGAGGTAGAACCATGTGCCATCGCGGGCAATGCGCATGTCGATATCGCCGCAGAACGGCGGATTCCACAGATGCAGGGGGGGTGGGCCCTTTTTGGAGGCTGCCGTAACCGAGGCTGCGAGGCTTTCCGCCGACGGTTTCACGATCATTTGTGCCGCTTCGCCTTTTGCCATTTGTGCCGGACGCCTTAGTTGGTTCTAATGCATCCATATAACCTGTTTCGGAGGAATGTCATGGCTGATCCAACCGCCCTAGTTGCCGAGATCGAGGCTTTGGCAGAAAAGCTGGCTTTGGCCAAGGCGTCGATCAACCGGCGCTTTATCGGGCAGGGGCAGGTGGTGGATCAGGTGCTGGCGGCGATGCTGTGCGGCGGGCATGCGTTGCTGGTGGGGTTGCCGGGGTTGGGCAAGACCATGCTGGTGGACACTTTGAGCACGGTGATGGGGCTGAAGGGCAGCCGGATTCAGTTTACGCCGGATTTGATGCCGGCGGATATTCTGGGGTCCGAGGTGATGGATACCGGCAAGGATGGGGCGCGGGCGTTCCGGTTTATTGAGGGGCCGGTGTTTTGCCAGTTGCTGATGGCGGATGAGATCAACCGGGCGTCGCCCCGGACGCAGAGCGCGCTGTTGCAGGCGATGCAGGAGCGGGAGGTGACGATTGCGGGGGTTCACCGGCCTTTGGGGCGGCCGTTTCATGTGCTGGCGACGCAGAACCCGATCGAGCAGGAGGGGACGTACCCGCTGCCCGAGGCGCAGTTGGACCGGTTCTTGTTGCAGGTGGATGTGGAATATCCGACGCGGGCGGTCGAGCGGGATATTCTGATTGCCACCACGGGGGCGGAGGTTTCGGTTTCGCATCAGGTGTTTGGCGAGGGGGAATTGCTGGCCGCTCAAGCCGTGATCCGGCGGATGCCGGTGGGGGAGCAGGTGGTGGAGGCCATACTGGACCTCGTGCGCGGTTGCAGGCCCGGTGAGGCGGAGGGGCGTGATCTGGCGGGCAGTTTGAGCTGGGGGCCGGGGCCACGAGCGGCGCAGGCGTTGATGCTGACGGTGCGGGCGCGGGCGCTGCTGGACGGGCGGCTGGTGCCGGGGGTGGCGGACGTGGCGGCGCTGGCGCGGCCGGTGTTGGTGCACCGGATGGCGCTGTCTTATGCGGCGCGGGCGCGGGGTGAGACGCTGGCCGCGATCATCGACGGGGTTGCGGGGCGGGTATTGGGGCTGCGGGCGGCGTGAGTGTTGCGGGCGACCTTAGAGGCCAAGATCTTCGGGGCCGGGCGGAGGCGTTGGGGCAATCGCTGCCGGCACTTCTGGCGGAGGCGGAGCATCTGGCGGCGGTGCTGATGCTGGGCGAACACGGGCGCAGGCGGGCGGGGCAAGGCGATGCGTTCTGGCAGTACCGGCCTGCGGGGGTTGGCGATTCGGCGCGGAGTATCGACTGGCGGCGGTCGGCCAGATCGGACGGGCATTTCGTGCGCGAGCGGGAGTGGCAGGCGGCGCAATCGGTGACGATCTGGGTGGATCAGGGGCGGTCGATGGGGTTTTCGGGGGCCAGCGCGCGGGCGCCAAAGCTGGACCGGGCGCGGTTGCTGGGGCTGGCGCTGGCGGTGTTGTTGCTGCGGGGCGGTGAGCGGGTTGCGCTGGCGGGGCAAATACCCCGGCCGGGGCGGGCGCAGGTGCATGTGATCGCCGAGGGGATGCAGGGCGGCGATGCGGCGGAATATGGCGCGCCGGATGTGCAGGGGATGGTGGCGCATGGGCGGGCGGTGTTCCTGTCGGATTATCTGGGCGATATCGAGGCGGTGGAGACCGCGCTGATCATGGCGGCGGACCGGGGGGTGAAGGGCGTGCTGATGCAGGTGCTGGACCCGGCGGAGGAGGAGTTTCCCTTTGATGGCCGCACCATTTTCGAATCGATGGGCGGGGCGTTGCGGCATGAGACGTTGAAGGCGGGCGATTTGCGGGGGCGGTATCTGGTGCGGCTGGCCGAGCGGAAAGAGCGGCTGGCGGGGTTGGCGCGGGCCTTTGGCTGGCAGTATCATTGCCATCATACCGGGGCTGCGGCGCAGGGTGCGCTGCTTTGGGCTTATGGCGCGCTGGAGGCGGGGCGATGATTTTCGGCTCGCTGATCTTTACCGCGCCGTTTTTGCTGCTGGGGCTGATCGCCTTGCCGATCTTGTGGATATTGCTGCGGGCAGTGCCGCCGGCGCCGATCCGGCGGCGGTTTCCGGGGGTGGCGCTGCTGTTGGGGCTGCGCGACGAAACCAGCGAGACGGACAAGACGCCGTGGTGGTTGCTGTTGTTGCGGGCGCTGGCGGTGGCGGCGGCGATTGTGGGTTTTGCCGGGCCGGTGTTGAACCCGGCGGTGCAACAGGCGGGCACCGGGCCGCTTTTGGTGGTGGTGGATGGCGGCTGGGCCGATGCGCGGGATTGGTCACGCCGGATGGAGCGGGCCGGGGCGGCGCTGGAGGAAGCGGCGCGGGCGGGGCGGGTGGTTGCCTTGGTGCGGTTGAGCGACAGCCCGGAAGTGCCGGTGTTTCAGGCGGCGGAGGCGCTTGCGGGGCGGCTGGCGGGGTTGGCACCCCAGCCCTGGGCACCGGATATGGTGGAATGGACGGCGGTGTTGCCGGAGGGGGCGTTTGATACGCTGTGGCTGAGCGACGGGTTGCAGCATCCGGGGCGGGGTGCCTTGTATGAAGCGTTTGCGGCGCGGGGATTGGTGCGGGTGTTTCAATCGCCCGGCGCGGTTTACGGTTTGCATCCGGCGGGGTTTAAGGATGGCGCGGTGCAGGTGCGGGCCAGCCGGTTGGCCACGGGAGGCGAGACGCAGATCGAGGTGATTGCGCGCGGGCCGGACCCTGCGGGGATCGAGCGTGAGTTGGCGCGGGTGCCCTTGGTGTTTCCGGTAGGGGCGGCGGAGGCGAAGGCGGCGCTGGACCTGCCACCGGAACTGCGCAACCGGGTGCAGCGGTTCGAGATTTTGGGCCAGCGGACGGCGGGGGCGGTGAGCCTGACCGATGATAGCCTGAAACGCCGCAAGATTGCGATTATCGGTGGCGGGGCGGATAAGGAGGGCCTCGTGCTGCTGTCGCCGACCCATTATCTGCGCGAGGCTTTGGCGCCGGTGGCCGATCTGATCGAGGGCAATCTGACCGATATTCTGGCGGCCAAGCCGGATGTGATCGTGCTGGCCGATGTGGCGAAACTGACGCAGGGCGAGACCGATGGGGTGTTGGACTGGCTTGAGGAGGGCGGGCTGTTGCTGCGCTTTGCCGGGCCACGGATGGCCGCGAGCGATTTGGCGCTGGATGATCCGCTGATGCCGGTAAGGTTGCGCGGTGGCGGGCGGGCGGTGGGGGGGGCGATGAGTTGGGGCGAGCCGAAGGGCTTGGCACCCTTTCCCGAAAGCTCGCCGTTTCATGGGCTGCTGGTGCCGGAGGATGTGACGGTTTCCGAACAGGTGCTGGCCGAGCCGGGGCCGGAGGTGACGGAGCGGACGATTGCGGCGCTGGCCGATGGCACGCCGCTGGTAACGCGCAGCACGGTGGGGCAGGGGCAGGTGGTGCTGGTGCATGTTACGGCGAATGCGGAATGGTCGAACCTGCCGCTGTCGGGGTTGTTCGTGCAGATGCTGGAGCGGCTGGCGGTTTCTACCCGGCCCGCGCGGCCCGAGGTGGCCGATCTGGTGGGGCAGGTCTGGGTGCCCGAGGTGTTGCTGGACGGCTATGGGCAGGCGGCGGAGGCCGGGGCGCTGGGCGGGGTGCCGGGTGAGGTTTTGGCGGCGGGGTTGGTTGAGGGGGTGCGTGCCGCGCTGCCGCCGGGGCTTTATGCCGGGGCCGAGCGGCGGGTGGCGCTGAACGTGATCGGCGATGAAGCGGTATTGGTCGCGGCGGTCTGGCCTGCGTCGGTGGTGATCGAGGGGTTGGAGGCGGTGCGCGAACAGGCGCTGAAGGGGGCGATGCTGGCGCTGGGGCTGGTGTTGCTGGCGGTGGATGTGATCGCGGCCCTGTGGCTTTCGGGGCGGTTGCTGGCGGTTGGGCGCGGGGCGGTTGTGGTGTTGCTGGCCTTGGGGGTTTCGGAGGCGCGGGCGGAGGATGATTTCGCCTTGCAAGCGACGCGGGGCGTGGTTCTGGCGCATGTGATGACGGGGGACGCGCGGGTGGACGACGTGGCCGGGGCGGGCTTGCTGGGCCTTGGCGAGCGGCTGTGGGAGCGGACCTCGATCGAGCCCGAGCCGCCGATGGGGGTTGATCTGGAGGTGGATGAACTGGCGTTTTTCCCGTTTCTGTATTGGCCGGTGACGGTGGATCAGCCGGTGCCCTCGGCGCGGGCCTATGCGAAGCTGAACGATTATCTGCGCACTGGCGGCATGATTTTGTTCGATACGCGCGACGGTGATGTGGCGGGGTTGGGCGGTTCCACGCCCGAGGCGCAGGCGTTGCAGCGGCTGGCGCTGGGCCTCGACGTGCCGCCGTTGGAGGTTATTCCGCGCGACCATGTGCTGACGCGGAGTTTCTATTTGTTGCAGGATTTTCCCGGCCGCTACAACGCGCCGGGGCTGTGGGTGGAGGCGTCGGCCCCGGATGCCGAACAGGTGGAGGGGATGCCGTTCCGCAATCTGAACGACGGGGTGACGCCGGTGATCATCGGTGGCAATGACTGGGCGGCGGCCTGGGCGGTGGATGCGCGGGGGGTGGCGATGTTCCCGGTGGGGCGCGGCTTTGCGGGCGAGCGGCAGCGCGAGATGGCGGCGCGGTTTGGTATCAACGTGGTCATGCATGTGCTGACCGGCAACTATAAGTCGGATCAGGTGCATGTGCCGGCGTTGCTGGAAAGGCTGGGCCAATGAACCGGGCTTTGGTGTTTGACCCTCTGGTGCCCTGGCCGGTTCTGGCGGGGCTGGCGGTGTTTGCCGCTGTGCTGCTGGGGTTGGCTTTGTGGCGCGGCTTGCGGGGGTGGCCATTGCGGGCGGGGGCGGCGCTCGTATTGCTGGCGGCGCTGGGCAACCCGGTTTTGCAGGAGGAATTGCGCAAGCCGTTGAGCGATATCGTTATTCTGGTGGTTGATGAAAGTGCCAGCCAGAAGTTGGGGGACCGCGCGGCGCAGACCGAGGCCACGGTGGCGGCGGTGATGGCGGAACTGGCCGGGCTTGCCAACACCGAAGTGCGGCTGGTACGGTTTGGTGACGGGGCGGAGGATGCGGGCACGCTGGCGATGACGGCGCTGGCCGAGGCGGTGGCGGCGGAACCGCGGGCGCGGCTGGCGGGGGCGATCCTCATCAGCGACGGGCAGGTGCATGATCTGGGGCTTGCACCCGACATGCCCGCCCCTTTGCATGTGCTGTTGACGGGCGAGCCTGCCGATTGGGACCGAAGGTTGGTGATCACCGATGCGCCGGCCTTTGCCATTCTTGGGGAATCGGTGATGCTGAGCCTGCGGGTGGAGGATCAGGGCATGGTGCCTGCGGGTTTGGGCGGCGAGGTGGAACTGACCATCGCGGTGGACGCCGATGCGCCGTTTACCTTTACCATTCCGGTGGGGCAGGAGATGGAACTGCCCGTCACCCTGCCGCATGGCGGCGCGAACGTGTTGCAGTTCTCAGTGGCGGCAGTGGACGGCGAGTTGACCGACCGCAACAATGCCGCCGTGGTGCAGATCAACGGCGTGCGTGACCGGCTGCGGGTGCTGTTGGTTTCGGGCGAGCCGCATGCGGGGGAACGCGTCTGGCGCAACCTGTTGAAATCGGATGCCTCGGTGGATCTGGTGCATTTCACCATTCTGCGCCCGCCGGAAAAGCAGGATGGTATTCCGGTGGAGGAGCTTTCGCTGATCGCGTTTCCGACGCGGGAATTGTTTGTGGAGAAGATCAACGAGTTCGATCTGATCATCTTTGACCGCTACCGGATGCGGGGCATCCTGCCGATGAGTTACATCGACAATGTGGTGCAATATGTGAAGGACGGCGGCACCGTGCTGGTGGCGGCGGGGCCGGAGTTTGGTGGGGTGGACAGTTTGTGGCGCTCGCCTTTGGCGGAGATTCTGCCGGTGGAGCCGACGGCGCAGGTGATCGAGGAAGGATTCAGGCCGAAGCTGACCGATCTGGGGCACCGGCATCCGGTGACCGAGGGGCTGGAGGCTTTGGCACCCAAGGGTGGCTGGGGGCGGTGGTTCCGGCTGGCGGAAGTGGTGGCAAGCCGGGGGCAGGTGGTGATGACCGGGCCGGGCGAGCGGCCGTTGCTGGTGCTGGACCGGGTGGAGGAAGGCCGGGTGGCGGTGCTGGCCTCGGATCAGGCGTGGTTGTGGGGGCGCGGGTTTGAAGGCGGCGGGCCGCAGTTGGAATTGCTGCGCAGGCTGGCGCATTGGATGCTGAAGGAGCCGGAACTGGAGGAAGAGGCGCTGACCGCCGGGGTGAAGGGGCAAGTGCTGACGCTGACGCGGCGGACGGTGGCGGAGGTGCCGCCGGGCGATGTGAAGATCACCGGGCCGGATGGGGCGGAAGTGCTGCTGGCGCTGCCCGAGGTGGGGCCGGGGCGGTATCAGGCGGAATGGCTGGCCCCGATGCTGGGGCTGTACCGGCTGGAGCAGGGCGATTTGCGGCGGGTGGTGGCGGTGGGGCCGTCGGCACCGCGCGAGTTTGTGGAAACCATCGCCAGTGCCGAGGGGCTGGCGCCTTTGGTGGCGGCGGGCAAGGGCGGGATTGTGCGGGTTTCGGACGGGGTGCCGGATGTGCGGGAGGTGCGCGAGGGGCGGCCTGCGGCGGGGCGCGGCTGGATCGGGATCGTGCCGCGCGGGGCCTATCTGACGCAGGATCTGCGGGTGGCGGCGCTGTTGCCGGGGTGGCTGATGCTGTTGCTGGCGGCGGGGCTGGCGGTTGGGGCCTGGCTGTTCGAGGGGCGGCGGCGGGGGTAGGGGGGGTGTTTCGAACCGATCTTTGAAACTCTCTGGGAGAGAGTTTCTCGGTTTGTTGCCCATTAGGCCGGAGGCCGTTTGGGCAAGGGGTTATCCGCAATCGGATGGGTTGGGCAAATTGGGCAAGAGAAACGGACTATTGCGCCCGGTCCTGCAGCATGATGGCGCGGGAATGCGAGGCGAACTCGCGCCGCAGCAGCAGGCCGGTGGTGAACAGGGCGGCGGCGATCAGGGTGTAGGGGCTGAGCAGCCATGCCAGTGAGCCCAGCGCGAAATAGATCGATTCGAGCCCGCGGTTAAAGCTGCGCGCGGCGGTGATGTTGACCTCGGCGGCCTGTGCCGCGCGGTGGCTGGCGAGCGGGTCTTCGGGATCATTGGGCACGGCGGCCATCAGCACGGCGCAATAGCCGAACAGCCGGTGCGCCCAGACGAATTTCAACAGCGCGTTGGCCAGAAACGCGATCACCAGCAGCAGGCGAAGTTGCACCACCGCATCTCCGCCGGGCAGCGTCAGGTCTTGCGCCAACCCCTTCAGCGCCGCCGGATTGCCCAGCATCGCAATGCCGCCCCCCACCGCCAGCATCGAGGTGCTGGCAAAGAACGCCGTGCCCTGCCGCAGGTTATCAATGATGGTGGCATCGAAGATGCGCGGCTGGCGCGTCACGAACTGGCGCATCCATTCGCGCCGGTGGGCCTTCATCAACTGGCTGACCGAGGGATATGCGGCGGGGGGATGCTCGATCAGCCAGCCGCTGGCCAGCCAGCACAGCAGGATCAGGGTAACGGCGAAGATATCGGCGGCATCAAACGGGCCGAGGTGGGGCAGGTTTTCCATGCAGGCAGTCTATTCGTGGCGATGGGGGATTGTCATCAGGCGAAAATTGGTTATATTTTATTACCAAAGACAGAAGGAACGCCCGAGATGGAGATGCCGGTGCCGAATGCCGCTGTTCTGGCAGCGAAAGAGCGGATCGTGGCGCGGTTGCTGGCGGTGCTGCCGGTGGACGCGGTGATTTATGATCCGACGGAAACCCGGGCCTATGAGTGTGACGGGCTTTCGGCCTACCGCTGTGCGCCGATGGTGGCGGTTCTGCCGCGCAGCACGGCCGAAGTTGCGGCAGTGCTGCGGATTTGTCACGAAATGGGGGTGCCGGTGGTGCCGCGCGGATCAGGCACCAGCCTTGCGGGCGGCGCGCTGCCGACGGCGGATTGCGTGATTTTGGGCGTGGCGCGGATGAATGCGGTGCTGGAGACGGATTACGACAACCGGTTTATCCGCGTGCAATCGGGGCGGACCAATCTGAGCGTGACGGGGGCGGTGGAGGCGGACGGGTTTTTCTATGCGCCGGACCCTTCAAGCCAGTTGGCCTGTGCGATTGCCGGCAATATCGCGATGAATTCGGGCGGCGCGCATTGCCTGAAATACGGGGTGACCACCAACAACCTGCTGGGGGTGACGCTGGTGTTGATGGACGGCGAGGTGGTGGAGATCGGCGGCGCGCATCTTGACGCGGCGGGGCTGGACCTGCTGGGGGTGATCTGCGGCTCGGAAGGGCAGTTGGGGGTGGTGACGGAGGCCACCTTGCGGATCCTCGCCAAGCCCGAGGGGGCACGGCCGGTGCTGATCGGGTTTGACAGCAGCGAGGTGGCGGGGGCCTGCGTTTCCGACATCATCAAGGCGGGCATTCTGCCGGTGGCGATCGAGTTCATGGACCGGCCTTGCATCCGCGCCACCGAAGCCTTTGCCGGGGCGGGCTATCCCGATTGCGAGGCGCTGCTGATCGTCGAGGTCGAGGGCAGCGGGGCCGAGATCGACGAGCAGTTGGCGCGAATCTCGGCGATTGCCTGGCGGCATGATCCGGTGGAATTGCGCGAAAGCCGGTCGGAGGAAGAGGCGAAGAAGATCTGGCTTGGGCGGAAGTCGGCCTTTGGCGCGATGGGGCAGATCAATGATTACATGTGTCTGGATGGCACGATTCCGGTATCGAGCCTGCCCTTCGTCCTGCGGCGGATTGGCGAGATGAGCCGGGAATACGGGCTGGACGTGGGCAATGTGTTTCATGCGGGCGACGGCAATATGCACCCGCTGATCCTGTATGACGCCAACAAGCCGGGCGATCTGGAGTTGTGTGAGGCCTTCGGGGCCGAGATCATGAAGCTGTGCGTCGAGGTAGGCGGCTGTCTTACCGGCGAGCATGGGGTGGGGATCGAGAAGCGCGATCTGATGGGGGTGCAGTTTTCGAGCGGGGATATGGAGGCGCAGGCCTGGGTGAAGGATGTGTTTGATCCGAAGTGGCTGTTGAACGCCGCCAAGGTGTTTCCGCTGGCGGTGAGCGCTGCGCGGCGGGCGGTTTGAGGCTTTGGGATTGAGCCAAAGAGCGGGGGTTTCACAGCCCCTCACCCGCTGGAACGAGCGGGGGTTTCACACCCCCGTACCCGCTGGAACGAGCGGGGGTTTCACACCCCCGTACCCGCTGGAAAGAGCGGGGGTTTCACACCCCCGTACCCCCGTGGGATATTTGGGCAGTAAAGAAGAAGGGTTGGCGATGCGACCGGGGGATGAGGCGGAGCTGGCGGAGATGCTGCGCGGGGCGAACGGGCCGTTGCGGGTGCTGGGCGGCGGCACGCGGGGTTTAGCGGTTGGGATGGTGGGCGAGGTGCTGGAAACCGGGGGGTTGGCGGGGATTTCGCTTTATGAGCCGGGGGCGCTGACGCTGGTGGCGGGGGCGGGAACGCCGCTTGCGGCGGTGGAGGCGGCGCTGGCGGGCGAGCGGCAGCGGCTGGCGTTTGAAGTGCCGGATATGCGGGGTTTGCTGGGGCGGGCGGGGGTATCGACGCTGGGGGGAGTAGTGGCTGTGAATGCCAGCGGGCCACGGCGCATTCAGGTGGGGGCGTGCCGCGACAGCCTTTTGGGGGTGCGGTTTGTCGATGGTGCGGGCCATGTGATCAAGAACGGCGGGCGGGTGATGAAGAACGTGACCGGCTATGATCTGGTCAAGCTGATGGCGGGATCGCACGGCACTTTGGGGGTTCTGAGCGAGGTGAGTTTCAAGGTGCAGGCGGTGCCCGAGGCGGAGGCGACGCTGGTGTGGCAGGGGCTTACGGCGGACCTCGCGGTGATAGCGCTGTCAACCGCACTCGGATCGCCGTTTGATGTGTCAGGGGCGGCGCATGGGGTGGCTTTGGGGCAGACGATGATCCGGCTGGAGGGGTTGGCGGGATCGGTGGCTTACCGGGCGGCGGCGCTGAATGCGCGGTTGGGTGGCGGCTGGGCGGTGGTGGAGGGGGCGGACTCGGCGGCGATGTGGCAGGGCGTGCGCGATGTGGCGGCGTTTCACGGCAAGCCGGGTGCGGTGTGGCGGGTTTCGGTGAAGCCTGTCTGTGGCCCACAGGTGGCGGCGGCGATGGGAAGCCGGGTGCTTGATGCGGTTTACGACTGGGGCGGCGGGTTGGTGTGGCTGTTGACCGATGCGGCAGAGGACGGGGTGGAGTTGCGGCGGCTGGTGGCGGGGTTTGGCGGCCATGCCACTTTGGTGCGGGGCAGCGGCGCGACAGCGTTTCAGCCGCAGGCGCCGGGGGTGGCGGCATTGAGCCGGGGGTTGCGGGCGAAGTTTGATCCGCGTGGCATTCTCAATCCGGGGATGATGGGCTGATGCAGACCAATTTCACGCCCGAGCAGTTGCAGATCCCCAAGCTGCGCGAGGCCAACAAGATCTTGCGGACTTGCGTGCATTGCGGCTTTTGCACCGCGACTTGCCCGACATATCAGGTGCTTGGCGATGAGTTGGACTCACCGCGCGGGCGGATCTATCTGATCAAGGAGATGCTGGAAACCGGGCGGCCGGCCGATGCGCGCACGGTGAAGCATATCGACCGCTGCCTGTCCTGCCTCGCCTGCATGACCACCTGCCCTTCGGGCGTGAACTATATGCATCTGGTGGATCAGGCGCGCGAATACATCGAGCAGACCTATAAGCGGCCCCTGATGGACCGGCTGCTGCGGGCGGTGCTGGCGCGGACCCTGCCCTATCCGACGTGGTTCCGGCTGGCGTTGTTTGCGGCCAAGCTGGGGCGGCCTTTGGCGAAGGTGATGCCGGATGCGCGGCTGCGGGCCATGCTGGAGATGGCGCCGAAGGTGATTCCGCCGGTATCGCGCCGCGATGATCCGCAGGTGTTTGCGGCTGAGGGGGTGGTGCGGCTGCGGGTGGCCCTGATGACGGGCTGCGCGCAAAAGGCGCTGAACACCGATATCAATGATGCCACGATCCGGCTGTTGCGGCGGCTTGGCTGTGAGGTGGTGGTGGCCAAGGGGGCGGGGTGCTGCGGGGCGTTGACGCATCACATGGGGAAGGCCGGTCTGGCGCAGGCGTCGGCGGCGGCGAATATCCGGGCCTGGATGGCCGAGAAGGCGGGTGGGGGCCTTGACGCGGTGGTGATCAACACCTCGGGCTGTGGCACCACGGTGAAGGATTACGGGCATATGTTTGCCGCCGGGCCGCTGGCCGCTGAGGCGGCGGTGGTGGCCGGGATGGCGATGGATGTCAGCGAGGTGCTGGTGAAGCTGGGGCTGCCGGAGGATGTGCTTGGGGGTGCGCCCAAGGGTATGCGGGTGGCCTATCACGCGGCCTGTTCGTTGCAGCACGGCCAGCAGATCAGGACCGCGCCGAAGGATTTGCTGAAGCGGGCGGGGTTCACGGTGCTGGAGCCCGCCGACAGCCATTTGTGCTGTGGCTCGGCGGGGACTTACAACCTGTTGCAGCCCGAAATATCGGGGCAGTTGAAGGCGCGGAAGGTGCAGACGCTGGAGGCGGTGCGGCCGGATGTGATTGCGGCGGGCAACATCGGTTGCATGATGCAGATCGGCTCGGGAACCGGCATTCCCATCGTGCATACGGTGGAATTGCTGGATTGGGCGACGGGCGGGCCAAAGCCGCGGGCGCTGTGCTGCGCGTGAGGCCATAAAACTGCCGCAGTCGCGCGGTATCCGGGCGGCAAAGCGGGAGGTTGCATGCGGTGGATTGCGGTTATTCTGATGCTGCTGGCCTTGCCAGCGCGGGCGCAGGACACGCCGCTGATCAGCCTGCAAACCAGCGATGCGGGCGCTGCGTGGCAGGCGGTGGGGCGGCTTGATCTGGGCGAGCGGGGGTTTTGCACCGGCACGCTGATTGCCGCTGATCTGGTGCTGACGGCGGCGCATTGCCTGTTTGACCGCGACACCGGCGCGCGCATTGATCCGGCGACCATCGCGTTTCTGGCGGGCTGGCGCAACGGCACGGCCAAGGCCTACCGGGGGGTGCGGCAGGCGGTGGCGCATCCGGATTATGTCTATGCCGGTGTCGACAGTCTGGACCGGGTGGCGTTCGATGTGGCGCTGTTGCAACTGGATCAGCCGATCCGCCTGCCCTCGCTGGTGCCGTTCGAGATTGCGTCAGTGCCGGTTGTGGGCGATGCGGTGGCGGTGGTTTCCTATGCGCAGAACCGGGCGGATGCGCCATCGTGGCAAGAGGTTTGCCATGTGATCGAGGAAAAGCCGGGGGTGCTGGTGATGAATTGCGATGTCGATTTCGGCTCGTCCGGGGCGCCGGTCTTTGTGCGGCGTGACGGGGTGGAGCGGATCGCCTCGGTGGTGTCGGCCAAGGCCGAGATCGACGGGCGGAAGGTGGCGCTGGGGGCGGCGTTGGCGACGCAGGTGGCGGTTTTGCGGGCGGAACTGGACAAGGGCCGCGTCAGCAGGCAGGCGGGCGGGGTGGCGGTGCGGCTGTTGTCGGGCGGATCGGCCAAGGGCGCGAAATTTGTGAAAGCGCCCGCGCCGCAGCCCTGAGGCCGGGCTTGAAACCGCGTTGACGCTTCCCATATCAGGCAAGTCGCCGGGTGCCGATTGCGGGCCGGGAGACGCGAACCGCCTGTCCCTTGCGGGAAGGCTTCCTGACACATCGCTTGAAAGAGGATGACCATGCGTAACTTTGATTTTGCCCCGCTTTACCGTGCGACCGTTGGCTATGACCGGATCGCCAATCTGATGGACCGCGCGCTGGCCGCCGACGTGGCGCAGCCGACCTATCCCCCCTACAACATTGAAAAGACTGCCGAAGACGCTTACCGCATCTCGGTTGCCGTGGCGGGCTTTGCACCGGAAGACCTGTCGGTCGAGGTGAAGGACGGCGCGTTGATCGTCAGCGCGCGCAAGGGCGTTGAGGCGGGCGAGCCGGTGTTTCTGCACCGGGGCATCGCCACCCGCGCCTTCGAGCGGCGCTTTGCGCTGGCCGATCATGTGCGGGTGACGGGCGCGTTGCAGGCGCATGGCATGCTGCACATCGACCTGGTGCGCGAGATGCCCGAGGCGCTGAAACCCCGCCGGATCGAGATCGGGCATGGTGCCCCGGTTGAGACCAAGGTGGTGGAGCATGCGGCGGCCTGATCTGGCCATGTGACGCTGGTTGAGGCCCCGGATAAATTCCGGGGCCTTTCTCATTAGCGCGCCGACAGAGCCTTGGCGGTGCGCATCAGGTTGACGGCTTCGATCCGGTAGCCGAATTCGTCGGCGCCGCGCGCGGCGAGGGCGAGTGCGATGGCCTGATCCCAGCCCCAGTCGTTGAGGTAGGTGGCCCCGGTCAGCAGCTGGCCGAAACCGGCGATGGCGGCGGCAAAGCGTGCGTCTTCAGACGGGGCGGCGGTGCTTTGCAGGATCGGGGTTTCGATCAGCGTCGAGGTGGTGCTGCCCGGGGCGGCGTGGCGCAGGCGGAGGAAGCCAAGTTCGGCGGCGTCGGTGGCGGGGGCATCGCTGGCGGGGGCGGCGGTGCCGTAGCGCAGGGGATCGCTACGCCGCGCGGGCGAGTCCGGGGCGGTGATCTCGTAGATCGCGGTGACGGCGGTGCCCGCGCCAATATCGCCCGCGTCTATCTTGTCGTTGTTGAAATCTTCGCGCGCGAGGACGCGGGTTTCATAGCCGATCAGGCGGTATTCGGCGACGGTGGCGGGGTTCCATTCGACCTGAATTTTCACATTGGCAGCAATGGGATAGAGGGCACCGGTGAGTTGATCGACCAGCACTTTGCGGGCCTCGTTCAGGGTGTCGATATAGGCGGCCTGACCGTTGCCGTTCTGCGCCAGCGCCTGCATGGTGGCGTCATCGAGATTGCCACGGCCAAAGCCCAGCACCGAGAGATAGATACCGGTATCACGCTTGGCGGCGATGTAGGTTTTCAGCGCTTCGGGATCGGCGATGCCGACGTTGAAATCGCCGTCGGTGGCCAGCAGGACGCGGCTGACCTCGCCATCCGAGGCCATGGTAGCGGCGATCTGATAGGCCAGTTCCAGACCCTCGGCCCCGGCGGTGGAGCCGCCTGCGGCGAGGTTATCGAGGGCGGTGAGGATGGCCGTGCGGTTGCTGGCCTGCGTGGGGGCCAGAACCTGCCCCGCCGAGCCCGCATAGGCCACGATGGCCACCTGATCATCGGCGCGCAACTGCCCCAGCATCAGGGCAAGCGATTGTTTCAGCAGCGGAAGTTTGTTCGGCTCGTCCATCGAGCCGGAGGTGTCGATCAGGAACACCAGGTTCAGCGGCGGGCGGTTTTCCACGGCGGGCAGCGCGCCCTGAATGCCGATATGCACCAGTCGGGTGCCGGGATTCCACGGGGTGGGCATCACGGTGATGCTGCTGCGGAAGGGCTGACCGGCCTCGGGCGCGGGATAGGCGTAGGGGAAATAGTTCACCATTTCCTCGATCCGCACCGATTGCGGATCGGGCAGCACGCCCGCGTTCAGCGACGCGCGGACCACGGCATAAGAGGCGGTATCAACATCAATCGAGAAGGTGGAGACGGGCTCTTCGGCGGTGATTTTCACCGGGTTGGCCGGGGCGGAGGAGAATTGCTCGGTGTTTTCAAGGGGAAGGCTGTAGGATTCGGCGTCGGCTATGGGCGCGGGGGCGGGTTGCATCAGCGCCTCGGGTTGGGCCAGTTCGGCGCTGGCCACATCCATTTCGCGGCTGGCCTGAGGCGCGCCGGTATCTGTGAGCGCCTTTTTGGCGCGGGGAGCGACGGTGGCGGAGGGAGCGACGGTGGCGGAGGGAGCGACGGTGGCGGAGGGAGCGTATTCGGTCAGGCTGTCGAGGGCCGTGGGGGCGTCGGCGGGGATTTCAGGGGCGGTTTCAACAGGTGCGAGGGTGCCGGCGGTGGCGGTGTAACGGTCTGCTTCGGTGGTGGCGGGGGGTTGGGGTTTGGTGGTGGCGTCTTGTTTTGCCACCTCGGGTTTGGGGGTGACCGGGGCATGGCTGGTGAGCGGCAGGAACACGGCAAAGCCGATCGCAAGAGCGGCAACGGATGTGGTGGCGGCCAGCAAAGGCCGGGAATTCAAGGACTTGAGCATGGTGAACCCTCTCATCAAAAGGCCCGTCCGGGATGGGGGGCTGGTGATGAGACGCGAGGCGCCGGGCGATCCTTGGAGCAGATCGAAATTTTCCATGGCGCGGGCAAGTGCCGCTGCCCGCGCGGCGGGATCGGCGGCGGGGGTGGTTTTGAGGGCGGCCTTGAGGGCCTCGAAATCGTCGGTCATCTGGCCTCCTCCGCCGCGATGGCGCGCAGCCGTTTCTTCACTTCGGACATCCGCCAGGCGATGGTGCCTTCGGACACACCCAGCACCGCCCCGGCCTCGGCCTGGGTCATCTCTTCGCCCAGGGTCAGAGCCACGGTATCGCGCAGCTCGGGGCTGAGGCGGGCCATGGTGGCGGCGAGCCAGTCTTGCGCGGCGCGGGCGACCCCGATCTCGTCCTGGCGGGCGATTTCCCAATCGCCCCAACCAGTTGCGGCGCGGGCATGGGTGGCATGGCGGCGGCGCTGATCATGCGCGGCATTGACCACGACGCGGTAAAGCCAGGTGGAAAACCGCGCCTCGCCGCGCCAGTTCCGCAGCTTGGCGGGCAGGGCGGCGCAAATATCCTGCGCCAGATCTTCGGCCTCGGCACGCAGGCCGGTAAGGCGCCACGCGAGGCGGAACACCCGGTCATAATGGCGTTCCAGCAGCAGGCCAAACGCCACCCTGTCGCCCGAAGCGGCGGCGGTGGCGAGGGTTTCATCGGGGGTATCCATCAACATCACATTAGCTTGGACGCGGCGCGCGGGGCAATCCTTGGTAGCAGGGGGGAAATATCGCAAGCGCCGGGATTTGCTATGGGCTGGGATGGCGGGATGTGCTGCAATCGGGTTGGGCGCAGCGGGGGGGTGCGCTCCCGCAGCCACTGTTGAAGAGCGGGGGTTTCACACCCCCGCACCCCTGTGGGATATTTGAGCAGAGAAGAAGCGGGGGGACAATTTCAGGCGAATTGTCTGGAGCGGGGGGCGCGTGGGGGGCGGTCATGCCGCGCCTTGTTTTCTGATCGGTTGGGCAGATCGGCCACAGGCAACAGCGGGCCCCTGACCCCTACAGCGTTTTGCATGTGATCTGGATCAGCAGATCAAATGCAAAACGCAACACTCCCGGCGTTTGGCCTGTCTTGGTTTGCCTTCAATCTGATTCAGATTGAAGGCAAACCGCTTTAGAAAATCAACCCGTCATAGACCGCGAAGGCGCCCGAGGTGGAGGCGAGGCGGTCGGTGTTGCCGGTGTCGCGGGCGTAGGCGGCGATGGCGGAATAGGTGCCGGGGCCGAACGCGCCGTCGATGCCGCCCCGGTAATAGCCGTTGTTGGCAAGGTTGCGCTGAATCAACCGACGCTCGGACGCAGAATAGCTTTGGAAGGCGCGGGCGGCGGGGGTGCGGTAGATCGAGGCGGTCTGCGGATGGTAGGTGGGTTGCTGATAGGTGGGCTGGTAGGCCGGCTGATAGACCGGCTGGCGGTACAGCGGCGGCAGGACACCGCGACGGCGCTGTTGATCGCGCACGATGGCGGTGACCGCGAGGGCGGCGGCGAGGCCCGCGACGAAGCCCTGCTCTTTCTTGCCCCATGCAAGCGCCGGGGCGGCGGGGGTGAGGGCTATGGCGAGGGCGGTTATGGTGGCGATGGCGGTGGTTTTGACAGCGGGCAGCATGTCGTTTCCTTTCATTGGGTGATGGGCCGGAGCAAGGTGCGCCGGGGATTGCCAAGATATGCGCCGTTGGCCGCCGCTATGCAAAAACGCAGGTCTGATATCGGATAACAGGCGGTAACGGCGGCTGCCCGGCAACCCGCCGGGGATGCCTGAGACGGCAACAAAACAACGGTTTCACGCCATTTTGGCGCCACATTCTTTGGTGATCATGACAGGATATATGGGAAAAGGGGTTTTCCGAGATGATGACAGTTATGACGCGGGCCGATGGGGTGGTGGCGCAGGCGCTGCTGCGCAACCGGTGGATTATCGGACTGGTGATGCTGCATTGGGCGGCGACGGCTTTGGTGATGGAGGGGCTGGGGATAGCCTATGACAACCATGCGATGGATTCGCTGACCATGCTGTTCGGCACGCTTATACCGGCGTTCCTGTTCATCCTGCTGGTGTGGCGCGCGGTTTGCATGCTGCTGTATCTGCGCCCGGCCAAGCCGATTGCGTGGCTTGTCGCCGATATCCGCGCCGTCGTGCTGGACCGCGAGCGGCTGATGGATGGCGGGCTGACGCTGGTGATGCTGTCGATTTTCTTTTCCAACTTCTCGGGGTTGAAAGAGGTTATTCCGCAGATGAACCCCTTTGCCTGGGATCAGACCTTTGCCGATATGGACTGGGCTTTGCACGGCGGCGCCGATGTCTGGACGCTGCTGATGCCGGTGATGGGCGCGCCTCTGGCGCTTGCGGTATTGAACGGCGCCTATGTGGGGTGGATTTTTCTGCTGTATTTCATGGTGTTCGTCTCCAGCTTTACCCGCAGCAACCTGCAGGCCCGGCAAACCTTTCTGGTGGCCTTCGTGCTGGTCTGGACGCTGGGCGGCACCATCATGGCGACGATGTTTTCATCGGTGGGGCCGGTGTTTTACGCGCCTTTGGGCCTTGGCGACCGGTTCGAGCCGCTGATGCAACATCTGCACGCGGCGAGCGAGCATTACGTCATCAATTCGCTGACGGTGCAGACCATGCTTTGGGATGGCTATGCGGCGGGCAAACCGGTGGCGGGGATCTCGGCGTTCCCCAGCATGCATGTGGCAAGTTCGGTGCTGCTGGCGGTTTATGCCTTCAGCTATACCCGGCTGGCGGGGATTCTGGTGAGCATTTTCGCGACCATGGTGTTCTTTGCCGCGGTGATGCTGGGCTGGCATTATGCGGTGGACGGCTATGTCAGCGTTTTCCTGACGCTGGGCTGCTGGAAGCTTGCGGCATGGATGACGGGCGGGCCGCGCGCCTTTGGGGCACGCGGGTAAGGCCGTTATTTCAGCCGGAAATCGAAGTGCTTGCGGACGTTTTCCTCGATCTTCCAGATGCCTTTGAAATCATGCTCGACCACAAAGGCATCGCCCGCGCTGACGGTAACCGGGGTGCCGCCGTCGGGGGTGATGGTGATGCGGCCCGCGATCAGCACCACGTATTCGTAAGCCGTATAGGTGGCGTGATAGCTGCCGGTGGTGCATTCCCATATGCCCGACATCATGTTGCCGTCGTTCGAGGTGTGCAGCACCCAGGTTTTCATCGACGGACTGCCTTCGGTGACAACCCAGCCCTCCAGATCATCGGTGGAGGCGGCGGCGGCAGGGGTGGCGGTGTTCAGTTTGACGATGGTTTGCATAGCGGGCTCCGTGACGGTTTCTGAGGTGAGGTTAGGGTAATTCGGGATGGCTTGGCGCGTTGGCTGGCGACACAGGCCCCTGCCAATCCGACAAGGCGCGCGACAGGCGTGCAAGGCCTTCGCCCAGATTGGCCGCCGCACCGCCCCCTACCCCGACGCGGATATGGTGAGGGTGGTCATAGGCGGTGCCGGGCAGCAGGAAGGTCTTGTAGGGCGGGGCCAGCAGGTGGCGGGCGAAGGGTTCGGCCAGGGTGCTTTGCGGCGTGGGGCCATGCAGGCGGGCGAGGCCGATCAGGCCGGCGGCGGGGGGCACCCATGTCAGGCGGGGTTCAGTCGCGATGAAGGCGGTGAGGGTGGCGAGGTTTTCAGCGCCTTCGCTGCGGGCGATTGCGAGGCTGGCGGCAAGCTGGGCGGGCCGGAGGGCTATTTCGGCGATGTGTTCGCCGAGGATGTTCATGATCTCGGATGAGTTTTCGCGCAGGATCACGGCATCGCGGATCAGCTCAGTGTTACGGCAGATCATCCAGCCGGTGCGGATGCCTTGCAGCCCGAGGGCCTTGGAGACCGAGCCGGTGGTGATGCCGCGCTCGTACAGCCCGGCGATGGAGGGCGCGCGGGGGCTGTGCCATTCGAGGCCGGCATAAACCTCGTCCACCAGCAGCCAAGTGCCGTTTTCGGCGGCGATAGTAACGATCTCGTGCAGGTCTTGCGGCGACATCAGCGCGCCGGTGGGGTTGTTGGGGTTGGTGAGGAAAATCAGTCTGGTGCGGGGGGTGAGGGCGGCGCGGATTTCGGCGGGGTCGAGGTGCCAGTTGTTTTCCTCGCGCCGGGGCACGGTGACAAGGGTGGCACCGATGGCGCGGGCGAGGACGGCGGCTTGTGGCCAGCCGGGGGATTCGGTGATGATCTCGTCGCCCGCGTTCAGCAGTTGGCGCAGGGCGAGATAGTTAGCCTCGGCGGCACCGGCGGTGATCAGCACATCATCGGCGGTGCAATTGGTAAGGTGCGCCTGCGCCAGCACGCGTTCGCGCAAGGCGGGCAGGCCCTGAAAGCTTTGGCCGTTCCAATCCAGCGGCAGATCGGGGTTGAGATCGGCGAGGAAATCCTTGAGCAGCGGCGGGCGGGAGAGGGAGAAGCCGACGAAAGCCTCGGGCGTGCTTTCGGTGGTTTCCAGCAGGTATTCGAACAGTTTGTGAATGTGAACTTTCATTCAGCGTACATCGCGGCCCTGATTGAGGATGATGATATTGCCAGATGAGATGTCGCCTGCGGGGGATACCAGAAAGCCCACCCAGTCGGCAATTTCCGAGGGTTGCATGGCGTGGCCATGCGGCATGGCAGCGATGGCGCGGGCGAGGACATCTTCGGAAAGCACGTTGAACAGCGGGGTTTCGGTCATCGCGGGGGCAAGGGAGTTGACGGCGATTTTGGCGCTGGCATAGCGGCGGGCGAGGTCTTTGGTCAGGGTGTCCATCGCGGCCTTGGAAGCGCGGTAATGCGGCGGATCGAACACGTCGAAATTATAGGCGCCGTTGGACGAGATGTTGACGATCTTGCGCACGCCGGGGCGGGGCAGCATCGCCTTGACCGCGCCCTGGCAGCAATGGAAGGCCGAGCCGAAGTTGACGGCCATCTGGCGATCAAGCTCTTGCGCCGGGATATCGGGGAAATCCGACATGAAGCAGGTGCCGGCGTTGTTGACCAGCGCATCGATGCCGCCGTGGCGTTGGGTGAGGCGGTCGAACAGATCGGCGATGGCCTCGGGATCGGTGAGGTCCACCGCTTCGGGGGTGAAGGCGGGGCCGAGGTCGGCGGACATCATCAGCAGCGCTGGCGCGTCGATATCGACGCCGGTGACGTGCAGGCCATCGGCCAGCAGGCGGTCGGTGATGGCGCGGCCCATGCCGCCTGCGGCTCCGGTGACGACGGCGATGCGGTGCATGGGGGTTCCTTTAGCTGCGGTGGGGGAAGTTGAGGCGGGTGAAGGGCCAGTCGGTGGCGAGCCATGTCTGGAAGGCGTGGCCGAGACGGGATTCGAGGCCGGAGGCGAGGTGGCTTTGGCGGGCCCACCAGAAGGCATCGGCGTCATGCGCCGGGTTTGCGGGCGGGTTGATATAGCAGCAGCCGAGGCAGGTCTGGCCATCGGGGGAGGTGACGGTATAGGCAAAGGAATGGCGGATGGTAAACTCGCGCTGGTGCCAGGCGAGGTCGATCAGGTTATCCTCCAGCGTCATGCCGTCGGGCCAGGTGCTGCCCGGTTCCATCAACCCGCGCAGGTGGGCGGCGGAGGTCATCACCGCATCATAATCGCGGATCACGTCATGGATGGTCAGGGGGCGCAGGGTGAATTCGGCGGTGGCAAGCGTGAGGGGGACGGTGAAATCGGCGGAAACAAGCGAGCGGTGGTACATCGGCTACTCCTTTGGGTGGCATCGTTGCCGGAAGTGCGGGGCGTTGCGTTGGCGGTTGCGCGCTTCGCCGGATTGAAAGCAAATCCGGCAATGTACAGGACGGAAGGGGTTTTTTCATCACAGCGCATCCCCCCTAGCGCAGTTCCATCCCCTCGGGCCAGGACAGCACATGCGTCAGGTTGATCGCCTTCGTCTCGCGCGGTACCAGATCGAAATCCCAGGCCAGAATGCCGCGCCGGCCGTCCACGTTTTCTTCCGTCACCGCAGGCTCGGCGGTATAGCTGATCACCAGATCCTCCTGCTCGGAATAGGGCACGAGGTCCAGCAAGCGCACCGGCCAAGCCTCGTCGGTCAGGTTTTCCACCTGCAACACCGCCTTTTCCTCGATCTGGGTCGAGGTGATCAGGATGCCCCGGTCGCCCTCGGCCCGCTCCGGCTCATCCCGCCGCAGCCGCAAACCCTCAATCGCGCCAAAGCCCAGTTCGGCCTTGTCGCCCGGTGCCAGTGCCGCCAGTTCGGTGCTTCCCATCAGAACCCCCTCGCGCATCAGATAGGCTGTGCCCTGCAGAATGATCTCGGGGCTTTCATTGACAAAATGCGCCAGCATGAACGCCGTTTCATCAGCCCGAGGCACCGCCCGAGCCTCCACCCGCGCCGCAAACCGCAGCTTGTCCAACGCCAGCCGCAGGTTCTCCACCCCCGAGGCCACATCCACCGGCACCGGATAGGCGTAGACCACAACATCACCCTCAAAGAGGGTGGCTGTCGTTGTCACGGGCTCCATCATGGGCTCCACGATCCCTTCGGCCATGCCGCCCATCGCATCCGCTTCTGGCGCTGATGCCGAAAGCTTCAACCGCTCCGCTTCGGCGTCATAAATCTCGCGGCGGTCAGGCCAAAGCGCCGATGAATCCGATTGATGTGCTATCTGCGCCGTCGAAAGCGTCAGCGCCACGCCCACCCAGTCTTCCCCGGAAAACTGCAGCACCAGCGCCCCGCGCGAAACCTCCAGCGCGTCGTCGCCCGCGCGGGTCAGGTTGATGTCATAAACCGGGCGCCAGTTTGCATCGACATAATGGCTGATCGTCACCACCCCCGGCCCCGCCACGTCAGCCACAAACTGCACCGAAAGGCCAGCATAGCCCACATCGCCCCGGTCCAGCGCCACCAGCGCCGCCCGCGCCTTTTCCAGCGCCTCGCCGGCCTCACGCACCGCCTTTTCCGCCGCCGGGCGCGGGGCCGCAGCCGCCAGCGCCGCCTGCCGCGCGGTCAGCACCTCGGCGCCGATCATCTGCGCGATGCTTTTCAACCCTTCGGCGGTCAAAGCCTCGCCTTCCGCCCTGATGCCCGACAAAAACCCCACCTGCGCCTCGGCCGCCGCCACTTCCGCGTCAATCCGCGCCAGCGCGGCCCCCGCACTTTGCGCCACCACCTCCAGCCGCTCCACCCCGGCCTTGGCGGCCGCCTGCGCTGGCGTCAGAACCGCCTCGCGCGGCGGCAACCGATCGGTTCTAAGCGAAAACGCCCCAAGGTTCAGCCCTTCCGCCTGCAGCCGGATATACTCGGGCGCAGTTTCGGCAGGCAAATCTGTCACCAACAACTCATGCGCCCCCAGCGGCGCGTCAAACCGCACCTCGCGCGTCACCAGCGCGCCTTGCGGGTAAACCGTCACCGCCGTGATCTTGCTGGTGGCGAGAATGGTATCGGCCAAAGCCGGGCAGGGCAGCAGGCAAAGGGCAAAGATGAATGCACGCATGAAAACCTCCATTGGTGCACCACCCCATAGCGTTTTGCATTTGATCTGGGTAGCAGATCAAATGCAAAACGCAACATTCCCGGCGATTGGCCTGTCTTGGTTTGCCTTCAATCTGAACCAGATTGAAGGCAGACCGCTTTAAGACGCCGCCCGCCTGCCTGGCAATCGGGAACAGATCAGTCCTTTGCCACGCCGATCTTGTCCTGCGTCTGCGTCTCGAAATCGCTGGCGGCGTGGCGCTCGTGAAGCTGGGCGGAGGGCTCACCCCAGCTTCGGTTCACCATGCGGCCACGCTGAACGGCAGGGCGGGTGTCGATGTTTTGCGCCCATGCCAGAAGGTGGGTATAGCTGGTGACATCGAGAAACTCGCCCGCACTGTACTGGCGGCCCAGCACCAGCGCACCATACCATGACCAGATCGCGATATCGGCGATGGTATAGGCATCACCGGCGATGAAGGGGGTGAGGGCAAGCTGACGGTTCAGCACATCCAGCTGGCGCTTGGTTTCCATGGCGAAGCGGTTGATCGGGTATTCCATCTTGCTGGGCGCATAGGCGTAGAAATGGCCGAAACCGCCACCCAGATAGGGGGCGGAACCCATTTGCCAGAACAGCCAGTTCAGGCATTCGGCGCGGGCGGCGGGGCCTGCCGGGATCAGTGCTGCGAACTTGTCGGCGAGGTACAGCAGGATCGCGCCGGATTCGAACAGCCGCAGCGGTGGGGTGACGGAGTGGTCCATCATCGCGGGGATCTTCGAGTTCGGGTTCACCGCCACAAAGCCCGAGCCGAACTGATCGCCCTTGCCGATGTCGATCAGCCAGGCGTCGTATTCCGCACCCTGATGGCCGAGCGCCAGCAACTCCTCCAGCATGATCGTCACCTTGATGCCATTGGGCGTGGCCAGCGAGTGCAGTTGCAGCGGGTGCTGGCCTACGGGCAGGGGTGCGTCATGCGTCGCCCCGGCAATCGGCCGGTTGATATTGGCGAACTGGCCGCCATTGGCCTGATCCCAGATCCAGACTTTCGGCGGGGTGTAGGGGGTGTCTTTGGGCATGGGATATTCCTTCCGGGCGGCTCAGATCGACAGGCAGATGTATTTCAGTTCCATGTAATCATCCAGCCCGTGGCGCGAGCCTTCGCGGCCAAGGCCGGATTGCTTGACCCCGCCAAACGGGGCCATCTCGTTGGAAATCAGGCCGGTATTGACGCCGACCATGCCATATTCAAGCTGTTCCTGCACCCGCGTGATGCGGCCGATGTCGCGGGCGTAAAAATACGAGGCAAGGCCAAAGATGGTGTCATTGGCGCGTCTGATCACCTCGTCTTCGGTGTCGAATTTGAACAGGGGGGCCAGCGGGCCAAAGGTTTCCTCGGTGGCCACCAGCATTTGCGGGGTAACGCCGGTCACCACCGTCGGCTCAAAGTAAGTGCCGCCCAGCGCGTGGCGCTTGCCGCCGGTGAGGAGCTTGCCGCCACCGGCCAGCACATCGGCGATATGCTCCTCAACCTTGGTCACCGCATCCTCGTTGATCAGCGGGCCGGTGGTGATGCCCGCCTTGAGCCCATCGCCGATGGTGAGTTTGGCAACCGCCGCCGAAAGCTTGCCCGCAAATGCGTCATAAACCCCGGCCTGCACGTAAATCCGGTTCGCGCAAACACAGGTCTGGCCGTTGTTGCGGAATTTCGAGATCATCGCGCCTTCAACCGCCGCATCCAGATCGGCATCGTCGAACACGATGAACGGCGCGTTGCCGCCCAGTTCCATCGAGCATTTCAGCACCTGATCGGCGGCCTGTTTCAACAGGATGCGCCCCACTTCGGTGGAGCCGGTAAAGGTCAGCTTGCGGATGGCCGGGTTTTCGCAGAACTCCTTCCCGATCTCGGACGAGCGTTTGGAGGTGATCACCGAGAACAGGCCGGGCGGCACGCCGGCGCGTTCGGCCAGCACCGCCAAAGCCAGCGCCGAAAGCGGGGTTTCGGCGGCGGGGCGCGCGACAAAGCCACAACCGGCGGCAAGCGCGGGCGCCACCTTGCGCGCGATCATCGCATTGGGGAAGTTCCACGGCGTGATCGAGGCGGCCACACCGATCGGTTGTTTGATCACGGTGATGCGCTTGTCGCGCTGATGGCCGGGCAGGGTTTCGCCGTAGACGCGTTTGCCCTCTTCGCCGAACCACTCGATATAGGACGAACCGTAGGCCACCTCGCCCTTGGCCTCGGCCAGCGGTTTGCCCATCTCGGCGGTGAGGATGGCGGCAAGATCATCCTGATTGGCCATGCAGAGATCGAACCATTTGCGCATCACGCCCGCGCGTTCCTTGGCGGTGCGGGCGGCCCATTCACGGCGCACCAGATCGGCGCTGGCGATGGCGCGGGCGGCGTCCTTGCGGCTGAGGTCGGGCACATAACCCACCACATCGCCGCGCGCCGGGTTGGTGACGGCAAAGGTTTTGCCATCATCGGCGTCAATCCACTCACCGGCGACATAGGCCTTCGATACCAGCAGGCTGGGGTCTTTCAAGATCGCGGAAAGATCGGTTACGGTATCAAGCATGCGGGCCTCCTTGGCGTCGGTTGGTCTTCCAATGCATCGGATGGCGGAAAAAGTCCAGTTCCCCGGTGGGGTATGGACTGATGGTATGATCAAATCTGGAGGTATCGGCATGGAAGCGGGTGGTATGGACACCGATCTGGCCTACGCAAATGGCGCATTCATCGCGGGGGCCGAGGGGTTTCCGCCGCGCTGGACGGTGGAGGCGGATGCGTTTCGCGACCGGATGGGGGCGCGGGCGCGGCTGGGGCTGGCGTATGGCGCGGGGGGGCGGCAGCGGATTGATCTGTTTCTGCCCGAGGGCACGCCGCGCGGGGTGATGGTGTTCGTGCATGGCGGCTATTGGCTGGCCTTCGGGCGGGAAAGCTGGTCGCATCTGGCGACGGGCGCGGTGGAGCGTGGCTGGGCCTGTGCGATGCCGTCCTACACGCTGGCCCCCGAGGCCCGCATCGCCGCGATCACGCAGGAAATAGCGGTGGCGGTGGCGGCGGTTGCGGCCGAGGTGGCGGGGCCGGTGGTGGTGGCGGGGCATTCGGCGGGCGGGCATCTTTGCGCGCGGATGGGCTGCGATGATATCGGCGGCGTGGTGGGGGCGCGGGTGGTGCGGGTGGTGCCGATCTCGCCTTTGGCCGAGTTGGGGCCGCTGATGGCCACCAAGATGAACGGCGATCTGCGGCTTGGCCCGGCGGAGGTGGTGGCGGAAAGCCCGGCACGGCTGGCGCTTAGGGCGGGGTGCGGCGCGCATGTCTGGGTGGGCGGGCAGGAGCGGCCCAGTTTTCTGTGGCAGGCGCGGCTGCTGTCGGAGGCCTGGGGCTGTGGGTGGACGGTGGCACCGGGGCGGCATCATTTCGACGTGATCGACGATCTGGCGCGGGCGGATTCGGGGTTGATGCAGGTGTGTCTTGGGGGGCTTTAGGGGGCAATACCTTGCCGGACCCCGTGGCTTTGGCTGGTTGAGATTGGTGGGGCTTTCAAAGCCCCCGCACCCGCTGTTGAAGAGTGGGGGTTTCACACCCCCGCACCCGCTGTTCAAGAGCGGGGGTTTCACACCCCCGCACCCGCTGTTCAAGAGCGGGGGTTTCACACCCCCGCACCCCCGTGGGATATTTGGGCAGTAAAGAAGCGGGAGGACAATTCTAGGTGAATTGCAGGGAGTGGTCTTGCAGGGATTGCTTTGGCTGCACACCCGGATCGGGCCGGGTGTTCGATTGCGGCGGCGGCGGCCAAGTCAGGCACAAAACACAGAATCATCGGGCTCAGCAGATACGCGCGGAGCGGGGTCTTGAATCCGGCCATACCGGACTGCGGGTGGGAAGGGTTTGGGATCGTTGCAATATATCCGCGCGGGCCGCGAACACAACGGGTGGGATGGCGGAATGGCCGGAACCACATGCCGCAGTGGTTTGCCGCCGGATGGTGGAAAAATCCCGCCTGCCGCGACGCGATGCCAGAGAAAAGTATATTCTTTGGGCAAATTGTGCTAGATTTTCCATACGGTTTTTTAGGAAAGATTTGAAAAATGAAAATACTGATGCTTGCTGCGGCAATTGTTTTTGGCTTTGCGGGTGCCGCCTCGGCCCAAACCCCACCCCAGACCAAGATGGTTCTGCAACTGCGCCCGGGGATGTGCCAGGCCACCAATGATCTGGTGCTGTATTGGGCCAAGCGCAGCAAGGGGCTTGCGTCAATTGCGGCGGCCACGGCGCGCACCTTGCCGATTGGCGATTGCAACAAATGGCCGAAGGCGATGATGGGGTATTCCACCGGGGCCACGACCACCGCCGAGGCCGACAGCATGGCGCTGCGCAAATGCGTGGCGGTGAACGCGGGCAATGCGCTGCTGGGCCGCTGTGTGGTGGTGGGCCGGCTGTTTCCCAAGCCTGCGAACTGACAGGGGCAGCAGGATTCGGGGCAGCAGGATTCCAGGTGATCGACGACAGAGCGGCAGCCCCGGGTGACCGGGGTTGTCCGCATTCGGGTGGGATAGTTCGCCCTGAACAACACCCATTTCATTGATTTTGCGCTGAAACGTTGTGGTTTTTCTCGCCATGTCCTGCAGGGTTTTGTATGATTTGCGGCGAAACCCTGCAATTTTGGTCCCGTCCATGAAGCACCGGCCGCGCT
>JANNAV010000082.1:0-5306 GCA_031384695.1 Paracoccaceae bacterium
AACGGGCGCCCCCCCCCCCCTCCTCTCCCCACTACCCGGCTTGGCCTAAACCAAAAAAACCCCCCCATAACTATCCTAATAAAACTGCCCCCCCTTTTTTTTTTTTATTTAAAAATTTCCCGGGGGGGGGGGGGGGGTGAAAACCCCCCGCTTTTGGCAGCGGGCGCGGGGGCGCGAGTCCCCCGCTCTTCTCCCGCAAGAACGCTCCCCCCAAATCAGTGCCCCTCCCCCGGAGGCCCCTCCAGCCCGCGCCAGCGGTGGATCAACTCATGCTCGATCCCCTTGAAACCCAGATAACTGAACAGCGCCACCAGAGACTTCAGCGCCAGTTCAAGGCTCTGCCACAACCCCCCCTCCATCACCGCCATCAAACCCCATCTGGTCAGGAAATCAAAATTGGCCATCGCCACCATGATCAACCCATAGGAATTCCACGCAAACACCACCGAGCACGCGGCGATCATCGCGATCAGCACCACCACATGATAGCTTTGCACCAAAAGCCAATGCCGCATTCGCAACCCTCCCGCTCCAAGCCCCACCCTGATGCACCAGCAAGCCCAAAAACGCAAAGGCCGCCGCTAGAGCGGATTTCCTTCAATCTGATACAGATTGAAGGAAATCCAAGACAAGATCAGCTTGGGCATGTTTCGTGTTGCGTTCAATCGGGTGTACCCGATTGTACGCAACACGCTTTAAAGGACGGCCCCAGAACCCGAAGAGCCCAAAACCTCAGGCGCGCTCGGAATATTCCATCAACTCGGTGTGCACCACGATCCGCTCGTCCACCCCGATGAACGGCGGCACCATGATGCGCACGCCATTGTCGAGGATCGCAGGCTTGTAACTGCTGGTCGCGGTCTGCCCCTTCACCACCGGCTCGGTCTCCACCACGGTGCAGGTCACCTTCTGCGGCAGTTGCACCGACAGCGCCTCTTCCCCGTAATATTCCACCGTCGCCTTCATGCCATCTTGCAGGAACGGCCGCCGGTCGCCCAGCAATTCGGCATCGACCTCGCTTTGCTCATAGGTTTCGTTGTCCATGAACACCAGCCGCCCGTCGGATTCGTACAGGAACTGCTGGTCCTTCTGATCCAGCCGCACCTGCTCCACCTTGTCCTCCGACCGCCAGCGCTCGTTCAACTTGCGCCCGTCGCGGAGATTTTTCAGTTCAACCTGCGCGAAAGCCCCGCCTTTGCCCGGCTTCACATGGCTCACCTTGACCGCCGCCCACAGGCCGCCATCATGCTCCAGAATGTTCCCGGGGCGTATCTCATTTCCGTTGATCTTCGGCATTGTGGCGAAACCTTGTCAAAAACTTGATCATATCCGGATCGACCCTATATATACCATGTCGACCCGGCGCAAGCCGACTAGATACGGTAGGGCAACCCGGCAGTCATGCACAAAATGCATAGCAGATAGTCAAATGAGTGGGTGCCGAATCGTTATCAAACCGTTACAAGCACACAAACCAGCAGATGCAAGAGCAAGAATAAGGACGACGCGATGATCGGCTCCGTGGATAGCACCGCCTTCAACTTCGAACAGGGTCAGCGCGCGCGCAAACTTTTTGCCGCCGTGGTTCTGGCTGCCCTCGATGATGCGATCGCCGATGACAAGAAATATGGCAACGGCCCCGATCAGATCGCCCGCTGGGCCCGCTCGCGCGATGGCCGCGAGGTGCTGTCCTGCGCCGGGATCGACCCGAACGAGCGTGTTGTCAAAGGCTTGATGGAGTTTGTCTCCAAAGGCATCCGCACCTCTGTCGCCCTCTCGCGCGAGGAAAGCGAGCGCCGCCACGCGCTGGAACTGGATCAGGCCGAAGCCGCCTGATCCCGCCACCCGACCGCCGTGCTAAACCAATCAGCCGTGCCAAACCAATCAGCCGTGCCAAACCAATGAGCTTGCTGCCGGTCTTGATCCTAAAGTCAGGATTGCGGCACGTAGCTTGACGATCAGGCGCGTTTCCTGTTCGGTTCGGGGCGCATCACCTTAATAAACCACCGCGCCGCCATCACTCCAGCGCTTGCGCCGCCAGCGCCCGGCCAATCTCGGCGCGCACCAGTTTGCGGATGTTGCGGGTGATGCGTTCGCCCAGATCGCCCTGCAACTCCTCGCGGATGATGTCGCGCACCAGCGCGCGCAGCACCTCCTCCTCATAGATCGCGTCCCCGTCCAACGCCCCGGCCGCATCTGCCGCCCGGTCTTCCAACTCGGCCAACACCTGCGCTTCGACAGCGTCTGCCCAAGCTTCGTCAGCCGGGGCTTCGTCAGCCCCAACCTCATCAGCCCCAACCTCATCTGCGGGGCCCGCATCCAACTCCACCGCACCCGCCAGAACCTCGGCCGCCGCATCCTCTTCCGCCTCTGGCGCTTCTTCCTGCGCCCAGCCCGGCACGGCTTCGGATGCATCCCGGCCAACCGGCACCAGCACCTCACCCGCAGCCGCCGCAACCACGGCCTCTTCCGCGCCCGCCGTTTTCGCTTCCGCCTCATCGCCAGGCGTCAGCACGAACCAATCCACCGGTGCTGCGGCCTGCATCTCTTCGGCGTCGCCGGTCTCGGATTCCCACTCGCCGCTTTGCGCCCCCACCGCCGCACTGACCGAGGCCACCACCTGCTCGATCCCCGCAGTTTCCGCCACAGGTTCCGTCTCGGGCACCACCCGCAAGGCCGGCGTCAGGATCAGCTTCGCGCCACCCGGTTCCGCCAAAGCCGCCCCCAAAGCCGCGCCCTTGCCGGCCCGCGTCCCACTGCGCGCCAATGGCCGCAAGTCTTCGGAAACCAGCCTGCGGATCGACGACAACACATCTTCGATCTCGACCGCACTCATTGGTTCAGACATTCCCCGCCCCGCACCTTAATTCCCGTCAACTATCCACCCAGTGTAGCCCGAACCCCATTGCAACACAAGAATTTGAGTATACCACCCCGCAAGCCCGCCACCCGGTTGACCATGATTTTTGCCAATTCCGCGCCGCGCGCTGCAAATCACCCCGGCTCAGTTGGCGATCTTGCCCAAAATCCGGTCCAGCGCCTTGCCCTGAACCGAACTGATCGGCGCGGTTTTTACCGCGTTGTAATAGGCCTGCGGGTCATAGGTCGGGATGCCCAGCCGCAAATGCTCGGCGGTCAGCAGGCCCATGGCGGCCAGGATCTGATAGGTGACAACATAGCGGTCCGCCTCGGCCTGCAGCTTGGTTGCCCGTGCGCTCAGCAGTTCCTGCTCGGCGTTCAGCACGTCCAGCGTGGTCCGCGCGCCCAGCGTCGCCTCCTCGCGCACCCCGTCAAAGGCGGTCTGTGCTGCGGTAATCTGCAACCGCCCCGCCTCGATCGAGGCCTGCGCCACCCTCAGATTGGCCCAGCGCGCGCCCAGATTCTGGTCCACCAGCACCCCAACCTGATGCAGCACCGCATCCGCCACAGCCTTTGATGCCAGCGACCGGCGGTAAAGCGCGGATATCTGCCCGCCCTGATAAAACCGATGCCGATAGCTCAAGGTCACACTGCTTTGCTCGCCACCCGTCACCGTGTTGATGCCGCTGGAGGCATTGGCGCCAATCGTCGGAAAATAGGCACCCTTGGCCACCTTGATCTGCAGATCAGCCACCCGCGCTTCGTGCTGCGCGCGCAGCACATCCGGGTGCCCGCGCAACGCCACCACCCGCGCCGCTTCAAGCGATTTCGCGGTGGCGGGCAGCTTTGGCAAACCCGCCAGATTGCCCGGATACTTGCCGGTCGCGGCCTTGTAGGCCTCACGCGCCACCGTATAGGCACCCTCAGCCGCCGCCAACCCCGCCTGCGACGCCGCCAGCCGCGACCGCGCCAGCGCCACATCGGTCAGCGTCACTTCGCCCACATCAAACCGGTCCTGTGCCGCGCGCAACTCCTGCGTGATCAGCCGCACATTCGATTGCCGCAGTGCCACGATCTCGGCCTGCAAGCGCACATCGACATAGGCCGAGGCCGCCGCCAGCAGCACGTCCTGCTCCACCCCGATCAGCGCCTGCCGCGTCGCCAGCACGCTTTCGCGCGCCACCTGCACCCCCAGCTTGCCGCGCCCACCGGCCCAGATCACCAGATCCGCCGACAACCCGATCGAGCCCGTCGCCCCTTCGTTCAACGACAGGCCGCCAAAAATCCCCGAGGACAGTGACCGCGACCACCCGCCTTGGGCTGTAAACTCCACCACCGGGCGCAGGCTGGCCAACGCCACCGCCGCATCCTCATCCGCCGCCCGCAGCACCGCCTGATTCTGGTCCAGCAGATTGGAATTGCGATACGCCGCGATCAGTGCATCGGCCAGCGTCTCGGCCCGCGCCGCACCCGCCGCAACCATCAGCAGCACCGCTGCAATTCCCGCCCAACCTGCCCGGCCCGTCAAGTTTGCCCGCATCATGCCCGCCCTAATCCTGTCTCAGCCGTCAAAGCACAAACGCGCGCGGTGCAGCAAACCCCGGCAACACCGGGGCGGTTGCGTTAAAGGCAAAGCGCCAGGTCACCTTGCCGTGGGATTTATGCCCGATCCGCACAATTCCAAGGGCGCCCTCCATGAAAACGGCACCGATCCGCCCGCCATCCTTAAGCTGGGCCAGAATGGCCCCGGGCATCACTTCCACCCCGCCCTGCACCACGATCACATCATAGGGCCCGTGCTTGGCATCACCCGCGATCAGCGGCAGCACCACCACCGCCGCATTGTCCACGCCCTCGCCGGAAAGACTGCGCTGCGCCTCGCTGGCCAGCGTCTCGTCCTCTTCCACCGCCACCACCGCCTGCGCCAGCCGCGCAATCACCGCCGCCGAATAGCCAAGCCCGCAGCCCAGATCAAGCACCGTATCGCCCGGCTGAATATCCAGCGCATCCAGCACCTTGGCCAGCGTGCGTGCCTCAAGCATCACCCGTCCGGCCCCCAGATCAAAGTTCTCGCCCACATAGGCCGCCTCGCGCCGGGCACGCGGCACATAGGCCTCGCGCGGCACTGCCAGCATGGCCGCGATAATGGGAAACTTGGTCACATCCGACGGCCGCACCTGCGTGTCAACCATCATCACGCGGCGGGCAGTGTATACGCTCATGTCTGAACTCACCGGTCTGGATATATCTCGCCCCAGTCTTGCCACAGAAGCCGGGGCGGGGCAACGGGCGAAAACCCGGCTGCCCCAGAGCGTGTTGCGGACAATCGGGGTCACCCGAGTGTACGCACCACGCCACATTCCCCAGCTGGTGGTGGCTGGTCCGTGTTTTCCGTCAATCTGAATCAGGTTGGCGGAAATACGCGTTTTGGCACCCTCCCCGCCCCC
>JANNAV010000087.1:0-4713 GCA_031384695.1 Paracoccaceae bacterium
GGTGCGGTGTTTCATCACGCCGTCGTAGTTGCAGGTGACGGTGCCCGCGCCGATATTGGCAAATTCGCCCAGATGCGTATCGCCCAGATAGGTGAGATGGCCGATTTTGGCACCTTCGTCGATGATGGAGTTCTTGATCTCAACGAAGTTGCCGATATGGACATCTTCGGCCAGCTCGGTGCCGGGGCGCAGGCGCGCGAAGGGGCCGACGGTGGCGCCGCGCGAGATGTGGCAGCCCTCAAGATGGCAGAAGGCGCGGATCTCGGCACCGGATTCCACCGTGACGCCGGGGCCGAAGATCACGTGGGGGGCGATCAGGGCGTCGCGGCCGATATGGGTATCAAGGGCGAAGAACACGGTTTCGGGGGCGGTGAGGGTGACGCCGTTTTCCAAAGCGGCGCTGCGGGCGCGGGACTGGAACGCGGCTTCGGCGGCGGCAAGTTCGGTGCGGGTGTTGATGCCGAGCGTTTCGGCTTCGTCGCAGATCACCACGCCCGCCGAGAGGCCGCGTTTGCAGGCCAGTTCCACGATATCGGGCAGGTAATATTCGCCCGCCGCATTGGCGTTGCCCACTTCGGCCACCAGCGACATCAGGGTGGCGGTATCGGCACAAACGACGCCGGAGTTGCACAGGGTGACCGCGCGCTGGGCGTCTGTGGCGTCTTTGTATTCAACGATGCGTTCCAACTGATCGCCGTTGGTGATCAGGCGGCCATAGCGGCCCGGATCGCGGGCCTGAAACCCCAGCACAACCACGGCATGGCGGGCGCGGGCGGCCAGCATGGCGTGCAGGGTTTCCTCGGTGATGAAGGGGGTATCGCCGTAAAGCACGATTGCATCACCAGTGGCGTTGGAAAGGAGGGGGGCGGCCTGGGCGACGGCATGGGCGGTGCCAAGCTGTTCGGTCTGGATCACCACTTCAATGGCTTCGTCAAAGGCATGCGCCGACCTGGTGACGGCTTCGGCCGCAAACCCCGCGACCACGATGATGCGCGAAGGCTCCACTGCGCGGCCTGCGGTCAGGGCGTGGTGCAAAAGGGGGACGGCGGCGAGGGTATGCAGCACCTTGGGCAGGTCGGAATTCATCCGGGTGCCCATGCCTGCGGCAAGAATGATCAGTGAAACGGGCATGCGGCCTCTTTCCTTATTGGTCCGCTCGTTTTACCCCCATTCGGCGGGGCCGCAAGGGGCGAGGGTTTCACGCAAGGTTTCAGCATGGCACGAAAGGTTTCAAAATGACATTGAGGGTGCCGGGGACGGTGGTTTTCGATCTGGATGGCACGCTGGCCGACACCAGTGCTGATCTTTTGGCGGCGGCGAATGCGTGTTTCGGGCAAGGAGAGGTGCTGGAGGCGGATGACGCGCTGGTGGCGTTTCAGGGCGGGCGGGCGATGCTGCGGCTGGGGTTTCAGCGGTTGGGGATGCAGTGGGACGAAGCGGATGTCAGCCGGGAATACCCAAGGTTGTTAAGGGCTTATGCGGCGGCGATTGACACCCATACGCGGCTTTACCCCGGTGTGGTGGCGGCAGTAGAAGCGTTGCGCCGCGAGGGGTTTCTGACGGCGATCTGCACCAACAAGCCCGAGGCGCTGGCGGTGGAACTGGTGGCGCGGCTGGGGATAGCGGGGTTGTTTGGGGCCTTGATTGGCGCGGATACGCTGGCAGTGCGCAAGCCGGATGCGGCACCTTTTGTGGCGGCGGTTGAGCGGGCGGGGGGGGTGGTGGCGCGGTCGATGCTGGTGGGGGATACCGAGACTGACCGGCTGACCGCGCGGGCGGCGGGGGTGCCGGTGGCGCTGGTGACGTTCGGGCCGGAAGGGGCGGGGGTGGTGCGGCTGGAGCCCGAGGCGCTGCTGGCGCGGTTTGAGGATTTGCCGGGGCTGGTGGCGCGGTTGCTGGGGTGAGGCGCGGTTGACGGCGCGCGTGGCGCGTTCCATACCCTTGGCCATGATCAAAGCCACCTCGCCCCACGCCATCACTTTCGTGCTGATCACGGTGTTTCTCGACATGGTGGGCTTTGGTCTGATCATGCCGGTGTTGCCTGCGCTTATTCAGGATGTGGGGGCGATGCCCGTGGCGGAGGCCACGCGGATCGGCGGCTGGATGTTTGCGGCGTTCTCATTGGCGCAGTTTGCCTGCAGCCCGCTGATGGGCAATCTTTCGGACCGGTTTGGCCGCAGACCTTTGTTATTGCTGGCGGTTTTCGGGCTGGGGGTGGATTATCTGTTCTCGGCTTTGGCACCGACGATCTTCTGGCTGTTTGTGGGGCGGGCGGTGGCGGGGGTGTGCGGGTCTTCCTATGTGATTGCCAACGCCTATATCGCGGATGTGACGGCACCTGCGGAGCGGGCGCGCGCATTCGGGCTGGTGGGGGCGGCGTTCGGGGTGGGGTTTGTGCTGGGGCCCGCGATTGGCGGCCTGCTGGGGGCGTTCGGGCCGCGGGTTCCGTTTTATGCGGCGGCGGTGATTTCGGGGCTGAACCTGATCTATGGCTGGTTTGTGCTGCCCGAAACCCTGAGCGTCGAGAACCGGCGGCGGTTTGAGTGGCGGCGCGCCAACCCGTTGGGAACATTCGCCATTTTCAGCCGCTATCACGGGGTGGTGCCGATGGCGGCGGTGATGGGGGGGTATTTCTTTGCCTCGGCAATTTATCCGGCGATCTGGCCGTTCTGGGGCAGCGCCAAGTTCGGCTGGAACACCGCGACGATTGGCCTGTCGCTGGCGGCGTTTGGCATCATTACGGCGGTGTTTCAGGGCACGCTGACCGGCCCCGCCGTGGCGCGTTTTGGCGAGGTGCGGGTGGCGCTGATCGGGTTGGTTTCGGCGGTGATCGCGGCGGTGGGCTACGGGTTGGCGGGCGGTTTGGGGATGGTGGTGTTTTTCATGCTGGTGCATGGACCGGAGGGGTTTGTGCATCCGATGCTGACCGCGATCATGTCCAAAGCCGTGCCCGATGATGCGCAGGGCGAGTTGCAGGGGGGGATATCCTCGGTGATGAACATCGCCATGCTGGGGGGGACGATCTTTTTCTCGCAGATATTCGCGTGGTTTCTGGAGCCGGGCCGGGCGTATCCGTCTGAAAATATGGCGTTTTATGTGGCGGCGGGGTTGCTCGCGCTGGTGTTGGCGGGGTTTGCGGTGGTGAAACCGGAGGTGAGGCATGACTGAGCGGTTTACGGGCAGTTTTACCCAGCAGGAGCCGATCCCCGAGGCGGGGATCGCGGCGGCGGTGGCGGTGCTGCGGCACGGGCGGTTGCACCGGTATAACACGGCACCGGGCGAGATTGCCGAGACGGCGCTGTTGGAGGAGGAGTTCGCGGACCTGGTGGGGGCACGGTATTGTCTGGCGGTGGCGTCGGGCGGCTATGCGATGGGGTGTGCGTTAAGGGCGGTGCAGGTCCGCCCCGGCGAGCCGGTTCTGAGCAACGCGTTTACCCTTGCGCCGGTGCCCGGTGCGATTGCGGCGGTGGGGGCTGTGCCTGTTTTTGTTGAGGTTACAGAACAACTTACGCTTGATTTTGATGATCTGGCGGTGAAGGCGAAAGCGTCGGGGGCGCGGCTGTTGTTGTTGAGCCACATGCGGGGGCATCAGTGCGATATGGCGGCGCTGATGGCGCTGTGCGCCGCGTTGGGGCTGACGGTGATCGAGGATTGCGCTCATACCATGGGGGGGGGATGGAACGGTGTGCCCTCGGGGCGGCATGGGGCGATGGGGTGTTATTCGATGCAGACCTACAAGCATCTGAACGCGGGCGAGGGCGGGTTTCTAATCTCGGATGATGCCGATCTGATGGCGCGGGCGGTGCTGTTGTCGGGCAGTTACATGCTTTATGAGCGGCACCGGGCGGCACCTCCGGTGGAGGCGTTCGAGGCGGTGCGGCTGGAGGTGCCGAATGTTTCGGGGCGGATGGATAATCTGCGGGCGGCAATTTTGCGGCCACAACTGCCGCTGCTGGCCGGGCGGGTGGCGCGGTGGGATGTGCTTTATCGCAGTCTGGAGAAGGGGTTAGCCAATACTCCGGGGTTGGTCATGACCACGCGGGGCGGGGCGGAGGCGTTTGTGGGATCCTCGTTTCAGTTCCGGCTGCCGGGGTGGTCTGGCGCGCGGGTGATGGCACTTCTGGCGCGCTGTGCGGCGCGGGGGGTGGAGTTGAAGTGGTTCGGCGCGGATCAACCGGTGGCCTTCACCTCGCGTTATGACCATTGGCGTTATGCGGGGGCGCAGGTGCTGCCGCAGACCGACCGGATATTGGCGGGGCTGCTGGACATGCGGGTGCCGCTGACGTTTTCGCCCGAGGATTGTACGGTAATTGCGCGGATCATCCGGGCCGAGGTGCTGGTGGTGGGGCAGGGCGAAGAGCCTGCGGCGGGCGTGGTGGTGGCGACGCAGTAAGTGTGGCGGGGGCACCGTGGCTGCACAGGGTTATGCACAAGTGATGCATACGGGGTTATGTGCCCGAACCGATTTTTGAAACGCTCCGGGGGAGCGTTTATCAGTTCGTTGCTCATCAGACGGGACGCCGTTTGAGCAAGGGATTATCCGCAATCGGGTGGGTTGGGCAAATTGGGCAGGAAACAGGGGAAGAGAAGCGGTTGGGCCGAACCCCTTGTCGCAGGGGATGGTTTTCGCGCGGGCTTTGGTTGACCCCGCGCGGGGGGCGGAGTAGATGGAACGGGGAGCCAAGCCGTATCCTGCAAAGGACGCCGCAGCGC
>JANNAV010000089.1:0-11833 GCA_031384695.1 Paracoccaceae bacterium
AAGCGGGTTGGTGATGCCGCCCAGCAACATGGCGATCACCAATGTCAGGCTGAACGGCAGTTTCACCAACGTGGCCACCAGCATCACCAGCGCCCCCGCTGTGGCGAGCCACAGCACAAGGGTGCGCCTGTCCATCCGGTCCGACATCCAGCCGATCGGGTATTGCAGCGCAAGTCCGCCCACATAAAGCGCCGCCACAAACAGCGCGATCTGCCCGATCCGCAGGCCCGAAAGCGCCCCCCAGACCGACGACATGCCGAACATCGCCGAAAACACCCCGCCCGTCAGCAGCATGCCAACGCAGCCCAGCGGCGAGGTGCGGAACAGGCGGCGAAAGCTCATCGCTTCGATCTTGTCGAAAGTGGGGGCCGGGGTGGCGGCCAGCAGGATCGGCATGAAGGCCAAAGACACCAGCACCGAGGGGATGATGAACAACCCATAGCCAGTGGGATCGCCCAGCGACAGCAGACCCTGACTGGCGATGATGCCCACCATTTGCACGATCATATAGGCCGAAAGCGCCTGCCCACGGGTCTCGTTCGTCGCGGTGTTGTTCAGCCAGCTTTCGGCGGTGACATAGATGCCGGAAAAGCAAAAGCCGATCACGATGCGCATCACCGACCAGGCGAACCAATCCTGAAACAGCCAGTTGGTGATGCCGGAGTTGGTCAGCATCCACGCAGGCAGGTGCCAGTCCAGCACCATCGGATACAGGATCAACACCGCCGAGATCAGCGAGCCAAGCGCCGAGAACACCCGCACATGCCCCACCCGGCGGATCATCTCGGGTGCCAGCCGCGAGCCGCCGAGAAAGCCGATATAATAGGACGACATCACGAGCGACAACTCGAAGGTCGAGAACCCCTCGCGCGCGCCCCGGATGCCCAAAAGCGAGCCCTGCACCCCGTTGCCCACCATCAGCAGCATCACCCCCAGCAGCAGCGGCCATGATTGGATCAGAACTTTCAGCATGGGCAGGCTCCGGGGGCTTGGGCGTGATTCGGGTGCGGTCAGGGGATCAGCAACGAGGCGTCGCCGTAAGAGAAAAAGCGGTAGTTTTCGGCGATGGCGTGGGCGTAGATGGTTTTGATGCGCGCGTGGCCCATCAATGCCGACACCAGCAGCAGCAGGGTGGATTTGGGCAGGTGGAAATTGGTCATCAGCGCATCGGCCACCTGAAAGCGGTAGCCGGGATAGATGAAGATATCGGTGGGGCCGCTCCAGGGCGCGATGCGGCCCTGATGGCTTGCCGCCTCGATCAGGCGCAGGGCGGTGGTGCCGACGGGGATGATGCGGCCACCGGCGGCTTTGGTGGCGTTGATCTCGACGGCGGCGGTTTGGGTGACCTCGCCCCATTCGGCGTGCATGCGGTGGGTGGCGATATCGTCTACCTTCACCGGCAGGAAGGTGCCTGCCCCGACATGCAGGGTAACCTCGGTGAAGGTGATGCCGCGGGCTTGCAGCGCCGCGAGCAGGGCCGCATCGAAATGCAGCGAGGCGGTGGGAGCGGCGACGGCACCGGCGTGGCGGGCGAATACGGTCTGGTAATCGAAATTGTCCTGCGCATCGGCGGGGCGTTTGGCGGCGATATAGGGGGGCAAGGGCATCAGGCCCGCCTCGGCAAGAGCGGTATCGAAACCGGCGCCGGTCAGGTTGAAGGCAAGCTGCAGGTCGGTGGCGGACTTGGCGGTGACGGTGGCGGCAAGGGCATCGGAAAAGGTGATCACCTCGCCCGCATTCAGTTTGCGCAGGGGTTTGGCAAGGGCGCGCCAACCGGTGGCGCTGGGTTCCAGCAAGGTGATTTCGATCCGGGCGCGGGCGTCAGCGCGCAGGCGGTGGCCGAACAGGCGCGCGGGGATTACGCGGGTGTTGTTCAGCACCAGACGGTCGCCGGGCCGAAAGATATCCGGCAGATCATGCACCTGCAGATCGCGGATGCCGTCGCCTTCGGCCAGCAGCAGCCGTGCTGCGGTGCGGGGGCGTGCCGGGCGGGTGGCAATCAGCGCCTCGGGCAGTTCGAAATCGAAATCGGTCAGTTTCATCCGCCCGTCCCCTGATCGGGGGCCAGAACCGGGGCCGGGCTGCGGAAAATTTCGCGGAACAGGCCCGGCGTCAGGATCGACAGCGGGTTGACGGTGATCTCGGGCGCATCGGCACTGCCGCGCAAGGCATAGTTAAAGCCGAGAAGCCCCTCGCCGCGCTTGCTGAAAATAGCACCGATGCCGTTCAGCAGATAGATCGGCGAGACCACCCCCTGCATCGCCAGCTTGCCATTGCCGCTTTGATAGACCCCCGCCATCGACACCCCCAGCGAGGCCCCGATGGCCGAGCCGCGCTGCACCTCAACCGCGTTAGGGGTCAGGCGGAACTCAGCCTCGGCCTTGTTGAACTGAATGCCGGTGCCGTTCAACTGCTCCAACAGGCCGATCACGCTGATGGCCGACAGAAGTTCGGCAAGGATCGAGGTTTTGCGCACCCGGAAGTTGGAAATCTGCACCACGCCGTCATATTGGCCGGAGGCGGCACGCGGGGTCAGGCGCAGATCAAGCTTGCCGTTGCGGGCCGAGGCGAACACCCCCGCCGCCGCCAGCGCCTCGCCCGCATCATCCGATTGCAGCCGCACCGCCGAGCCGTTGGCCGATGGCACCACCGTGCCGCGCACCGCCGCCCTGTCGTTCAGCAAAGCGGTGAAATCGCCGTTCAGCCCGCCGGTCTGGCTGAAACTGCCACGAAAGCGGGTGAACTCGATCCCCGAAGCCACGCGCAACCCGTCCAGTTGCAATTCAAGCGGGCCACCGCCAGAGCCCGAGGATTTGCGCGCCCGCGCATCGGGCATCCGGCGCATATCGACGGTGCCGCCGGTAACGGCGATGGCGACATTGCGCTTGCCGCGCCCGGTGATCGTCACCTCGGCATCCAGCCAGTCATCCAGTTGCACCCGCGAGAACCGCGCCGTCTCAAGCCCGCCGCCTGCGCGGGTGGTCACGCTGCCGCTGGCTTTCAGGCCCGCGGCATCAAGGGCAAGACTGTCCACCTTCGGCACCGCCCCCAGCTTTGCGGCGACGATCAGGCTGCCTCTGGTCTTGGCGGCTTTGGACCAGCCCAACTCGGGAATGGCAAGCCCCACCCCGATCAGATCCGAGGTAAGGCGCAATTCGCCCGGCGCATCCTTGGCCAGATCAATCACCACCTGCCCCTGCCCCGAGCCAGACACCATGCCCGATGGCAAGCCAAGCCCGAACTCTTCGGCGGTGGTTTGTGACAGGGTAACCCGCCCCTCGATACGGGCGCGGCCTTTGGCCTCAAGCCCGAAGCCTTGGGTAAAGGTCACATCGAACGGCACCCGGCCGATCTGACCCGCGCCGTTGATCGTAAGGCCCGCAGGATCAGCCGCCACCGCAAGGCTATCGGCGGTGATCACCCGCTTTGGCACCAGAATATCGGAATGAAACGCCGAAACCGTGCCCGACACATCGTAATCCACATCCTTCAGCGCCACCTTCTTTTGCAGCGGCAAGGTCAGATGGGTGCGGATGCGGGCCTGCCCCTCGCCCAGATTGACCGGCCGTTCGGCCTTTTTCAGAAAGTTGAAGGGTGGCAGATCCAGCAAGGACAGGGCGGCGGTCAGGCTGCTGCGGGTTTCCAGCGTGATATCGGCAATCGCCGGGATCCGGGTGATATCGGGCACCGCGAACACCGAACCCGCAATGTCGATGACGCCGCCTTCGGGCGGGGTGACGGTGCCGCGCGACACCACCAGCGTGTTGGTTTTCCCCTCGATGGTGGCATAGCCGTAACCGGATACGATCGGCGGCAGGGTTGGCAGAAACCGCACCACCGCATCGGCAAAGGAATAGCCCAGATGCAGGCGCGGCTCGGTGCCGGGGGCGATGCGCAGCGCCGCCTTCACATCAAACAGCGTGCCCTCCAGCAGGTTCCGCTCCAGCCAGGCGCGGGTGGCGGGCACCAGAGTGACCGGCCAGAGCGCCAGCAGCCGGTCATGGCTGATCTCGTTCAGGCCGATATCAATCGACGAGCGCCAGCCGCCGGGATCGGCGCTGATCCGGCCCGAGGCGAGGATGCGGCGCTTGTCCTCGGTCAGCGACAACTGCCCGATATCGAGCAGGAACGGATCGAGCCGCAGCCGCAGGTCCAGCGCCCCGGTGGTAAAGCGCACCGGTTCGCGGAACAGGCCCTCGGGATCGACCATAACTTGCGAAAACGCGATCTGGCTGAGAAAGGCCGCCGGGCGTTTGCCCACCAGCGGCCCGGTGATCCGGCGGCCATCATCGCGCAGGATATAGCTGCTGCCGGTGGCCTTGATCCTCAACGACCGGCTCTCCACCGCCAGATCGGTCAGCGCGATGCGCCCCTTTGCGGGATCATAGCTGAGGCCGAATCCGGCATGCTCAAAGGCGATGGGGCGGGTTTCGGGGCTGGGTTGCAGCGCCCCCGCCCCCAGATCAAGCCTGCCCTCAAGGGCGGTGATCCCCAGGGAGGTGACGGTGGTGGATATGCGCCCGGAAATCGGCGCATCAAGAATGCCGAGGAAGGCCAGCGGCGCGAGTTGGCTGGCCAGATCCTGCGCCGCCACATTGTCGATGGCGGCGGTGACGCGGGCGCTGTTGGTGCCTTTGGGCACGATTGCGGTCAGCACCGCATGGGCGGGTGCGGCCCCCGGGGTGGCCCCCGAAGAGGCGAGTGACAGGCCAAGTTCGGCGGCAATTTCGGCGCTGCGGTTTTGCACCGTCAGGCGGCCATCGCCAACCTGCCAGGTCTTGCCGCTTTGCAGATCCTGCAAGGTCAGCGACAGGGCCTCGGCCTCGATCAGGGTCAGGGCCGAGGCGGCGGGGTTGGCCAACGCCTTGTCGGCCACCTCGAACAGCTTGGCGAAACTGTCGATCTGCGGCGCCGAGGCCCCCGGCCCGAACGAGAAATCAAACCGGCCGTTGCGGTCGCGCAGCACATTCACCCGCGCCCCCACCAGACGCAGGCTTTGTGGGCGGATCTGGCCATGCAGCAGGGCCGCAGGGTTCAGGGTGATGCGCAGATCGGGCAAGGTCAGCAGGGACTGGCCACCGGGTTTCAGCAGCCGCAGGTCTTCAAAGCGCAGGCGCGGCACCCAATCGGTATCCACCGTCACCTCCACAGCACCAATGGCCACGGCGGCCTCGGGCAGCGATTGGGCCAGCGCGCGGTTCACCCTCGCTTCAATTTCGGCCACGGCCCAGATCGGCAAAGGAATGGGTTTGCCGGTCAGGGCAAGGGCCGCAAACACCAGCCCGAAGGCCACGAACAGCAGGAACAGCCGCACATAAAGGCCGGCACTGAAAATGCTGCGGCGGCGGGGCTTTCCGGGCGGTGGCGGCAGGGCTTTGGCTGCGCCCACCTCGCTGATCTGCCCCGGCTCTGCCATCTGGTCCCTCGTGCTGCCGGATCGGATCCCGGCCTGATGCTATGCTGCGGCGGGGTTGCCTTTATCTTTGCCGGAAGGCAACTAGATCGCCAAGAGGATAACCATAAAAAGGCAAGGAGCCGCCCATGATTGCGCAAGGCCAGACCGCCCCCGATTTTAATCTGCCCCGCGATAGCGGCAGCATGATCAGCCTTTCTGCCCTGCGTCCGGGCAAGGTTGTGCTGTATTTCTATCCTAAGGACGACACGCCAGGCTGCACCCTTGAAGGGCAGGACTTCACCGCACGGATCGCCGATTTTGCGGCCGCGGGCACCCAGGTGATCGGGATTTCCAAAGATTCGGTGGCGTCGCACGAAAAGTTTTGCCGCAAACAAGGGCTTGGCATCGCGCTGGTTTCAGACGAGGCGGGGCACACCTGCGAAGATTACGGCGTCTGGCTGGAGAAAAGCATGTATGGCAAAACCTATATGGGGATCGAGCGGACGACCGTTCTGATCGACAGCGCGGGCAAAGTGGCGCGGGTATGGAACAAGGTCTCGGTCAAAGGCCATGCGGATGAGGTGCTGGCGGCGGCGCAGGCAATATGACCCTGGCGGCGATGGCGGTTGAGGTGCTGATGTGCGGCGATGGCCGCGCCAAGGCCGCCCTCAGCCAGCGCCACGCGGCGGAATGGCTGCGGGTGCGGGGCGTGGTGGGGCATGCGGCCCCACCGATGCAGCCCGCCCGGCCACGGCACCCCGAAGTGCTGCCACCGCGCGACATGCCACGCCGCAAGCCCGGCTCGCCCGAGGGGCGCATCGCCCTGCTGCATGCGGTGGCGCATATCGAACTGAACGCGATTGATCTGCACTGGGATATCATCGCGCGCTTTACCGCCCATCCGATGCCCATGGGATTCTACGACGACTGGGTGCGCGCCGCATCCGAAGAAGCCAATCATTTCAACCTGCTCTGCGACTGTCTTGAAGCGGCGGGCAGCCATTATGGCGCGATGCCCGCCCATGCCGGCCTGTGGCGCGCCGCCGAGGATACCGCGCATGATCTGAAAGGCCGCCTTGCCGTGGTGCCGATGGTGCTGGAGGCGCGGGGCCTTGATGTGACACCCGGGATGATCGCCCTCTTTCAAAAGGCGGGTGATGCGCAGGCGCTGGCGGCGCTGAACGTGATTTATGCCGAAGAGGTGGCGCATGTGGCTTATGGCGCGAAATGGTTCAACTGGCTGTGCGGGCGCGACGGGGAAGACCCGAAAGAGGTGTTTCATGCGCTGGTGCGGCAGTATTTTCATGGCAACCTGAAGCCGCCCTTCAACGTGGAAAAGCGCGCCGAGGCCGGGTTGCCGCCGGATTTCTACTGGCCTTTGGTGGACGGGGACGCACCGCTGGCGTGATCACCCCCGCCCTGTCATCGGCGGTTTTCTGCCGACGGTGGCTGGTTTTTGCTGGTGACAGGGCGGGCTTTGGTCAAATTTGTTGCGACAGGCGGGGGGGGCGGATAAAAAGACGAACTTCCCCTGTATTGCAGGTTGCGATCTTTCCCCTTTTCGACCTGCAGACTGGAACAGCCCCACGTGCTTCACCGCGTTGCCTATCGGATCAATCTGATGCTTGAGGGGTACTTCCCCGAGCAACGCCTGTTCCTTAAATCCGACGCTGACACCCGGTTCATCCGGCTGCGCCCGGCCACGCAGGCGGTGGCGGTGGTGGTGGGCGGCATGGCCTTGGCGTGGATGCTGCTCGCCACCGCGATCCTGATGCTCGATTCGATTTCTGCCGGATCGTCGCGCGATCAGGTGCAGGCGCAACAGGCCCTTTATGAACAGCGGCTGAACACCCTGTCGGTGGACCGCGATGTGCGGGTGGAGGAAGCGGCCTCGGCTCAGGCGCGCTTTAACCTTGCGCTGGCGCAGGTGGCGCAGATGCAGACGCGGCTGCTGGCCTCGGAAGACCGGCGGCGCGAGTTGGAAACCGGCATCGACGTGATCCAGAACACCCTGCGCCGCACCATCAAGGAACGCGACGGCGCGCGCGGCGATGTGCGGGCGATGACGGTGGCGCTGTCCGCGCAAGCGGGCACCGGGCGCTCTGAGCGCGGGCGGGCGGACGAGACGCTGGCGACATTGGGCATCATGACCGAGGCTTTGGGCGTGACGGCGGGCGAGCGGGATCAGATGCAGGCGGTGGCCCAGCGCGCCGATCAGCGCGCCGACCGGATTGCCGGTGAAAAGACCGCGCTTGAGGCGCGGAATAACGTGATTTTTGGCCAGTTGGAAGAGGCGCTGACGGTCTCGGTAGAGCCGTTGGAAAAGATGTTCAGTGCTGCGGGCCTGTCGCCCGAGACCCTGCTTTCGGCGGTGCGCAAGGGCTATTCCGGTCAGGGCGGGCCGCTGACGCCGATCTCGCTGTCGACCAAAGGTGTTGCACCCACCGTGGAAGAGCTGCGCGCCAACGCCATTCTGGAGGGGTTGGACCGGATGAACCTCTACCGTCTGGCGGCTTTCAAAGCGCCCTTTGCCATTCCGGTAACGTCGGCGTTCCGCTGGACCTCGGGCTTTGGCTTCCGGCATGATCCGATGGGACGCGGCACCCGGATGCACGAGGGGCAGGATCTGGCCGGTGACTATGGCACCCCGGTTTACGCCACCGCCGATGGGGTGGTAAGCTATGCAGACTGGGACAGCGGCTATGGCCGGTTGGTCAAGATCGACCATGCCTTTGGCATTGAAACCCGCTATGCCCATCTTTCGCAGATCAGAGTGGCCTCGGGACAAAAAGTATCGCGCGGCGACCGGATCGGTGATATGGGCAATTCTGGCCGGTCAACCGGCACCCATCTTCACTACGAGGTCCGTATCGGGGGGACCGCCGTAAATCCGATGACCTTCATAAAGGCAGCCAGCAATGTTTTCTAAGAGCCGTATCAACGAACCCGGCGCCAAACCCGGCGACACCGACAAACCGAAAAGCCCCGAGGCGCCAATGACCAAACCTTCAATGGATTTCACCCCTTCCGCGCCCAAGGGCAAGGTTTCGCCCTCGGTTCTGTCGGCAGACCTGACCATTGTGGGCAATCTGCGCACCACCGGCGATATTCAGGTGGAAGGCACGGTTGAAGGCGATATCCGCGCGCATCTGCTGACGGTAGGGGAGACCGCCACCATCCGGGGCGAGATCGTGGCCGATGACATCGTGGTCAATGGCCGGGTGATCGGGCGGGTGCGGGGGCTGAAAGTGCGCCTGACCTCGACCGCCAAGGTGGAGGGCGATATCATCCACAAGACCATCGCCATCGAGAGCGGCGCGCATTTCGAAGGCTCGGTTCAGCGGCAGGAAGACCCGCTGTCCAGCGGCCGCGCCCCGGTGCCACCCTCGCGCGTGGCCCCCGCGGCGGCATCCGAGGAAAGCTGACCTTTTCTGCGTCAATCAAGGCAAATCGGGCGCGTCATGGCGCCCGATTTGCTGTCTGACGGCAGCCTCAGGCGTCGCCCTGGGCTTCGGCGCGGGATTTGCCCGCCACATCCATCGCCAGAGTGGCGGCCATGAAGCGGTCCAGATCGCCGTCAAGCACACCGGAGGTATCCGAGGTTTCCACCCCGGTGCGCAGGTCTTTCACCATCTGATACGGTTGCAGCACATAAGACCGGATCTGGTTGCCCCATCCGGCATCGCCCTTGTTTTCATGCTGGGCGTTGATCACCGCGTTGCGCTTGTCGAGTTCCACCTGATAAAGCCGCGCCCTGAGCGCCGCCATGCAGTTGGCGCGGTTCTGGTGCTGGGATTTTTCCGACGAGGTGACCACGATATTGCTGGGCAAGTGGGTGATGCGCACGGCTGAGTCGGTGGTGTTGACGTGCTGGCCGCCTGCCCCGGACGAGCGGTAAGTGTCGATGCGGATATCGCGGTCGGGGATGTCGATCTCGATGTTGTCATCGACCACCGGATAGACCCAGATCGAGGAAAACGAGGTGTGGCGGCGGGCGGCAGAATCGTAAGGCGAGATGCGCACGAGGCGGTGCACGCCGGATTCGGATTTCAGCCAGCCATAGGCGTTCTGCCCGGTGATCTTGTAAGCGGCCGAGCGGATGCCCGCCTCCTCGCCCGCTGTTTCGGCCTGAAGTTCAACCTTGTAGCCCTTTTTCTCGGCCCAGCGGATATACATCCGCGCCAGCATCGAGGCCCAGTCACAGCTTTCCGTGCCGCCCGCACCGGCGTTGATCTCAAGAAAGGTGTCGTTGCCATCGGCCTCGCCGTCCAGCAGCGCTTCAAGCTCTTTGGCGGCCGCAAGATCGACCAACGCTTTGAGGCTGGCCTCGGCATCGGTAACGATCTCGGTGTCGCCCTCGGCCTCGCCCAACTCGATCAGTTCAAGGTTGTCGCGCAGGCCGCTGTCGATCAGCTTGAAGGTCGAGAGTTCGTCCAGCAAAGATTGCCGCGCGCGCATCAGCTTTTGCGCCCGCGCGGGGTCGTTCCACAGATCGGGCGCTTCGATCATCGCATCGAACTCTTCAAGGCGGTGGGCGGCGGTTTCCTGATCCATGCGCTGCGCCAGCAGCTTCAGCGTTCTTTCGATCTGATCGACGTGGTTTTGCGTCTCGGAGCGCATGTTTGGCTATCCTGCGGTTCGTATCAGAGGGCGTGATACCGTGGCAGGGTGAAGGCCACAAGGGCCGCTTGTCAATAAAGACCGCCCGAACTGAGGGTGCCGAAATCGGCTTTTTTCGGCACTGATTTGGTCTGGCCATCCGAAGTGGTGAGCGTATCCGACTGGCCGCCATCCGCCTCGCCATACGCGAACAGCGGCAGGTTAGAGCCCATCGCAAAGCCACCATCCACCAGCGTATCAAGGCCAAAGAGGGTGTCCACACCATCGCGGAAATACTCGGAAATCACGTTGTCGCCCGAGGCGTCATCGCTCAGTTTGGCCCCGGTGAAACGGTCGATCTTCAGGAAATAGCCGCCGGGGGGCACTTTGAACTTGGTGCCGCCATAGGTTTTGATCGCCTCGGACATGAACTCCTGAAAGATCGGCACACAAAGCGTGCCGCCAAAAGCGCCGGGGCCAAGGGTGCGGGGCTGATCAAAACCCATATAGCAGCCGGCCACGATGTTCGAGGTATAGCCGATGAACCACACGTCCTTGGCATCATTGGTGGTGCCGGTCTTGCCCGCCACTGGCACCGGCAGCCGCACGCCCGAGCCCGAGCCACGCAGGATCACGCCTTCCAGCATCGAGGTCAGCTGATAGGCGGTGATCGCATCCATCACCCGCTCGCGGTTCGAGGTGATGTTGACGCCTGCACCGGCATCCAGATCGGGCGCGTCGCAATCCTCGCATTTGCGTTGATCATGGCGGAAAATGGTTTTGCCGTAACGGTCCTGCACCCGGTCCACCAGCGTCGGTTCCACCCGCTCGCCACCATTGGCGAACATCGCATAGGCCGCGACCATCTTGTAAAGCGTGGTTTCCTGCGCACCCAAGGCATTGGCAAGGAACGGATTCATCGGGTTATAAACGCCAAACCGTTCGGCATAGGCCGCCACGGTGTCCATGCCAATCTCCTGCGCCACCCGCACCGTCATCAGGTTGCGGCTTTGCTCGATACCGGTGCGCAGGGGGGTGGGGCCGTAGAATTTGTTCGACGCGTTCTTGGGGGTCCACAGGCCCTGCGGGGTTTCCACCTCGATCGGTGCATCGACCACGATGGTGGCGGGCGAAAAGCCGGAATCCAGCGCAGCGGCGTAGACGAAGGGTTTGAACGACGAACCGGGCTGGCGGGTGGCCTGGGTTGCGCGGTTGAACACCGAAGCCTGATAGGAAAAGCCGCCCTGCATGGCGATCACCCGGCCGGTGTTCACATCCATCGCCATGAAGCCGCCCTGCACTTCGGGCACCTGGCGCAGGCTCCAGCGGGCGAAACTGCCGTCCTCGTCGGACGTGACCGCGCGCACCAGCACCACATCGCCCACCGACACCAGATCGGCGGGGGTTTTGGCCTTTTTGGCCAACGAGCCATCGGCGTTGCGTTTGCGGGCCCATGTCACATCTTCGGGCGTAATCACCAGATCGGCGGCAAACTCGGGTTTGCCCTCCATCCCGAAGCGCGCGGTGTCTTCGCCCAGTTCCAGAATGACGGCGGCGTGCCAGCCTACCACGTCGCGCGGCAGGTCTTTCACCTCGGACAGGGCTTTGCGCCAATCGGCATCGCTGCTGAGCAGATCGGCGGTGATAACCTTGCCGGTGCCGCGCCACACGCCTTGATTGCGGTCATATTTCTCAAGCCCGCGTTGCATGGCGCGCGCGGCCATCGCTTGCAGATCGGGGTCGGCGGTGGCGCGGATCGACAGGCCGCCCGAGAAAAACTCCTGCTCGCCAAAGCTGCCGGAAAGCTGGCGGCGGATCTCGTCGGTGAAGTAGTCGCGC
>JANNAV010000099.1:0-9240 GCA_031384695.1 Paracoccaceae bacterium
CATCGCCGGTTCGTGGCGCTGGCGGGCGGGCGGGATGCCGATATCGTGGTGATCCCCACCGCGTCGCAGATGGAGAGCACCGGGGCGGATTACAACCGGATGTTCCGCGAACTTGGCGCGGCGCAGGTGGAGTTTCTGCCGATCACCAGCCGGGCCGACTGCGAAGACCCCAAATATGTGGCGATGCTGGAGCGGGCGAGTGGGATTTTCATCACTGGCGGCAATCAGTTGCGGCTGTCCACCATTCTGGGCGGCACGGCGATTGCGCAGGCCATAAGGCGGGCGAACGCGCAAGGGGTTGTGGTGGCCGGCACTTCGGCCGGGGCGTCGATCATGTCGGAGCATATGATCGGTGGCGGGCAAAGCAATGTGGGGCCGCTGGAGGGGGCGGTGACGCTGGCGCCGGGGCTAGGGCTGACCAATGCGGTGATCATTGACCAGCATTTCACCCAGAGGAACCGGCTGGGGCGGCTGCTGGCGGCATCGTCGTTCAATCCGTTCCTGATCGGGCTGGGGATTGACGAGGATACGGCGGCGTTCATTGGCCCGGATAATGTGCTGGAAGTGGTGGGGTCAGGGACGGTGACGGTGGTGGATGCGGGCGGCATCACCCATTCGTCGATGTGGAACGCGAAGCCCGGGCAGGCGCTGAGCCTTTTGGGCCTGCGGGTGGATGTGATGGGCGAGGGCTGCCGGTACGATCTGAAAACCCGCAAATCCTATCCGCCCGAGGCGGAACTGGGGTTGGGGCAATTGGCTGCAGAAGACGGGACCAGGGATATCTGAATGTAAATCATGGTGCGGGGGCGCAGATCGCCGCACCGTCAGGGGAGTTGTGCTGCCATGAAGATCGTCTCCACCAATGTGTATGTCGGCCCGAATGTCTGGGCGAGTTTCCCGCTGATCCGGCATGTAATTGATCTTGGGGTGCTGGAGGACTGGCCTTCGGTAAAGCTGGGGACGGGGTTCATTGACGCGCTGGTGGCGGCCTTGCCGGGGTTGGCGGAACACGGCTGTTCTTACCGGGTGGAGGGCGGTTTCATCCGCCGGTTGCGCGAGGATGAGGGCACCTGGCTGGGGCATATTCTGGAGCATTGCGCGCTGGAAATTCAGGGCGAGGCGGGTTCGGATGTAAGTTTCGGGCGGACGCGCTCGACCGGGGTTCCGGGGCATTACAACATGGTGTTTGCCTATAAGCAGCGCGATGTGGGGCTTGATGCCTGTGCATTGGCCATGCGGTTGTTGATGCATATTCTGCCGGAGAATGTGAAGGCGCTGCTGGAGTACCCGTTCGATGCGGAGTTTGATTTCGCGGCGGAATTGACCAGTTTCGTGCTGTCGGCACAGCGGCGCGAGTTGGGGCCATCGACGGCAAGCCTTGTGAAGGCGGCGGAAGACCGGGATATCCCGTGGCTGCGGCTGAACGATTATTCCTTGGTGCAGTTTGGCCATGGCAAGTATCAAAAGCGGATCATGGCGACGATTACGTCCGAGACGCGGTGTATTGGCGTCGAGATTGCCGGGGATAAATCCGAGACCTCGCGGTTGTTGAACGACCTTGGCTTGCCGGTGCCAAAGCAGTTGATCGTCTATAGCGCCAAGGAGGCGGTGAAGGCGGCGCGGCGGATCGGCTTTCCGGTGGTGGTGAAGCCGTTGGATGCCAACCACGGGCGCGGCGTTTCGATCAACCTGATGGAGGATGCGCAGGTGGAGGTGGCGCATGCCGAGGCTTACGCGCAGGGCAAGACCAGCGCGGTGATCGTGGAGAGTTTCATCACCGGGTTTGATCATCGGATGCTGGTGGTCAACGGCGTGCTGGAAGCGGCGGCCAAGCGGGTGCCGGGGCATGTGATTGGTGATGGGGTGTTGACGATTGCGCAACTGGTTGAGGAAGTGAACAAGGATCCGCGGCGCGGCATCGGCCACCAGAAGGTGCTGACCAATCTGGAGCTGGATTTTCAGGCCGAGCGGTTGATGACCGAGGCGGGGGTTACGGCTGCGAGCGTGCTGGAGGCGGGGCGGCTATTCTATCTGCGCTCCACAGCCAATTTGTCCACTGGCGGGACGGCGATTGACGTGACGGATACCGTGCATCCCGATAACCGCGATATGGCGGAGCGGGCCGTGGTGGCGATTGGGTTGGATGTGGGCGGCGTGGATTTTCTGATCGACGATATCACCAAGTCTTACAAGGAGATCGGCGGGGCGATTGTGGAGGTGAACGCGGCGCCGGGGTTCCGGATGCATGTGTCGCCAAGTGAGGGCACGCCGCGCGATGTTTCGGGCAAGGTGATGGAGATGCTGTTTCCGCTGGGCAGCAAGGCGCGGATTCCGATTGCGGCGATCACCGGCACCAATGGCAAGACCACCACCAGCCGGATGCTGGCGCATATCATGAAATCCTGCGGGCACCGGGTGGGGCTGACCTCGACCGACGGGGTGTATGTCGATGGCAAGGTGACGGTGAAGGGCGATATGACCGGGCCAACCTCGGCGCAGATGGTGCTGCGCGATCCGTCGGTGGATTTCGCGGTGATGGAGACGGCGCGGGGCGGGGTGTTGCGGGCGGGGCTTGGCTATCGGCGATCCGACGTGGCGGCCTGCCTGAATGTGTCTGAGGATCACATGGGGCTGGGCGGTATCAACACGCTGGAGGAGATGGCCAAGATCAAGCGGGTGGTGGTGGAGAGTGCGACGGAAACCGTGGTGCTGAACGCCGATGATATCCATTGCCTGCGGATGGCCGATTATGTGACCGCCAAGACCATCTGTTACGCCACGATGAATTCGGATCATGCGCTGGTGAAGGAACATATCCGGGCGGGGGGCCGGGCGGTGGTGCTGGAGCGCGGCATGAACGGCGATATGATCACCATCTACAACCATGGCACCCATCTGCCGGTGCTGTGGTCGCATCTGATCCCGGCGACGTTCGAGGGGAAGGCCGCCTATAACGTGCAGAACGCGATGTTTGCCGCCGCGATGGCGTTCAGTTTCGGGGTTGATCTGGACAATATCCGCCACGGGCTGCGCACCTTTGACACCAGTTTCTTTCAGGTGCCGGGGCGGACCAACGTGTTTGACGAGCATGCCTTCAAGGTCATTCTGGATTACGCCCATAACCCGGCGGCGTTCATGGCGCTTTCGGGGCTGGTCGATCAGTTGGACGTGGCGGGCAAGCGGATTTTCGTGCTGTCGGTGCCCGGCGACCGGCGCGATGAGGATGTGGCGACGGCGGCGCGGATTTTGGCATCGCATTTTGATGTGTTCATCTGCAAGGCCGATGACAACCGGCGGGGGCGTGGCCATGACGAGATACCGCAACTGATGCGGGCGGCGTTGATGGCGAACGGGGTGGCGGAGGCGGCGATTCACATCGTGCCGAACGAGGTTGAGGCGCTGGAGTTTGGCCTGAACATGGCGGTTGAGGGTGATCTTTTGGTGATCAACGGCGATGACACCGTGCGCTGCTGGAAGCAGATCATCTATTTCAAGGATCCGCACCGGGTGGCACCGGCGGCGGGTACGGTGAAGGCGCGCCCCATGGTGCAGGGGATGGAGGATTTGATCACCGACGCCGATACCCTGATCCGCGACGAGCGGGGCGTGCGGCTGGCGCGCGGCGCGGGCGAAGGCGGCGATTGATCCGGCGATGAGGGAAGATGTTTCGGAGGCTTTGGAGGTGGATATCGCCTCGTCGGCCGCTTTGCGGACGGGGGATTGCCGACGGCTGACCGGGCCGGGGTTGTTGTGGGACCGCGCAGGGGCGGTGCTGGAGGCGGAGTTTCTGGACTTTGTGCCTGAGCGGGTGGCGGCCCTTTGGCAGCATCATGCGCGCCGGGTACTGGACGGCGTGGGCTGGGGCGGCGAGGGTTGTACGGAGCGGCTTTATCCGGGCGGGATCGCGGTGGCGGTCTCGGCGCCGCTGGATCAGTTGTATTCGGCGACTTATGTGGTGCAGGTGGCCTGGGCCTTCGTGGCGGCGGATTTGCTGGGGGCGGTGCGGGGTGATTTTGCCGCGATGGTTGCCGATCTGTGCTGCGTGATGGCGCGCGAGGCGGACCCGGCGTTGCGGGCTTTGGTGGCAGAGGCGGGCGCGCGGGGGCTTGAGGTGCTGGCAGACGAGGATTTCGTGACGCTTGGCCATGGTTGCGCGTCGCAAAGCTGGCCTGCCGGGGCATTGCCTGCGGTGGTGGCGTGGGAGGGGCTTGCGAACCTGCCCTTGGGGTTGATCACCGGCACCAATGGCAAGACCACGACCACGCGGCTGGCGATGGCGATGGCGCGCGAGGCGGGGATCGTGGCAGGGCTGACCTCGACCGATATGGTGCGGGTGGGGGATGCGGTGCTGGAGCGGGGGGATTTCTCGGGGCCTTCAGGCGCGCGTCTGTTGTTGCGCGATCAGCGGTTGGAGATGGGGTTTCTGGAACTGGCGCGGGGCGGGATTTTGCGGCGGGGCTTGCCGGTGCGGCAGGCGATGGCTGCGGTGGTGACCAATGTGGCGTCGGACCATCTGGGGGAATATGGCATCACCACGGTGGCGGAACTGGCGGCGGTGAAGTTTGCCATCCGGCGGGGCTTGCGGGCGGGGGGCGTGATGATCCTGAACGCAGATGACGCGCCGGTGGTGGCGGAGGCTGCGCGGCTGGGGCTGGACGCGTGCTGGTTTTCGCTGGATGCGGGTGCGCCGCAGATTGTGGCCGCGCGGGCGGCGGGGCAGCGCTGTGGTTATATGGAGGACGGGGTGATGTGGTTGTCGGATGCGGCGGGCGCGCAGCGGGTGATTGCGGTGGCGGATGTGCCGATTTCGATGGGGGGGGCTGCGGGGTACAATGTTGCCAATGCTTTGGCGGCGATGTGCCTCTGCGATGTGTTGGGGGTGGAGCGGGCGGCGACAGGGCGGGCGCTGGCGGCGTTCCGGTCCGACCCCAAGGACAATCCGGGGCGGTGCAATGAGTTTGCCTATAACGGCGCGCGGGTGTTTGTCGATTTCGCGCATAATCCGCATTCGATTGCGGCGGTGACGGGGGCTTTGGCGGCGGTGCCGGCCCGGCGCAAGTTCATCATGCTGGCGCATGCGGGGGACCGGTCGGACGCGGATATCCGGGGGTTGGCGCGGGGGGCGGTGGCGTTCGGGCCGGATTATGTGATGCTGGCCGAATTGTCGGATTATCTGCGGGGGCGCGAGGTGGGGGCGGTGACGGCGATCCTGCGGGCGGAATGTCTGGCGCTGGGGGTGGCACCGGCGCGGATTTTGGCGGCAGGTTCGCCCGCCGACGGGGCGGCGCAGGTTTTGCGGCTGTTGCAGCCGGGCGATCTGGCGCTGTTGCTGGTGCATTCGGAGCGGGCGGAGATTTTTGCGATGTTGGGGGCGTAGCGAGCATGACGGACGCGGCATCAAAGCAACCGCTGCCGCGCAAGCTGTCGCGCGAGGCGCGGCGGGCGCAGCTGATCGAGGCGACCATCAAGGTGGTGGCCGAGCGCGGCTATGCGCGCGCGACGCTGACGGAAGTGGCCAGCCGGGCGGGCCTGTCGCATGGGTTGGTGAATTTCCACTTTCAAAGCAAGGAGTTGCTGCTGACCGAAACGCTGGCTTATCTCGCCGATGAGTACCGCGAAAACTGGGCGCGGGCGCTGGCGGCTGCGGGGGATGATCCGGCGCGGCAGTTGGACGCGCTGATCCGGGCGGATTTCACGCCCGAGATCTGCGCGCCGGAGCGGCTGTCGGCGTGGTGCTCGTTCTGGGGCGAGGCGCAGTGCCGGCCTTTGTATCAGGAGAAGTGCGGCTCGAATGATGCGGCTTATATCGCGCGGCTGGAGGGGATCGTGGCGGCGTTGATGGCGCAGGGCGGCTATCTGGGCTGCGTGGTGCGGACGGCGCGGGTGATCCGGGTGACGAATGAAGGCGTGTGGATGGATATGATGACGCAAAGCGCGCCTTATTCGGTGGATGAAGGGTTGCGCACGGTGTTTTGTGCGGCGGCGGCGGTCTTTCCGCAGCATTTCAGCGATGAGGGGCTGAAGGGGTAGGGTGCCTCGGACCGATCTTTGAAACGCTCCGGGGGAGCGTTTACCGGGACGTTGCCCATTCGGCCGGAGGCCGTTTGGGCAAGGTATTTTCAGCATTCCTGACGGTTGTGCAAATTGGGCAGCGCCTGTCTGGCGGGTGCGTGACTACGCGCCTGCCGGGGCAGGCAGGCGCGGCCCAATTTGATTGAAATCAAATCGGGCGAGAGAAGTGGGCGCTGTTCAGGCATCCGCTATCAGGATGGCGCGGAAATCGTTCACATTTGTCAGGGTCGGGCCGGTGATGACCTGATCCCGCAAGGCGGCAAAGAAGCTGTGGCTGTCGTTCTGGGCGAGGGCTTGGGCGGGGTCCAGCCCAAGGGTTTTGGCGCGCGACAGGGTGTCGGGGGTGATGATGGCCCCTGCCACTTCGGCGGCGCCGTCGACGCCGTCGGTATCGCAGGCGATGGCGTGGATGCCGGGGGTGCCTTGCAGCGCGAGGGCGAGGGCGAGGCTGTATTCGGCGTTGGGGCCGCCGATGCCGCTGCCTCGCCGGGTGACGGTGAGTTCGCCACCGGAGAGCAGCAGCACGGGTTTTGCGCCGGGGGGTAGGCTGGCGGCGATATCGCGGGCCATGGCGGCTTGGGTTGTGGCCACGTCGCGGGCTTCGCCTTCGAGGGCGTCGCCCAGCAGGCGGACCTCGCAGCCCATGGACCCCGCGAGGGCGAGGGCGGCGTGCAGCGATTGCGAGGGGGCGGCGATGATGCGGTTTTCGACGCGGGACAGGCGGATATCGCCGGGGGGGATGGTGGTGGTGGGTTGGGTGAGGGTGGCCTGAACTGACGCGGGAAGTGACAGGTTCCAATGGCTGGCGATGGCGCGGGCCTCGGTGGGGGTGGACGGCTCGGCCACGGTGGGGCCGGAACCGATGAAGGCCATATCGTCGCCGGGGATGTCGGAAATCATCAGCGCCAGCATCCGCGCGGGGTAGGCTGTAGCGGCCAACTGGCCGCCTTTCACCAGGCTGAGGTGTTTGCGCAGGGTGTTCATCTGACTGATCGGCGCGCCCGAGGCCAGCAGGGCCTGATTGACGGCTTGTTTCTCAGTCAGGGTGATGCCGGGGCGCGGCGCGATGAGAAGGGAGGACGCGCCGCCCGAAATGAGGGCGAGGACGTAATCTTCGGGGCCGAGGCTTTGCAAAAGCGCCAGCAGGCGGGTGGTGGCTTGTTGGCCTGCGGCGTCGGGGACGGGGTGGGCGGCCTCGATGATCTCGATCCCTTCGCAGGGGCGGGCGTAGCCGTAGCGGGTGATGATCAGGCCCTCGCAGGGGCCCCAGTGTTGCTCCACCGCTTCGGCCATGCGGGCGCTGGCTTTGCCGGCACCGATCACCACCACGCGGCCATGGGGTTTGGGCGGCAGGTGTTGGGCCAATGCGCGCATCGGATCGGCGGTTTCAACCGCGCGATCAAACAAAGCGCGCAGAAATGGGCGTGGTTCAGGGTACATGCTGTGGGTCCGTGATCTGGTATCTGTTGCGGGCGCGAGGGTGGCATGTTCGGCGGTTGGCGGCAAGGTTGCGCGCTGGACTTACCGGCATGCGTCGTCTGGTCCTATTGGAGCGGGGCGGCTTTTGGGATGATGGCAAATGAAGGGGTGCGGCTTGCGCCCGGATGTTGCGTGATCCTGAAAGGAACGAGAGATGGACGGCTTTGCCTCTGCGAATGATATCAGTGCCGTGGTCGAGGCCGACCGCGCCCATATCTGGCACCATCTGAGCCAGCACAAGCAATATGAAAGCGTGGACCCGCGGGTGATCGTGGAGGGGCGCGGCATGCGGGTGTGGGATGCCAAGGGTAAGGAGCATATCGACGCGGTTTCGGGTGGGGTGTGGACGGTGAACGTCGGCTACGGGCGCGAGAGCATCGCCAATGCGGTGCGCGACCAGTTGATCAAGCTGAACTATTTCGCGGGCTCGGCGGGGTCTATTCCGGGGTCGATGTTCGCGCAGCGGCTGATCGAAAAGATGCCGGGGATGAGCCGGGTTTATTACTCGAACTCGGGGTCCGAGGCGAATGAGAAGGTTTACAAGATGGTGCGCCAGATGGCGCACAAGCATCATGGCGGGCGCAAGTGGAAGATCCTGTACCGCGAGCGGGATTATCACGGCACCACCATCGGCACCCTTGCCACCTCGGGGCAGGCGGAGCGAGCGGCGCAGTACGGGCCCTACCCGGACGGCTTTGTGATGGTGCCGCATTGCCTTGAGTACCGCAAGCAGTGGGATGTGGAGAATTACGGCGAGCGCGCGGCGAATGCCATCGAAGAGGTGATCTTGCGCGAGGGCGCGGATACCATCGGCCTGTTGGTGCTGGAGCCGGTGACGGCGGGGGGCGGCGTGATCGTGCCGCCGCGCGGCTATTGGGACCGGGTGCAGGAGATCTGCAAGAAGTATGATATCTTGCTGCATATCGACGAGGTGGTTTGTGGCTTGGGCCGGACGGGCACCTGGTTTGGCTATCAGAATTACGGCATCAAGCCTGATTTCGTGACCATGGCCAAGGGGGTTGCCTCGGGTTACGCGGCGATATCCTGCACGGTGACCACCGAGACGGTGTTCGAGATGTTCAAATCGGATGCCGCCGATCCGATGAGTTATTTCCGCGATATCTCGACCTTTGGCGGCTGTACGTCGGGGCCAGCGGCGGCGCTGGAGAATATGCGGATCATCGAGGATGAAGGGTTGCTGGAGAACACGCTCGTGATGGGGGCGCGGGTGATCGACAACCTGAAGGCGCTGATGGACAAGCATAAGGTGATTGGTGATGTGCGGGGTGCGGGCCTGTTTTGCGGGGCCGAACTGGTGGCGGACCGGGTGACCAAGGAACCTATGGCCGAGAAGCTGGTGCAGGCGGTGGTGGCGGATTGCATGGCGCAGGGGGTGATCATCGGCATGACCAACCGGTCTTTGCCGGGGTTGAACAACACGCTGTGCCTGTCACCACCGCCTGCACCAGCTTCTCGGCCATAGGTTCCTTGGTCACCCGGTCCGCCACCAGTTCGGCCCCGCAAAACAGGCCCGCACCCCGCACATCGCCAATCACCTTATGCTTGTCCATCAGCGCCTTCAGGTTGTCGATCACCCGCGCCCCCATCACCAGCGTGTTCTCCAGCAACCCTTCATCCTCGATGATCCGCATATTCTCCAGCGCCGCCGCAGGCCCCGACGTACAGCCG
>JANNAV010000108.1:0-27851 GCA_031384695.1 Paracoccaceae bacterium
CCAACCGCATCGAAGTATTTGCGCCCTTCGGCATCCCAAAGATGCGCGCCCTGCCCTTTTGTGATCACCAGCGCGCCCTTTTCCTCGAACGGGCCGAAATTGGTCCATGGGTGCAGGGCGTGGGCGCGGTCCATTTCCCACAGGGCTTCGTTTGGCAGAGGCGTGTTCATTTTGAATCTCCAGTCAATGACCAGAAGATAGCGATTGGAGCGGAAAACGCCAGAGGGATTTGATCAAATTAAGTCATCTTATGGGGATCGAGCGCCCTGAACCGATCTTTGAAACTCTCTGGGAGAGAGTTTCTCGGTTCGTTGCTTGGAGGCGGAACGCCGGAGAGCAAGGGGTTATCCGCAAGCTGAACGGTTGGGCAAATTGGGACGCGCCTGTCTGGCTGGTGCGTGACTACGCGCCTGCCCGTTCAAGCAGATGGGGGGCAGGCGGGTGCTGCCGCCGGGGCGATGGCCCCTTGCTTGATTGAAATCAAATCGGGCAGGAAACAGGGAGGGTGGAGAGTGACGCGTTGACGGCGGCTGCTTCAGAACAGCTTTTGCCTCGCCTTGGCCAGCGCAAAGCCGTGGCCTGCGGGGTTGGTGCAGGAGACGCCGGTTTTCTCGGAGGTGCAGGTGAGGCCGCCAAGGCTGAGGGACTGGCCATAGCCAAGCTCGACCGATTCGGGGTCTTCGACAGTATCGCCGACGCAGGCGAGATAGCCTTTGCGGCTTTCAGGAGCGATGCCAAACGAGGCGCCCCAGTCTTGCTCGCAATCGGCGGGGGCTGTGGTGTTGGAGGGGGTGAGGGCGCGCATGTCGCAGCGCGCCTCGGCGTAATCGCCGGTGGAGATCAGGCAGTGGATGTTGAGCGAGGGGCTGTGGAAGAACAGCAGGTCATCGGCACTTGCGGGGGTGGCGAGGAGGAGGAGCAGGGCTGCTGATTTCATCGCGGGGGCCTTTGGTATGGGGGAATGGGGCATGCGGCGGTTTTGTGGTAAGACTAGCGGCCAAGGCGGTGTTGGGCCAGTTGTTTGCGGGGTGGGATGATGGCGCGTGTGGGGTTTGCGGCGGTGGTTTATTTCGCGCTGGTGTTTGCGGCGGCATTTCTGTTGGGGGTGTTCCGGGTGACGGTGCTGGTGCCGCGGTTTGGGGCGCTGATCTCGGTGGCGCTGGAGGTGCCGGTGGTGCTGGGGCTTTCCTGGGCGGTGGCGGGACGGGTGTTGCGGCGCTGGCCGATGGCGCTCGGGGGGCGCGTGGCGATGGGGGGGATGGCGTTTGCGCTGTTGATGGCGGCGGAGGCGGGGTTGGCGGCAGTGCTGTTCGGGCAGCCGCTTGCGGGGTTTCTGGCGGCGTTTGCAACGCTGCCCGGCGCTTTGGGGTTGGCCGGGCAGATCGGTTTTGCGGTGATCCCGGCGCTGCGCCTTTAGCTGGGGGGTTGGGCGCGTTCGACCAGACGGGCAAAGAACGAGGCACCGATGGGGGCGGCCTCGTCATTGAAATCGAAGGCGGGGTGGTGCAGGCCCGCACCCGGGCCGGTGCCCATGAAAAGGTAGGCACCCGGGCGGGCTTCGAGCATATACGAAAAATCCTCGGAACCCATTTCGCGGTTGGCGTTGCCATCGGCCCCGTCTTCACCGGCAATCTCGGCGGCCACTTCGGTGGCGAAGGCGGCGTTTTCGGCATGGTTGACGGTGGCGGGATAGCCCCAGTCATACTCGATCCGCGCCGTCACATTATAGGCGGTGGCATGGCCTTCGATGATCTCATGCACGCGCTTTTTCATCAGCGCCCGCACATGCGGTTTGAAGCAGCGGATGGTGGCGCAGAACATCGCCTCTTCGGGGATGATGTTCGAGGCGGTGCCGGTGTGGATTTGCGTCACCGAAATCACCGCCTCGTCCAGCGCATAGACGTTGCGCGGAATGATGGTCTGGATCGCCTGCACCATGCCCACCACCGCCACCACCGGATCAATGCAATCATGCGGCGTGGCCCCGTGGCCGCCGCGACCGGTGATATAGGCGAACACGGTATCGACCGAGGCCATCAGCGCGCCGGAATTGGTGTGGAAGGTGCCGAAGGGCATGTTGGGCGCGTTGTGGATACCGTAAATCTGCGCGATATCAAAGCGGTCCATCACCCCTTCCTGCACCATCGTCTGCCCGCCCGCGCCGTCTTCCTCGGCCGGTTGGAACAGCAGCGCGACGCGGCCTTTGAAGCGGCGGGTCTCACACAAGTATTTCGCGGCCCCCAGCAGCATCGTCACATGGCCATCATGGCCGCAGGCGTGCATCTTGCCGGGGATGGTCGAGGCATAGGGCGCACCGGTGGCCTCAAGGATCGGCAGCGCGTCCATATCGGCGCGCAACCCGATGGTGGGGCCGGGGCCGGTGCCGTTGATGATGGCGACGATGCCGGATTGGGCGATGCCGGGATGGATCTCGTCCACGCCTATTTCGCGCAGGCGGTCGGCGATGAAGGCGGCGGTCTGGTGGCAATCATAGGCCAGTTCGGGATTCGCGTGCAGATGCTGGCGCCAGCCCTTCATTTCCCCGGCAAAAGCCGCGATACGGTTGAGGACGGGCATGAGGCGGTCTCCGGTTGGGGCTGCGTTGCGCTTTGATCAAATCTGAAATTCATGGTGCCCGCAATGCCCCTTTCTGCGCCTCTTACCAACCTGATCCACGATCCTGACGGCGGCATGCCGCGCCTTTTGGCGATCATGGCGGCGCTGCGGGATAAGGCGCGCGGCTGTCCCTGGGATATCGCACAGGATTTCGCCAGCATTGCCCCCTACACCATCGAGGAGGCGCATGAAGTGGCGGACGCGATTGCCCGCGCGGCCTGGGGCGAATTGCCGGGCGAGTTGGGCGATCTGTTGCTGCAGGTGGTTTACCATGCGCAAATGGCGGCGGAGGCGGGGCTGTTCGGCTTTGACGATGTGGTGCGGGGCATTGCCGACAAGATGCTGGCGCGGCATCCGCATGTGTTTGGAGCCGAGAGCCGCGACAAATCGGCGGCGCAGCAGACGGCCGATTGGGAGCGGATCAAGGCGGCAGAGCGCGGGCCCGCGCGGGTGCTGGACGGGGTGGCGCTGGGCCTGCCGGGGCTGACGCGCGCGGTAAAGCTGCAAAAGCGGGCGGCGCGGGTGGGGTTTGACTGGCCCTCCACCGACGAGGTGGTGGCCAAGATCGCCGAGGAAGCGGCGGAACTGGTAGAGGCGCGGCAGAGGTTGACGGCGGCGGAGGTGGCGGAGGAGTTCGGCGATTTACTGTTTGTGATGGCCAACTTGGCGCGGCATCTTGATGTCGACCCCGAGGCCGCCTTGCGTGCCGCCAACGCCAAATTCAGCCGCCGGTTTGGCCGGATCGAGGATTGGTTGGCGGAATCGGACCGGAGCCCCGGTGACAGTGACCTTGGCGAGATGGACGCGCTGTGGAACCGGGCCAAGGTAGAGGAAAAGCGGCGCTAGCAAGAAAGTGTTTTACTCAGGTATTGACGCTGCCTCCGGGCTGATGTTTATGGGCGGCATAATATCCGACAAAAGGACTCAGGTTATGAAACTTTCGCTGATCGCCCTCGCCTTGGGCACCGTTGCCCTGCCCGCCTATGCCGACGAGGTGAATATCTATTCGCACCGCCAGCCCGAACTGATCCAGCCGCTGATGGATGCCTTCACCGCCGAGACCGGCATCGCGGTGAATATCGCCTTTGTTGACAAGGGCCTGACCGAGCGTCTGGTGGCGGAGGGGGATCGTTCGCCGGCCGATCTGGTGCTGACGGTGGATATCGCGCGGCTGATGCAGATCGTCGAAGCCGATGTCACCCAGCCGGTGGAATCGGCGGTGCTGGAGGCCAATATCCCGGCCGAATACCGCGATCCGGGCGACCGTTGGTTTGGCCTGACCACACGGGCGCGGGTGGTTTATGCCAGCAAGGAACGGGTGCAACCGGGCGAAGTGACGACCTATGAAGACCTCGCTTCGGAAAAATGGCGCGGGCGGATCTGCACCCGGTCGGGGACGCATGACTACAATCTGGCACTGACGGCGGCAGTGATCGCGCATGACGGGGCGGAGGCGGCGAAGACCTGGCTTGAGGGCGTGAAAGCCAACCTCGCGCGCAAACCCGATGGTGGCGACCGCGATCAGATCAAGGCGATTGCGGCGGGGGAATGCGATATTTCGGTGGGCAACACTTACTATCTGGGCGAGATGCTGGCCGACCCGGAACAGGCCGACGCGGCGAATGCGGTTAATTTGGTGTTCCCGGTGTTCGAGGCGGGCGGCACCCATATGAACATCTCAGGCATTGCGATGACGAAATCCGCCCCCAACAAGGCGGCGGCATTGCAGTTGATGGAGTGGCTTTCGTCGGATGCAGCACAGGCGATCTACGCCGAAACCAATTATGAGTTCCCGGTAAAGCCGGGGGTGGCGCGGTCGGCGCTGGTGGAGGGGTGGGGCACATTTACGCCGGACAGCCTGAGCCTTGCCGAGGTGGCGGCCAAGCGGGCCGAGGCGCTGAAACTGGTGGAAGAGGTGAACTTCGACGGCTGAGGCGACATCAACGGATGGTCTGGACAATCCGGCGGGCATGGCGTTTTCTCGCTCGAAACGAGGAGCCCGCCATGACCCCAAGCCCGATGCAGCCGCGCAAGATCATCATCGACACCGACCCGGGGCAGGACGATGCGTTCGCGATTTTGCTGGCGCTGGCCAGCCCCGAAGATATGCAAGTGCTGGGGATTTGCGCCGTGGCGGGCAACGTGCCGCTGGCGCTGACCGAGCGCAATGCGCGGATCATCTGCGAACTGGCGGGCAAGCCGGATGTGCGGGTGTTCGCGGGTTGCGCAGCGCCTTTGCAGCGCAAACTGGTGACGGCCGAGCATGTGCATGGCAAGACCGGCCTCGATGGCCCGCCGATGCGCGCGCCGGTGATGCCGCTGCAAAGCCTGCATGCGGTGGATTTCATCGTAGAAACCCTGCGGCATGAGGCGGCGGGAACGGTGACGCTTTGCGCGCTGGGGCCGCTGACCAACCTTGCGGCGGCGTTTCTGCAAGCGCCCGATATCATGGCGCGGGTGCAGGAGATCGTGCTGATGGGCGGCGGCTGCTTTGAGGGCGGCAACATCACCCCGGCGGCCGAGTTCAACATCTATGTCGATCCGGAAGCCGCTGATATCGTGTTCAAATCCGGTATTCCACTGGTGGTGATGCCGCTGGACGTGACCCATAAGGCGATCACCACACCGGCGCGGGTGGCGGCGATCCGCGCGCTTGGCACGCCGGTGGGGGTGGCGGCGGCGGCCTGGGCGGATTTCTTTGAGCGGTTCGACAAGGAGAAATACGGCTCAGAGGGCGCGCCGCTGCATGATCCCTGTGTGATTGCCTGGCTGATTGCACCCGAACTGTTCACCGGCCGCCGGATCAATGTGGAAATTGAAACCGGCTCTGAATTGACGCTGGGGATGACGGTGGCCGATTGGTGGGGGGTGACGGGGCGGGCGGCGAACGCGCTTTTCATAGGCTCGCTGGATGCGGACGGGTTTTTCGCGCTGCTGACGGCGCGGTTGGCACGGCTTTAGGCCGCCTGCCCTGATCCGAATCCCGGCCCCCCCCTGAACATGGGCGCAAATCCCGGGTAATCCTGCCGCCTTCCGGCCGCGCGCCGAAACCCCACCCCCAAAACCGGAGAGCCTGCCGATGAGTGATCTCATCGCCCATTTGCGCGATATCCATGGCAGTCAGATGCAGCGCCCGCTGCTGATCGACATCTGGCCCGCGACCCCTTTCGCAGGCAGCCTGGCCTTTGCCGCACTCGATGCGGCAACTCTCGCCCGGCTGCAACCCGATCTGGTGGTGATTGCGCTGTTTGGGCCAGCGCTGTTCGGGCCAGCACTGTTTGGGCCAGCGCAGACCAACGCCGCCGAACAGGGCCCGCCGCAAGATGCCATCGCGGTGATCGAACGCCTGCTGGCGCTGGGCTATGCAGGGCGGATGGTGGTGATTTGCCCAACCCTGCCAGCGCCGAAACTGGTAGAGGCCGAGTTGCGGAGCGCCGGGACAGGTGGCGGGCCGGGGCCGCGCCTGACGCTGTTGATATGGCAACCGCCTCAGGCTCCGGGATTGTCGGCCCGGTAGATCCAGTCATGATCCGGGTCGTTCTGAAACCGCCAGTTGCGGCGTGGCCCGGCCATCACGTTGAGATAATAAAGCTCATAACCGTAAGGTGCCGCACAGGGGTGATGGCCGCGCGGCACCAGCACGACATCGTGGTTTTTAACCGTCATCGTCTCGTCCAAAGCGCCGTCTTCGGTGTAAACCCGTTGAATGGCAAAGCCTTGCGCGGGGTTGATCCGGTGGTAATAGCTTTCCTCGAGATAAGTCATGCGCGGAAAATCATCCTCGTCATGCCGGTGACTGGGATAGGAAGACCAGTTTCCGGCCGGGGTGAACACCTCGGTCACCAGCAGACTGTCGGCCACATCGAGGCCCTCCATCGCGATGTTGTTGATGTGGCGCTGGTTGGCGCCCTGCCCGCGCGGGGTAAGCTGAATGCCATCGGGCCCAAGCCGCCGCGCCGGGTGGCCGGATTTGCCGGGCGCGGCACAGACCGCCAGCGTGCAGGCGGTCACCGCCGTCGCACGCCATTCGGTGCCATTGGGCAGATACAGGCAATGCGGCGCGGTTTTTTCGAACACATCCAGCCGGCCGCCCATCACCCCCCAATCGCGCCCTGCACCTTGGAAATGGGCGTGGCCTTCCACCAGCACCAGAATAACCTCGCGGCTGCCGGTGGCCTCGGCGGCACTCTCGCCCGCCGCAAGCCGGTAAAGCGTGAAGCCCACATAGCCCCAACCGGCGTTTTCCGGTGTTACATCATGCAGCTTGCCGGTGAGGCCAAGCGGTTTGCGCAGCAGTTTCATCCTTTGCCCCCGTCAGTGATCCAGACCTGCGGTTGCGGCGAAAGCACGCAAAGACCGCAGCCCAAGCGATTGATATTCATATGGAATACGCACCGCCGAATCCTGTTCCGCCTCGATCACCAGCCAGCCCTGATAGCCGTGGTCGGCGGCGATCTTCAGCACGGGTGGAAAATCCACCCCGCCTTCGGAATCGCCCGGCACGGTGAACACGCCGCGCCGCACAGCCTCCAGAAAGCTGAGATCCTGCGCATGAACTTCCGCCATCACCAAAGGCCGCACGTTCTTGGCGTGGATATGGCGCACCCGGTGCATGTGGTTGCGCGCCAGCCGTTCGGGCTTGCCGCCGCCGAAAGTACAATGCCCGGTATCCAGCAGCAGATGGGTGGCCGGGCCGGTGACGGCCATCAGCCTGTCAATCTCGGCCTCGGTCTGCACGATGGTGCCCATGTGGTGATGGTAAACCAACGTGACGCCCTGGGCTGCTGCATGCACCGCCAGCGCCTCGATCCCGGCGCCAAAATCGGGCCAATCAGCATCGGGCAGCAGGGGGCGCGCGCTGAGGGGAACATCATCGGCGCCGTGGATGGCGTTGGAGGTTTCGCAGACGATGATCACCGTACTGCCCATCGCGCGCAGCAGATCGAGAAAGGGCTGCATCGCGGCCTTTTCGGCCTCGATGGAATTGATCAGCAGGTTGGTGGAATGCCAGCCCGAGATGAATTTCAAGCCGCGCGGGCCCAGCACCGCGCGCAAGCCTTCGGGGGTTTCAGGAAAGCGGTGGCCTTTCTCGATGCCGTCAAAGCCGATTTTCGCCGCATCATCAAGGCATTGCTCAAGCGAGATATGCGCGCCGATGCGGCGGTCGTCGTCATTGGTCCAGGCGATGGGGTTGGTGCCGTAGCGTATCATGGTAACCTCAGGTTCAATCGACAAGCCGTTGAAGGTTCTTGGCTTTTTCATATTCGGCACGGGCGGCGTTGACCTCGGTGCGGCTGGATACCTCGGGCACGCCGACCTGCCACCACGAACCGCCTGCCTCGGTCGACGGGGCTGGATCGGTGTCGATCACGATCACCGTCGGCAGGCTTGCGGTTTTGGCGCGGGCCAAAGCGGCCTCAAGTTCGGCAATCGAGGCGGCTTTGACGGCGATGGCCCCCATGGCCCCCGCATGCGCCACAAAGTCGATGGCATAGGGGTTCACATGGTGGCTGTCATCCAGCAGGTTGTTGAAGGGCGCGCCACCGGTGGCCTTTTGCAGCCGGTTGATACAGCCGAAACCGCGATTGTCGGTCAGCACCACGGTAAAGGCGAGGCCCATGGCCACGGCAGAGGCCAGCTCGGAATTGGCCATCATATAGCTGCCATCGCCCAGCATGCAGATCACATCGGCGTCCGGACGGGCCATCTTGATGCCCAAAGCGCCGGCAATCTCGTAGCCCATGCAGGAAAAGCCGTATTCCATGTGATAGCCGCCGGCGGCGGCATCCCAGATCTTGTGCAACTCGCCCGGCATGGTTCCTGCGGCGCCCATGACCACGGTTTTCGCGGTGGCACTGCGCTGAACCGCGCCGATCACCTGCATATCGGTGGGCAGGGCATTGTCGGAGGTGGGGGCGGCCTTGACGGCGGCGGTGATGGTGGCCCAATCGGCGCGGAGTTTGGAATTAGCAGAGAATTTCTGGGTTCCCAAAGCCTTGCCAATGGCTTGCAGCGCGACCTTTGCATCTGACACGAGGTTGATTGCGCCATGTTTATAGGCGTCATAGGCGGCCACGTTGATCGACAGGATCCGGCGCTTGGGGTTTTGGAACAGCGACCAACTGCCGGTGGTGAAATCCTGAAACCTTGTGCCAAGGCCGATCACCAGATCGGCCTCGCCGCAAGCGGCATTGGCAGAGGTGGAACCGGAAACGCCCACCGGGCCGAAGTTGAGGGGGTGGTTGTGATCAAGCGCGGATTTTCCGGCCTGGGTTTCCACCACCGGGATCGAATGCGCGGTTGCGAAGGCGGCAAGTGCCGCCTCGGCGCGGGAATAGATCACGCCGCCCCCCGCCACGATCACCGGGTTTCTGGCAGCTTTAATGGCCGTGATCGCGGCCGCCAATTCCTGCGCATCGGGTTCGGGGCGGCGAATGTGCCAGATTTTCGGAGTGAAGAATTCTTCTGGGTAATCATAGGCTTCGGCCTGAGTATCCTGACAGAAAGACAGGGTTACCGGGCCGCAATCGGCGGGGTCTGTCAGCACCCGAAAGGCGCGCGGCAGGGCTGTCAGAATATGTTCGGGGCGCGAGATACGGTCGTAATAGCGGCTGACGGGGCGGAAGCAATCATTGGCGGAAACGGTGCCGTCGTTGAAATCCTCCACCTGTTGCAGCACCGGATCGGGGGCGCGGTTGGCGAAACTGTCACCGGGGATCAGCAGCACTGGCAGGCGGTTGACGAAGGCAAGGGCGGCGGCGGTGACCAGATTAAGCGCGCCGGGGCCGATCGAAGTGGTAACCGCCATCGCCTTTTGCCGCTTCGTCGCCTTGGCATAGGCGATGGCGGCATGGGCCATGGTCTGCTCGTTATGGCCGCGCCATGTGGTCAGGGTGTCACGCTGGGCATAAAGCGCCTCGCCGATACCTGCGACGTTGCCATGGCCGAAGATCGCCCAAACCCCGGCGATGAAGGGGGTGCCGTCTTCGGACTGCTGAAGGGATAGCCAGCGCATCATGGCTTGGGCGGCGGTAAGGCGGATGGTGGTCATAGGGTGACTCCTGAACGGGCGTTGTCCCAAAGGGTGCAAAGGCGGCGGAAACTGGTGGCCATGGCGGTGACGGCCTGCGCATCGGTGAGGCTTCCGGCCATCCACTGGCGGCCGGTTTCGGCGTGGATGGTGCGGCCGACGGCAAAGCCCTTGACCAGCGGATAGCGGGCGGCGAGGGCGAAACTGGCGGCAAGTTCGGCCTCGGACGCCCCAAGGCCGAGCACCACGATGCCTTGGGTATGGGGATCGCGGGCGGTGATGGCGGCCACGGTATTGGCCCAGGCGCGGCCCGTCAGCATCGGTTCCAGCTTCCACCAATCGGGGTAGATGCCGATATCATAGATACGGCTGATCAGGGTGGCGGTGGTGGTATCATCGGTGGGGCCAACCTTGGAGGGTATGATTTCCAGCAGCATTTCCAACCGGTTACGCCGACACGCGTGGAACAGGCGGATCAGTGTTGCCTCTTGGGCGGCCTGCATCTCAGACGCGTCCGAGGGGTGGCAAAAGCACAGCACCTTGACCACATGTTCCAGCGGCCACTCAGTAAGCCCGCCGAAATCGGGGCCAAGTTCAGGCTCCAGCGTCAGGGGGCGCGAGCCGGGCCATTCCACCGGGCGGCTGATCCACAGGCCCTGCCCCGCCGCGCGGTGCAACGCGGCCTTGCCGAGGCGGTTGTCGCAGAGAAGGCCGTAGCCGTCGCGGCCATCCGCCACTTGCAGGGCGGCCTCAAGGCACAGGTCTTTGAAAGCGCCGATGCGGGCTGGGGTGGCGCCGGGGATATCTTCCAGTTGCGAGCGGTGATCAAAGGCGAAGGCGCGGACCTCGGGCCAGTTCTTGCGGCGGTTGGTGGACCAGTGGATCTGCTCCAGTGCCGCATCGTGGCGCAGGGCGGGGGTTTCAACGCCGCGATACAGGAAGAATTGCAACTCCTCCCACGAAGGATAGGCCGGGGTGCAGCCGTGGCGCGAGACGGCTAAGGCCCCGCAGGCATTGGCGTATTTCAGCGCTATGGGCCATGGCTCGCCGTCGAGCCAGCCTTTGGTGAGGCCCGACATGAAGCCGTCGCCCGCGCCAAGCACGTTGAACACCTCGATCGGAAAACCGGGGCCGGTCTGGCCCTGGTCGAGGTGGTCGGGGATATCGCCTTCAAAAGCCGAGGCCCCCATCGGGCCGCGTTTGCACACCAGAGTGGCGGCGGTATGGCGGCGGACGGCGCGCAGGGCGGCGATGGTATCGGTGGTGCCGCCGGCGATGTGAAACTCTTCTTCGGTACCGACGATCAGATCGAACAGGTGCAGCGAGGCTTGCAGTTTGGCGGTAACGGCGGCGGAGGAGATGAAACGCGCCTCGCCCGCACCATGCCCCGCGAGGCCCCAGAGGTTGGGGCGGTAATCAATGTCGAGGGCGGTTTGCAACCGGTGTTTGCGGGCGAGGGTGAGGGCCTTGAGCACGGCGGCTTCGGTGTTTTTATGCGACAGATGCGTGCCGGTGGCGATCACGGCGCGGGCGGAGGCGATGAAGGGCTCTGCGATATCGGCCTCGCAAAGCGCCATGTCGGCGCAGTTTTCGCGGTAGAAGATCAGCGGGAAATGGGTCTCATCGCGGATGCCAAGAAGGACGAGCGCGGTCAGGCGATCAGGGTCGGTGACGATGCCGGAGGTCTCCACCCCTTCCCGCGCCAGTTCCTCGACGATGAAGCGGCCCATATGCTCGTCGCCCACCCGGCTGATGAGGGCGGATTTCAGGCCCAGACGTGCCATTCCCGCCGCCATATTGGTGGGCGAGCCGCCGATATATTTCTGAAACGACGCCATATCTTCCAGCCGCCCGCCCACCTGCGCACCGTAAAGATCGACCGAGGCGCGGCCGATGGTAATGACATCAAGGGTTTTCATCGGGCGGCCCCTTTGGCGGTAACGGAACGTGGATCGGCTTTTGGAATATTTATTCCATTATTCCGGCAAGGGAAAGCGAAATCTTAGCGCCGGCTGGAACCAACCGCAACCGCCAGTGCGATGGCCATGGCGATGGTGGCCGAAAGCGAGCGGAAGGCGCCGAAATCCACCTCGGGCACTGTCAGCAGAGTGGTGGCGTGGCGGGCAATCGGGCTGGTAAGCGTATCGGTCAGGGCCACCACGCCAAGGCCGCGCGCGCGGGCATCCTGCGCCAGCGCGATGGTTTCTTCGGAATAGGGCGCGAAGGTGATGGCCAAAAGCACGTCGCCCGGACGCAGCGCAAAGCGGTGATCCAGCCGCCCTGCTCCATCATGCAGCATGGCGGGGACGGCCATTTTCTCGAACACATGGGCAAGATAGGTCACCACCGGAAAGGCGCGGCGCAGGCCGACAAGATGGATGGTGCCGGCCGAGGCAAGGAGTTGAACCGATTGGGAAAGCGCGGCCTCGTCCACCGATTTGGCCAGCGCTTCGAGCGACAGGCGGCCCGCCTCGATGAATTCGGCAAGCAGCGCCGCCGGGCTGCCGGTGCCCGACTGCTTGAGGTTGGCAAGCCGAGTGGCGTAATCGGGCAGGCCGGGGGCATAGGCCTCGCGGAACAGCTTTTGCATTTCGGAAAAGCCGCTGAAACCAAGCATCTGGCAGAACCGCATCAGGGCCGAGGGCGGCACATCGGCCCCGACTGCAAGTTCGGCCACGGTAGAGACGGCGATGCGGCCCGCGTTGGCCGCGAGGTATTCGGCACATTGTCGCAGGCGGCGCGGCAGGGCGGGCGACAGCGCCGCCAGTCTTGCGTGAAACTCCTCAACCGTAAGCGGCGCGGGAAGGATCGGCGGGAGGGGAAGATCGTCCATCGCTACTCTTGACTTGCGGGTTGGGCGGGATGCTAGCAGAATGGAACAAATATTCCAGCATCATTTGCGAAGGAGACAGCAGATGCGCGATTTGGGGGTTGGCTTGATTGGCACCGGCTTTATGGGCAAAGCACATGCGCTGGCGTGGCGCAATGTCAAGGCGGTGCTGGGGGGGGAGGTGACGCCACGGCTTGCGGTTTTGTGCGAAACGCCGGTTGCCAAGGCGGCGCAGTTGGCGGCGCAGTTCGGTTTTGCCCGCCACACCGATGATTGGCGCGCATTGGTGGCGGACCCGGAGGTGGAGGTGGTTTCCATCACCACGCCGAACGGTTTGCACCACGCGATTGCGCTGGCGGCGTTGGCTGCGGGCAAGCATGTGTGGTGCGAAAAGCCGATGGCGCTGACGCTGGCGCAGGCCGAAGAGATGGCGCAGGCGGCGGCGGCGGCGGCGGCTGTGGTGACGATGGTGGGGTATAATTACCTGAGCAATCCGGCGTTTGCCCATGCGCAGGGCTTGATTGCTGCAGGGGCCATCGGGCGGCTGGTGCAGTTTCGCGGCTGGGTGGACGAGGATTATCAGGCTGACCCAGACTTGCCGTGGTCGTGGCGGGCAAAGCTGTCGGAGGCGGGCCTCGGCGCTTTGGGCGATATCGGCACCCATCTTGTGAGCCTGGCGCAGGGGCTGATGGGGCCGGTTGAAAGCCTGATCGCCGATATGCAGACCATCCATGCGACCCGGCCATTGCCCGATGGCACGGGCGTAGGGGTGGTGGAGAACGAGGATGCGGCGGCGGTGTTGCTGCGGTTTGCCAGTGGCGCGCAAGGCTCGATGGTGATTTCGCGCGCGGCCTGGGGGCGGAAATCGCGGCTGGGGTTCGAGGTGCATGGCACGGAGGGCATGATCACCTTTGATCAGGAGCGGATGAACGAGCTGTACCTTTATCAAAACAAGGGGCCGCTGGCGGAACAAGGGTTCAAGTGCATTCTGACCGGCCCGGCGCATCCGCCTTACGGCGCGTTTTGCCCGGCACCGGGGCATCAACTGGGGTTCAACGATCTGAAGGTGATCGAATGCGGGCGGCTGATTGCGGCGATTGGCGGCGGGTTGATGGGCGGGGGCGAGGCGGCGCATCCGTCATTTGCCGATGCCATCGTGATCGAGCGGGTGGTGCATGCGGTGGCGGCGTCGGCGCGGGCGGGGGGGGCGCGGCAAGTCTTGCTGTGATCAGGTTTTGGGGTAGCGGGCGAGCATGGCGTCATTCACCGCGGGGGGCACGAATTTAGAGACATCGCCGCCAAGCCGGGCGATTTCCTTGACCAGTTTCGAGGCGATGGCCTGCCTGCGGGCATCGGCCATCAGGAACACGGTTTCCACCGAGGCATCCATGGCGCGGTTCATGCCGACCATCTGAAACTCATACTCAAAGTCGGCAACGGCGCGCAGGCCACGGATGATTACCGATGCGCCGACATCGCGGGCGCAATCGATCAGCAGGTTCTCGAACGGATGCACCACGATCTCGCCGCCGGTTTTGGCGGTGATGGCCTCGCATTCGGCCTGCACCATCGCCACACGCTCTTCAAGGGTGAACAGCGGACCCTTGTCGCGGTTGATGGCCACACCGATCACCAGCCGGTCCACCAGCGCCATGCAGCGCTGGATGATATCGGTGTGGCCAAGGGTTACGGGGTCGAAAGTCCCCGGATAAAGCCCGATCCGCATGGGTTTGCCCTCCCTCGGTTGCGCTCCTGGGCACGCAACATTATGTCGCAGCAGAAGGCAAGGGGCAGCTACACGATAAAGTTGTTGATATCGAACAGTTGCGCCGGGGCGACGGCATTGACCTGTGCGATGATGGTGAAAGACAGCCCGCCCGTCAGGCCATTGGCGTCAACGCCGAGAAAGCTGTCGGCGCCAGCACCGGCGGGCGTGACCTGAATGAACTGGGCCAGATTTCCCGCCGTCACCACCGACAGGCTGGCGGCAAAAATCGTTGACAGATCAATGCGATCAAAGCCGAGGGTGAAGTCTTCGATGCTGTCGAAACCTTCGGATATCAGGTTGAAATCAAAGGTATCGGCGCCACCGGCCCCGCCATTCAGGCTGTCGTTGCCCGCGCCGCCGGTAAGGGTATCGTTGCTGGTGCCGCCTTCAAGGCGGTCATCGCCCGCGTCGCCGAACAACTGATCATTGTTCTCGTCGCCGCGCAGGGTATCGTTTTCCGTGCCGCCGCGCAGCGTATCGTTGCTGCGGCCACCAGACAGCACGTCATTGCCTGCGCCGCCGTCCAGCGCATCGTTGCTGTTCTCGCCGAACAGGCTGTCAAGACCGGCCCCGCCCGACAGGCTGTCGAGGCCGACCGCGCCGCGCAGGGTATCGTTGCCCGCGTCGCCCTCCAGCGTATCGGCGCTGGTGCCCTCGCCGCCCAGCAGCGAATCATCGCCTTCGCCGCCGGTGAGCCGGTCAGCACTGGAGCCGCCGTCGAGCGTGTCATTGCCGAGGCCGCCCGACAGCACATCGCTGTCCCTGCCGCCAAACAGCGTGTCATTGCCGTGTTCGCCGTAAAGCACGTCAAGGCCATCACCGCCCATCAGGCTGTCGTTGTCGTCGCCGCCCGCGATGGTGTCACGGCCGAGGCCTCCGTCCGAAGTGTCGGCCCCTGCCAGCAGCACGATGTAGTCATTGTCACGCGTGCCGGCGGTGGTTTCCGCCGCGGATGTGCCGACCAGCGACGGGTTGCGGTGCAGGATGACGGTGAACGCTCCGGTATCGCCGGTCAGCGTGCCGGTGCCGTCAAGCGCCAGGTAAGTGCTGTTGCCTTCGCCGCTGACCGCGATGTAGAAATCGTCGGTGTTGGGGGCCACAAAGCTTAACTCGCTGTCCTCGCCGTTGCCGGAACCGTTGTCGAACCCGATCTGGTTGCCAAGGTCATCAAACACCCGCAGGATGGAATCCAGCACATTTGCGCCAGGCAACTGTCCGTTCACATCGACCACCACCCGGTCGCCCTTGACAAGATCGAAGCGGCCCATCTCGACATCGGTGCCCGGCCCGATGTTGGTGGGGGTGACATATTCGATGCGGATGCCGCCATCGGCGTCGTTGAAAAGGTCGCTTTCATCAAAGCCGCCCTTGGCGACGATGCTATTGATCGAGTTGGTATCCGGAAAGAATTCGACGCCAAGTTGGGTAATTATCATGTCCGACGTTGCCGCCACCAGCGGGTTTTCTGGCGACACGCGCCCGGCAAGGGTGAACGGGTCGTAGGTGCTCAGGTAATAGGGGCTGAAGGCGAAATAGTAGCGCCCCGAGTAGTTCGCCATGAACTGCGCATAGGGTTGCACCCCGAACGCCTCGCCAAGATCGAACCCGTCGTCCACCGCCTGCACTTCAACCCCGAATTGATCGAATATGCGCAGGTAGCTGTCGTTGCCGTTGTCCACGTCGATCTCGTAGGCCTCGCCGCCCACCAGATCGACCGCGATCATGTCGACATCCACCCCCGAGATGTTGAAGGTCTCGGTGAGCTGGCCCAGGGTGAAGGTGCGCGGGATAGCGCTGCTGATGACGCTGCCGTCAAAGCTCATGTCAAATCTCCTTGTGATCTATATCAGCCACTGCATCGGGTGGCCGGGCCGCAGCGGTTGGTTTGGCCGTTACAGCAGAAAGTTGTTGATATCGAACAGTTGCGCGGGCGTTACCGCATTGACCTGCGCGATGATGATGAAGGTAAGGCCGCCCGTCGGCCCATCGGCGTCAACACCCAGAAAGCTGTCGGCACCAGCGCCTGCGGGTGTCACCTGAATGAACTGGGCAAGGTTGGCCGGTGTGACCACCGAGGCGGTGGCGGCAAAGATCGTTGACAGATCAATGCGGTCAAAGCCAAGGGCGAAGTCCTGGATGATGTCGATGCCTTCGGATGTCAGGTTGAAATCGAAAACGTCGATGCCGCCGATGCCGCCGTTCAGGCTGTCGTTGCCCGCGCCACCGGTGAGGGTATCGTTGCCCTGACCACCATCAAGGCTGTCGTTGCCGGCATCGCCGAACAAGGTGTCGTTGTTCTGATCGCCCAGCAGGGTATCGTCCTGGCTGCCGCCGCGCAGCAGATCATCGGCCCTGCCACCAAACAGCACATCATTGCCCGCGCCGCCATCCAGCACATCGTTGCTGTTTTCGCCCGACAGGCTGTCGAGATCGTCGCCGCCGAACAGACTGTCCGCACCAACACCGCCGCTCAGGCTATCGTTGCCCGCATCGCCCTGCAGTGTATCGGCGCTGGTGCCTTCGCCGCCCAGCAGCCTGTCATTGCCGTCGCCGCCGGTAAGCAAGTCTGAAGCCGAGCCGCCGTCCAGAAAATCGTTGCCCAAGCCGCCCGACAGCACGTCGCTGTCCCTGTCACCGCGCAGGGTATCGTTGCCGTGCTCGCCGTAAAGCACGTCATTGCCATCGCCGCCGAGCAGGCTGTCCTGATCGTCGCCGCCGGCCAGCGTGTCACGGCCATCATTGCCGGTGACGGTGTCGTTGCCGCCCAGGGTCACGATATAGTTCGCCGTCGCATCGCCGATGAAGGAATTCGCGATGCCCGATCCGATCTGCGTCGGATTACGGTGAATGATCACCTCGAAGGCGCCCGTGGCCGCCCCGTTGACCGTTCCGGTGCCGTCCAGCGCATTGTAGGCGCCGTTCCCGTCGGCCGTGATGCCGATGTAGTAATCATCGACCAGCGGCACGTTGAAGACCAGTTCGGGGTCGTCGCCAAAGCCCGAGTCATCATCGATGCCGATCTGCACGCCAGTGTCATCGAACACGCGCAGCAAGGTGCCGGTGGTCCTGGTGGGCAACGCGCCGTTCACGTCCACCACCACGACATCGCCCTTGGAAAGGTCCATGCGCATCATGTCGATGTCAGAGAGCGAGTCGATGCTTCCGGCCAGTTCGACGCGCACCGCGCCGTCGGTATCGCGCAGCATGTCGGTCAGATCGTTCGAGGATTCGAACGTGATCGCGTTGATCGACCCGCTGCCCCCCCATCCGCTGCTGCCGAGATCGGTCACGATCAGGGTGCCCGAGGTCAGCGGGAGCGGGTTTTCGCCGCCGATCCGCCCGGCAACGGTGTTCGGATCATAGCTGTCCAGATACCACGGGCTGACCGCGGCATAGTAGCGCCCGGTATAGTTCGGCGTGACGCGCAGATAGGGGCTGAGCGAGAACACCACGTCGTCGCTCGAAAAGTTGCCGTCATCGACCGCCCGAACCTCGACCCCGAACTGGTCGAAGATCCGCAGATAGAAATCGCCCGCCGTGGCGTTGTCGATGTCGAACTCGTAAAACAGACCCTCGGTCAGATCGAGGGCGATCATGTCCACGTCGCTGCTGCCAACGGTGAAGGTGTCTGAGAACACGGTTCCGACGAAGGAACCCACCGTGGCGGTGCCTATGGTTGAGCTTTCGAATGCCATTTTTGAATTCCTCTGATCATATGTGAATGGGATAATAAAAACGCTTAAAAATGTGACCAGTTATGGTTCGTCTGGGGCGTCAGAACCCCTTGATCATCCCCTCAAGCGCGTCATTCTCCATCGAAAGTTCGGCGAGGCGCGCCTTGACCACATCGCCGATCGAGATCAGGCCAACCAGCAGGCCCGCCTCGACCACCGGTATATGCCGGAAACGCCCGTCCGTCATCTTTTGCAGCACATCATCGGCGCGGTCTTCGCGGGTGCAGGTGACCACCTTGGCCGTCATTATGGTATCCACCGTCTCGGCCATGCAGCCCGCACCCCGGCGGCCAAGTTCGCGCACCACGTCGCGTTCCGAGACGATGCCGGTCATGCGTTTGCCATCGGCCGAAATCACCACCGCACCGATGCGGCGGGTGGACAGCACCTCGGCCAGTTTTGCCACCGTGGTGCCGGGCGGCAGGGTGACCACGCCCTGATCGGCTTTGGAGCGCAAGATCTGGCTGACGAGCATGAAACCCTCCCTTGAATGTAGCAATAATGGGACGCCTCGCGCGGGCTTCTGTCAAGTAGTGCTTTCAGACTCCAGCCGCAGCATCTCGGCGCGGCATTCGCGGATCAGGTGGTCGGCAAAGCGGTTCAGGCGCTGAACCCGGCCATCATCGGCGTGGCGGATCAGCCAGAAGGCGCGGGTCAGGTGAATCTCGGCCGCAAGCACGCGGCGCAGGGTGGGGGCTGCGGGCAGGGCGAAATCATGCACCACGCCGATGCCGGCGCCGTGGCGCAGAAAGTTCAGTTGCACCGAGACCGAGTTCGAGGTGAGGGCGGCCTGCCCTGCCCCGATTTCGGTCAGATAATCGAGTTCGGTGTCAAAGATCATGTCGGGGATATAGCCGATCATCCGGTGGGGGTGCAGGTCTTCGTGGCGGGTGATCGGGGGATGGGCCGCGAGGTAATCGCGCGAGGCGGCGAGGTGCAGGTGGTAATCGGTAAGTTTCTGCACCGTCAGGCGGCCCGCCTCGGGGCGGGAGACGGCGATGGCCATGTCGGCCTCGCGTTTGGAAAGGTTGAACACCCGCGGCAGGGCCACGATCTGCACCTCAAGCCCCGGATTGAGATCGCAGATTTTCGCCAGCACCTGTGGCAGCAGATAGTTCGCACAGCCATCGGGTGCTCCGATACGGATCTGGCCGGTCAGGGTGGCATCGCCGGTCAGGGCATCGGTGGCACCTTCCATCGCGGTTTCAACGGCCTGGGCGTGCAGCAACAGGCGGCTGCCATCCTCGGTTAACCCGTAACCTTGCGGGGTTTTGGTGAACAGCCGCGCCCGCGTCGCATCTTCAAGCCGCGCGATGCGGCGGCCCACGGTGGCGGGATCAATCTTGAGGTGGCGGCCTGCCGCCGACAGGCTTTCGCGCCGCGCCACGGCGAGGAATACCCGCAGATCATCCCAGTCCATTCCCCGCCCCTTTGCAGAATTGCAAAATGTGATTGAGATATTGCCCCTGTTCCAAGCGTTTTCGCAAGGTTATTGTGGTGCCAACCATAGGGAGACTTCGCATGTACGATATCGGGCACTGGATCAACGGCAAGCATGTGGCGGGCGGCTCGGGCCGGTATGCCGATATCTTCAACCCGGCAACCGGCGAGGTTCAGGGGCGGGTGGCGCTGGCCTCCAAGGCCGAACTGGACAGTGCGGCGGCGGATGCGGCGGCAGCACAGGTGAAGTGGGGGGCCACCAACCCGCAACGCCGCGCACGGGTGATGATGGCGTTCGTGGGCCTGCTCAACCGCGATATGGATAAGCTGGCCGAGGCGCTGAGCCGCGAACATGGCAAGACCATTCCCGACGCCAAGGGCGATGTGCAGCGCGGGCTGGAGGTGATCGAATATTGCATTGGCGCGCCCCAGATGCTGAAAGGCGAATTCACCGATTCTGCCGGGCCGGGGATCGACATGTATTCGATGCGCCAGCCGATCGGGGTGGCTGCGGGCATCACGCCGTTCAACTTTCCGGCGATGATCCCGATGTGGAAAATGGGTCCGGCGCTGGCCTGTGGCAACAGCTTTATCCTCAAGCCGTCCGAGCGCGATCCTTCGGTGCCGATGATGCTGGGGGCGTTGATGAAAGAGGCGGGGCTGCCGGACGGGGTTTTGCAGGTGATCAACGGCGATAAGGAATCTGTCGATGCGATTCTGGATAACCCGTTGATTTCAGGCATCGGTTTTGTCGGCTCCACCCCGATTGCCGAGTATATCTATGGGCGCGGCTGTGCCAACGGCAAGCGGGTGCAGTGTTTTGGTGGGGCCAAGAACCACATGATCATCATGCCGGATGCCGATCTGGATCAGGCGGCGGATGCGCTGATCGGGGCGGGTTACGGGGCTGCGGGCGAGCGCTGCATGGCGATCTCCGTGGCCTTGCCGGTGGGTGAGGCGACGGCGGATGCGCTGATTGCCCGGCTGATCCCGCGCATCGAGGCGCTGAAAGTGGGGCCTTACACCAGCGGCAATGACGTGGATTACGGCCCGGTGGTGACGGCGGCGGCCAAGGCCAACATCCTACGGCTGGTGGAAAGCGGCGTGGCGGCGGGCGCTAAACTGGTGGTCGATGGGCGCGGCTTCAAGTTGCAGGGCTATGAGGATGGCTATTTCGTCGGGCCGCATCTGTTCGATCATGTGACCACCGATATGGAGATTTACCGCAAGGAGATTTTCGGGCCGGTGCTGTCGGTGGTGCGGGCGAAAACCTATGAAGAGGCGTTGGGCCATGCGATGGACCATGAATACGGCAACGGCACCGCGATCTACACCCGCGACGGCGATACGGCGCGCGATTTCGCCAACCGGGTGAATGTGGGGATGATCGGCATCAACGTGCCGATCCCGGTGCCGCTGGCCTATCACACCTTCGGCGGCTGGAAGAAATCATCCTTCGGCGATCTGAACCAGCACGGACCGGACAGTTTCCGCTTTTACACCCGCACCAAGACCATCACCGCGCGCTGGCCGTCTGGGATCAAGGAGGGCGCCAGCCTGAACTTCAAACCGATGGAGTGAAATGCAAAAAGGGCGGTCGCAAAACCGCCCTTTTTGATTTGTTAGGATTGGTCAGACGGTCTTGCGGCGGCGTGCCAGCGACAAAGCACCAAGCGCGCCCAGCAGCAAAAGCCCGGCGGCGGGAACCGGAACGGTGGATACAACGGTGCGGCCATAAAGTGAGACATGGCTGATATTCTTGGGATTACGGCCGTTCAGGAACGGCGTGGCGTAAGTGCCACTCAGCGAAGTGACGAGGTAGCCGATATAGGTATCGGGGATCCCGTTCCCGTCTTTCATGACGATCATGAACTGGTTGAATATCGATACCGTGGCGGTGATGATATCCCAGTCGCCCGCAAGTGTGGTGCCGTCAATATCGAGCGCAGCCTGAAATGGCCCTTCATCAGTGCCGTTCAGATCGTTGTCCTTGGCAAGATAGGTCCAACCTGTCAGCCCGAACATTGCATCGGCATTTACACGCGCCGTGCTATCGTTGTTTTGCCCCGGATTGCCTTGATCCGTGCCAAGTTCACACTGGGCTCCGGGGATGCCCAACGCCTGAAAGGCTGTGCACGGGCGGGTTATCGTCGCCGCACTTCCGATCGACGCGGCCATGGAAAAAGCTATCGCAGCAACCAATTGTTTTGAATATTTCATAACTACCTCCCAAGCATCAGAGCTTACGTTCAGATTACCGCTGTTATGCGCCCCAACAAACACAATTCCGCCATACTTCGCAATTTACACGCTATGCGAGAATCAACGATCAGGATTGTCAAGGGGCTCGCGTTATTGGGGTGGATTGTGTCGGAGCGGGAAACAGACGGCGGTACGGATACGCAGACAGGTGATTCGGTTCAGGCGCCGGCGGGGGGGCAGCGGGCAGCAGCACCCGCATTCCAAAGTTCCGCCGCATCACGCTATTCCGCCGCCAGCCGTCCGGGGTTCAGCATGTCCTTCAGATAGCGCCCGGTGTGGCTGCCTCCGGCTTTGGCGACAGTTTCCGGCGTGCCCACCACCAGTATCTCGCCACCGCCATCGCCGCCTTCGGGGCCGATATCTATCACCCAATCGGCGGTTTTCACCACATCAAGGTTATGCTCGATCACCACCACGGTGTTGCCCTGATCCACCAACTCGTGCAGAACTTCCAACAGCTTGCGCACGTCCTCAAAATGCAGGCCGGTGGTGGGTTCATCGAGGATATACAGCGTGCGGCCGGTGGCGCGACGGCTGAGTTCCTTGGACAGTTTCACCCGCTGCGCCTCGCCACCCGACAGCGTGGTCGCCTGCTGGCCCACCTTGATATAGCCGAGCCCTACCTGACACAGCGCATCCATCTTTTCGCGGATGGCGGGGACGGCCTGAAAGAAGGTTTGCGCGTCTTCACACGTCATATCAAGAACGTCGGCTATGCTTTTGTTCTTGAACTTAACTTCCAAGGTTTCTCGGTTATATCTCTGGCCCTTGCACGTCTCACAGGTCACGTAAACATCGGGCAGAAAGTTCATCTCGATCTTCAACACGCCGTCGCCCTGACAGGCCTCGCAGCGTCCGCCCTTGACGTTAAAGCTGAACCGGCCGGGTTGATAGCCGCGGGCTTTGGCCTCGGGCAGGCCCGCGAACCAATCGCGGATCGGGGTGAAAGCGCCGGTGTAGGTGGCGGGGTTGGAGCGCGGGGTGCGGCCGATGGCGCGCTGATCAATGTCGATCACCTTGTCGAGGTGTTCAAAGCCGCGGATGGTTTCGCAGGGTGCGGGGGTTTCATGCGCGCCGTTCAGGCGGGTGGCGGCGGTTTTGAACAGGGTTTCAATCGTCAGAGTGGATTTGCCGCCACCGGAAACGCCGGTGACGCAGACGAACATACCCAGGGGGAAATCGGCGGTGACGTTCTTCAGGTTGTTGCCGCAAGCCCCGACGATTGTTACCTTTTTCCCATTTCCCTTGCGGCGGACTTTAGGGATCTGGATGCGCCGCGTGCCGGAAAGATACTGGCCGGTCAGGCTGTTCGGATCGGCCGCCACCACGCTTGGCACCCCGTGGCTGACGATATGGCCGCCGTGCACCCCCGCCCCCGGCCCCATGTCGAACACATAATCGGCCTCGCGGATGGCGTCTTCGTCATGTTCCACCACCAAAACGGTATTGCCCGCGTCGCGCAGGTTTTTAAGCGTGGTCAGCAGGCGGTCATTGTCGCGCTGATGCAGGCCGATGGAGGGTTCGTCCAGCACGTAAAGCACGCCTGTCAGGCCCGAGCCGATCTGGCTGGCCAACCGGATACGCTGCGATTCGCCGCCCGAAAGCGTGCCCGCATTGCGCGAAAGCGTGAGGTAGTTCAGGCCGACATTGACAAGGAATCCAAGGCGTTCGCGGATTTCCTTGAGAATGGCGCGGGCGATTTCGTTCTTTTGGTTGGTCAGGGACGCGGGCGCGCTGCTGATCCAGTCGAACGCCTCGGTAATCGACATCTGCACCACCTGCCCCGCGTGCAATCCGCCGATTTTCACCGCCAGCGCCTCGGGCCGCAGGCGGTAGCCGTGGCAGGTGCCGCAGGAGCGGTTGTTCTGAAACCGCTCCATCTCCTCGCGGCTCCAGCTGCTGTCGGTCTCGCGGTAGCGGCGTTCCATATTGGGGATGATGCCTTCGAACACCCGCTTGACCTGATAGACGCGGCCGCCCTCATCATAGCGGAAATCAATCTCTTCGCCCTTGGAGCCGTGCAGGAAAATCTGCTTCACCGCCTCGGGCAAGTCTTTCCATCTGGTTTTCCGGTCAAAGGCATAGTGCTTGGCAATCGCCTCGATGGTCTGCACGAAATAGGGCGATTTGGATTTGGCCCAGGGGGCGAGGGCGCCTTGCAGCAGGGTCAGGTTCTGATCGGGCACCACAAGGCGTTCGTCGAAGAACAGCTCTACCCCAAGGCCGTCGCAGGCCGGGCAGGCGCCGAACGGGGCGTTGAACGAGAACAGACGCGGCTCGATTTCGGCGATGGTAAAGCCGGAAACCGGGCAGGCGAATTTCTCGGAATAGGTGGTGCGGACGGGGTCGCCCTCGCCTTCGCCGGGGGCGGTTTCGATCACCGCAATGCCGTCGGCAAGGTTCAGGGCGGTGCGGAAACTGTCGGCAAGGCGGGTCTCCAGCCCCTCGCGGACCACGATCCGGTCCACCACCACGTCGATGTTGTGGCGGAATTTCTTGTCCAGCGTCGGTGGTTCGTCCAGATCATGGAAGGTGCCGTTGACCTTGACCCGCTGAAACCCCTGCTTGCGCAGATCAAGAAATTCGCGGCGATACTCGCCTTTGCGGTCGCGGATGATCGGGGCCAGCAGGTAGGCGCGGCTGCCCTCGGGCATCGCCATCACCGCATCAACCATATCCTGCACCTGCATCGCGGTGATCGGCAAGCCGGTGGTGGGGGAGTACGGCGTGCCGACGCGGGCGAACAGCAGGCGCAGGTAATCGTAGATTTCGGTGACGGTGCCAACGGTGGAGCGGGGATTTTTCGAGGTGGTCTTTTGCTCGATTGAAATCGCGGGTGAGAGGCCCGAGATATGATCGACATCAGGTTTGCCCATCATATCAAGGAATTGCCGGGCATAGGCCGACAGGCTTTCGACATAGCGGCGCTGGCCCTCGGCATAGATGGTATCGAAAGCGAGGCTGGATTTGCCCGAGCCGGACAGGCCGGTGATCACCACCAGCTGATCACGCGGAATGTTCACATCGATATTTTTCAGATTATGCTCGCGGGCGCCGCGCACTTCGATGAACTTCTGTTCGGCCATGATCCACCTATTTCACACCGCCTACATCTAGGCGCAGGCGTTTGGGTTTCCAATGCCAATATGTGAACGAAAGATGAACAATACACAAGATATTGGGATGAACATCGTGTTAATGAAAAAAGCCCGCACGAATGCGGACTTTTGCCTCGATTTGCCCGAAAAAGGCTCAGGCGTTGCGACGGCGGCGCAGCAGGCCAAGGCCAGCGAGTGCGGCCAACAACAATGGTGCGCCAGCGGGCAGTGGCACAGCGGCAACCGAGACGTTGTCGAGCGCGGCACCGAAAAAAGTCGCGCCGGTTGTGCTGGCAAACGTCAGCACCTCGGTGGTGTTCGCCGCAGTGAACAGCATGGTGAACAGTTTCCAGCCCGCGCCGGTATCCTGCAACCCGGTCGAGTCGAAAAGGAATGAACCCGATGTCGCGCCGACCATCGCATCGAGCGATTTCACAACTGGCGCACCGCCGATGTTTGCCGAAAGCCAGAATGACAATTCATATGCCGAACCAACCACCAAACCTGTGATGCTGCCAACGATCGAGCCGACCGCATTACCGTCCATGTCCAGACTGAAATTGCCGTCCTGTGCCGCCCAAAAGGTGCTGATCAGATCAACCGATCCGGAGCCGACGGTCCAACCCGTGATCGACGTATCGCCGGTGCCGAGCGTGGTGAACCCAGGGCCACCAAAGCCATTCGTCTCGAAACTGCCGTTCGTTACCGTTGCGGCCTGAGCGGCACCGAAAGATGCCGCAACCAGTGTTGCCGCCAAAAATGTACTCTTGATCATCAGATGCCTCATCGTGGTTGACGGAAAAAACCATATCCTGAACATGCTTATACCTCAATTGTAACAATCTGCAAACGTTAGACTTGGTTAACGCGGCGTTTCGCAGGGGGAAACAATAGGATGATTCAAAGCGTGTTGCGTACAATCGGGTTCACCCGATTGTACGCAACACGCAACATTCCCAAGCTGATCTTGTTTTGGATTTCCTGCAATCTGAATCAGATTGAAGGAAATCCGCTCTGGCAGGATCAGCCGGGATAACCCGCCGATTACCGACGTTTCCGGCAAATATTTCGCGTCAAGGTTGTATTTAGTCGAGCGGCAGCACTACGCAGCACTGCTAACCGCTGCAACAGAAACCGGATGCAGTACTGCTGGTGCTGACCGGTTTTCAACGCCGATTCGGCATCAGGCCGCCGCCCTGCGTCTTGCCTGCACCGCGTGGATCAAGATGCCCAACGCCGAAAATCCGATCAGGAATGCGGCCAGCCCGGCGGCACCGAATTGCCCGATCAACAGCGTTAACATCGGGGTGCCGAGGGTTGTGCCGAGGTTGCCAAGCTGGGCGATGGCCCCGGCGGCGGCGGCGCGGCTGTGGGCTGTGGGGTTAAGCTGAGGGATCGAGGCAAAGCTTGCGCCTTGCACGATGCCGAGGCTGGCCGCGAGGGCGAGGGCGCAGGCGGCCTCGAAAGCGCCCTGCCCCCAGGTGAGCCAGAGGGCGATTGCGGCCAGCAGGCTGGCCGCGAACCCGCATTGCACAAGGCGGACGGCAGAGATCTTTGACAGCAGCCAGACGCCGAGGGTGAGGGATATCGCGATGGAAATCAATGGCATGCCGATGGCGACGGTTTGGCCCCAGCCGGGGGTGACGGCGGCGGGAAGCAGCGTCAGCAATGCCACGTAGATCACGGTATAACACACGAATCCCATCGCGGGGGCGGCGAGGCGGGGCGAGGCGTAGATGGCGAGGTGCTGGGACAGGAGGCCGCCCTGCCCTTCGGGTTTGAAGGCTGCGGGGTCTGGCGGCATCAGGATGTAAAGGGCGGCGGCGACGGCGAGCATCCACAGCCCGTGCAGGCGGAACAGGCTTTCGGGGCCGTGGCTGGCGATCAGGCCGGGGGCAAAACCGGCAAGCGCCGCATAGGTGACGCCGAAGAACGACGACCACAGGGTGAGCGCCGCGCCCTGATGGCGGGTGGGGGTGATGGTGGCGATGGCGGTGGGGCCGACGACGACGATCGCGAGGTGGGAGAAGCCCTCCAGCACACGGGTAAGCATCATCAGCGGGTAGGCCGGGAAGGTGCTTTGCACCAGCGACACCATGGCCCCGAGGACCAGTGCCGAAAGGATGGCGCGGCGGGGGCCCGCGCGGGCAATCAGCAGCCCGGCGGTGGTGCCGAAGATCAGGCCGATCAGGCCGACGATAGACACCATAAGGCCGATGCCAACACCGGAATGGGCGGCGTAGGCGAGGCTAAGCTGTTCATAAAGAACCGATATCTTACCGAACTGCGCCGCCGCACCAAGGCCTGCGGCCCAAAGCGCCAGAACCGTAAGCGCCGTGCGCATCTACATGTGGATGACGCGACCGTAGGCATCGAGAACCGCCTCGTGCATCATCTCGGACAGGGTGGGATGCGGGAAAACCGTGTGCATCAGGTCTTCCTCGGTGGCCTCCATGGTGCGGCCGATGACATAGCCCTGGATCAGCTCGGTCACCTCGGCACCGATCATGTGGGCGCCCAGCAGCTCGCCGGTTCTGGCGTCAAAAATTGTTTTGATCATGCCTTCAGTTTCGCCCAAGGCGATGGCCTTGCCGTTGCCGATGAAGGGGAAGCGGCCAACCTTGATGTCGTAACCAGCCTCTTTTGCGCGAGCCTCGGTCAGGCCGACGGAGGCCACTTGCGGGTGGCAATAGGTGCAACCGGCGATGGTGTCGGGCTTGATCGGGTGCGGGTGCTGGCCTGCGATCAGTTCGGCCACCATCACGCCCTCGTGGCTGGCCTTGTGGGCCAGCCATGGGCCGCCCGCGATATCACCGATGGCGTAAAGCCCGTCGATGCCGGTGCGGCAGTATTCATCGGTGGTGATGTGGGTACGGTCGATTTTCACACCCAGCGCCTCAAGGCCAAGGCCTTCGGTGTTGCCGATGATGCCGACGGCCGAGATCACGGTATCGAAATCCTGGGTGGTGGTGGTGCCGTTGGATTCGAGATGCGCGGTGACGCGGCCGGGGGTGCGGTCCAGCTTTTTGACGGTGGTTTTCTCAAGGATCTTCATGCCTTGCTTGACAAAGGC
>JANNAV010000148.1:0-21023 GCA_031384695.1 Paracoccaceae bacterium
CAGCGAGCGCCCCGAAGAGTTGCTTGATGCCGATGGCGCGCCGGTGGCGGCGATCAGTGCGACCACGCCGACGGGCCAACGGCGGATAAGCGCCAACCGGTCAAGCTGACTGTCGAATTGCCAGCACCCCTACATCGCGATTTTATCGCCTAAAGCGGTTTGTCTTCAATCTGAATCAGATTGAAGGCAAACCAAGACAGGCCAAACGCCGGGAATGTTGCGTTTTGCATTTGATCTGCTGATCCAGATCAAATGCAAAACGCTGTAGGCCGGGGCGCTGGCGCGTGAGACGGAGCAGCCTATCGGTGCGCCTTCCAAACTGATCGTCCCGATGATCGAACGCTTCATGGCAACAGATCGCGGGTTCGCAAAAGCACAGCGCAATCCAGTAACCCAACCAAACCGACAGGGCACCACGAAGCATAAAGACCAAGTGATGAGATGTCGGTTGCGCCCGCGTCATCGACGCAAAATGATGCTTTGCTCTGCATCGTCTGGTATCGCAATGACGCACAAGCGTGACTGCCGCAGCCCTTGACAATCTGATAGAGCAGGTTGCTGATCTCACAAAAAGCCGTCGAGATCGACAGCGCCCGCCATCCGGCTGACCAACTGTGCTGATCGGCGAGTATAGCAAGGCGCTGATAGCACCCCCCTGATGGTTCTTTGCGAAAGTGATCAGCGTCGCCGAACCACCCACTGCCTTGGAACGAACGAGCAGCGAACGCGCGCTGCTACTACGAACTAGACATCACAAAGCACGCATTGCCCGCCGCCAAGAGTTTCGGGCGGGCTTCTACATATTGATCCTAAACCGTTGCTTACAAGGCGCTTACATTGGTGCAAGTCACCACCAATGTAAGCATATTTGCCTCATATCTGATGTCACAGGCTAGTGACATCGCAATCCAAACTGGAGCGGGCGATGAGATTCGAACTCACGACCCTAACCTTGGCAAGGTTATGCTCTACCCCTGAGCTACGCCCGCACCGTTTGGACTTCGCACGGATTAAGCGACCGTACGCCGCACTGCAAGCGGAAAATTTGGGTGGTTGCGGGAATCAGGCATGAAATGCCGGACTGCCGACATCACGCGCGAGGGTGGCGGATGAAACCAGTGCGTCGGCGATCAAATCCAGTTCCGTCAATGTCAGGCGGGTGGGCAGGCGCACATCGCAGGCGCGCATCAGCATCGCGCGGGTGCGCGGCAGATCCGGGGCGGGGCCGAGAAACTCCCAGTTCCAAAAGGCGCGCGCGTTGCCCGCCGAAAGGCCGAAGATCTGCACCGCAACACCGCGTTTCTTGGCCCCGGACTGAAAGGCGAGCGCCTGGGTATCGGTCCAGTCGCATGTCAGGTTGAACTGGATGGAGTCGGGCGCGCGCATTTCGGGGGCCAGCGGTGGCGGCACGTCAAGCCACGGGCTGGTGTTGAGGTGGCGCGCCACATGATCGTAGTTGGCGCGCCCGACGGCCACGCGCCGGGCCAGTTCGGGCAGTTGCGGGCGGATCACGGCAGCGGAAAGGTTCTGCATCCGCATGTTGTAAAGCGGCAGTTTGTTTTGCCACAGCATGAAGCTGTTTTGCATGCCGGGATGCTTTTTCCAGTTTTCCTCGTAAGCGCCGGACATGATCACACAGCGCGCCGCCAGTTCGGGATCATCGGTTATCAGAATACCGCCTTCACCGGCGTTGATCATCTTGTAGGACTGAAAGGAAAAGCAACCGATCCGGCCAATGGTGCCGATGTTGCGGCCGTGCCATGTGGTGCCAAGCGAGTGGGCGGCATCTTCGACAACCGGGATCCGGCGCGCATCACACAGCGCCATGATTGCGTCCATATCCGAGGTATGGCCGCGCATATGGCTGATCAGCACCGCACCGGCGCCGTCTAGCCTGGCCGCGAAATCGGCCATGTCGACGCGGTAATTCTCGCCGACTTCTATCAACACGGGGGTGCACTCGGCATGCACAACGGCAGAGGGCACAGCGGCAAAAGTGAAGCCGGGGATCAGAACCTTTGCACCGCGCGGCAGATCAAGCGCCTTGAGCGCCAGAAAGATCGCCGCCGAGCACGACGCCACGGCAAGCGCATAGCGTGCGCCGAGCAATTCGGCGAATTCCTGTTCCAACAGGGCGACGGGCGCGTCCTGGGCGGCGGTGTAGCGAAAGAGATCCCCCGATGACAGCAACCGGCCGATCTCGTTGCGGGCGGCGTCTGGGATCGGTTCGGCGTCATAGACATTGGGGGCTATGGTTTGACCATCGGGCGACATGTTTGCGGCTTTCCTGAAACTCTTATTCAGGAAAGGTGTAAACATGAGGTGCGTGACATGCCAGTGACAATTGCGGGACTGTGGCGAATACCGCCTAAAAGCCAAGCCGGTCGCGCATCGCGTACCATGTCATTGCCATAACCAACAGCGGCCAGCGCAGCGCGGGCCCGCCAGGAAAGCCGGGCTGTGGCAGGCTGGACAGCAGATCAAAGCCCGATGATTGCGAGGCTGTCGCCTCGGCAAGCAACTTTCCTGCCAGCGTTGCCATACCGAGGCCGTGGCCGGAATAGCCTGAGGCGGACAGAACATTGGGATTGGTCCGGACAAAGCAGGGCATGCGGTTCATGGTGATGGCCAGCGTGCCGCCCCAGGCATAGTCGATCCGCGCGTCCTTAAGCTGCGGATAGACGCGCAGCATCGGCTTTGAAACCTCTTTGGCAATATCGGGAAAGCGGTAGCCATAGCTTTCGATGCCGCCAAACAGCAGCCGGTTGTCGTCCGAAAGCCGCCAATAGTTCACCACGAATTTGGTGTCGGCGACGGCGACATTTTCGGCCAGAATGCCCACCGCACGCGCGCCAAGAGGCTCGGTTGCCACGATGAAATTGTTGATCGGCATGACGCGGGCTGCGACCTTGCGATCAAGCCCGCCCAGATAGCCATTGCCCGCAAGGATGACGTGATCGCAGACGACCCGGCCTTGACCGGTCTGCACCACGTGTTTGGCTCCGTGGATAATGTGATGCACTTCTGACATCTCATGCAGCCGTGCCCCCGCCTTTGCCGCCGCCGCCGCGAGTCCAAGCGCAAAGTTCAGCGGGTGAAGGTGGCCCGCGCCGCGGTCAATATCGCCGCCTTTGTAAACCTTTGAGCCGACCAGACGGTTCATCGCCTGGCGGTCCAGCGCCTCGATCCGGGTATAGCCGTAGTCGCGGTCCAGTTTGGCGGCGTTTTCATGCGCGTGGCGCACTTCGGCATCGGTCCAGCAGGCATGCGCGACACCGGGATGCAACGTCACCGGCATCGCGTGGTCGCGGATCAGTGAGGCCACCAGCGCCTTGGCGTCCTCGCCCATATCCCACAGGCGCCGGGCGATCTCGCGGCCGTGGGCCCTTTCCAGATAATCCTGATCGCGGCGCATGCCGGAGCCAAGCTGCCCCCCATTGCGCCCCGAAGCGCCGAAGCCAACCCTGTGCGCCTCAAGCAGCACCACATCGATCCCCATCTGCGCCAGATGCAGGGCCGCAGACAGGCCGGTATAGCCGCCGCCGACGATACAGACATCGGCGCGCGTCTCGCCTTTCAGCGGCGCAAAGGGCGCAAGCGGCGTGGCAGTGGCGGCATAGTAAGAGGCTGGATACTGGCCCGGCCGGTCATTGGCATGCAGCAGGTTCATACGTTCAACAGCAGATGTTCGCGTTCCCACGGACTGATGACTTGCAGAAACTCTTTGTATTCATTGCGTTTTACCGAATCATAGACTTTGCAGAATTCATCACCCAGCACCTCCCACAAGGCTTTGTCTTCTTCCAGCCTGTCAAGCCCGTCACCCATGGTTGTGGGGATATCGTCCCCGTCGATATAGGCGGAATCCTTGAACTCGGGGCGCGGTTGCTTTTTCTCCATCAGGCCAAGATAGCCGCAGGCCAAAGTGGCGGCGATGCCGAGATAGGGGTTGCAATCCATGCCGGGCAGGCGGTTTTCCACCCGGCGCGCGGCGGGGCTTGAGATGGGAATACGCAGGCCGGTGGTGCGGTTGTCGCGGCCCCATTCAAGATTGATCGGTGCAGCAAAATCAGGGACATAGCGGCGGTAGGAGTTCACATAGGGCGCAAGCACCGCCACAGCACCGCTGAGATGGTTCTGCATGCCGGCGATGAAGTGGAAAAACGCTTCGGTTTCGCCGCCCTTCTTGTCGGAAAACAGGTTCTTGCCGGTTTTGCTGTCCACCACCGAGGTGTGGATGTGCATGGCCGAGCCCGGCTCGCCGCCAATGGGTTTGGCCATGAAGGTGGCAAAGCAGTGGTGACGGTGGGCGGCCTCGCGGATCAGCCGTTTGAAGAAAAACACATCGTCCGCCAACCGCACCGGATCACCGTGGGCCAGGTTCAATTCGATCTGGCCCGCGCCGCCTTCTTGCAGGATGCCATCAATCTCAAGGCCTTGCGCCTCGGCGAAATCATAGATGTCGTCGATAACCTTGCCGTATTCGTCGATTGCAGAAAGTGAGTAAGCCTGCTTGCCTGCGGCACGGCGGCCCGAGCGGCCCATCGGCGGCTGCACCGGCATGTTCGGGTCGATGTTCGGTGCGGTCAGGAAAAACTCCATCTCGGGGGCCACCACGGGCGTCCAGCCCTGATCGTTGTAAAGCTGTACGATGCGTTTCAGAACGTTGCGCGGGGAATAACCAACCGGTGTGCCATCCTGGTTCATCGCGTCGTGGATCACCTGAAGCGTTACATCCGCCGTCCATGGGGCGGCAGTGGCGGTGGAGAAATCCGGCACCATGATCATGTCCGGCTCGGTGAACGCGTCGAACGGGCTGTCGGCCCATTCACCGGTGATGGTTTGCAGGAAGATCGAGTTTGGCAGGAAGTAGTTGGTCTGATGCGCAAACTTCGCGGCTGGCATCGCCTTGCCGCGCGCGACGCCTGCGATATCGCCGGTGACGCATTCCACTTCATCGACCCTGCGGTCGCCGATATACTCGCGGGCTGCTTCGGGCAGTTGGTCGGTCCATTTGGACATGGTGCACACTTTGTTTTGCTGGTTATCTCGGGGCGTCAGGCCACAAGAGCGTTGCGGTTCGGGTTATCTGGGCCGTGGGGCTTTGAAAAAGGCGGCGATCTGGGTGGCCATGGCCTGATCCTGGATCGGCACCGACAGCCGCTTGTCGGCGGCGGCCATGACCGGCTCGGGCACCAGACCTCTGCCGCGGGTTTTTATCAGACCGTCGATGAAGGCGGGCTTGAACTCGGGGTGGGCTTGCACGGTCAGGGCGCGGTCATCATAGAGCAGGGCCGCATTGGTGCAAAAATCGTTTGAGGCAATCACCTTGGCGCCGTCCGGCACCACGGTAACCTGATCGCGGTGCCAGGCGTTTAGCGTGCGCGTCTCTCCCGCGAAGTCATATTCGGTGGCGCCGACCGCCCAGCCGCCTTCATACCGCTCGACCCGGCCACCCATCGCCTGCGCGATGATCTGATGGCCAAAGCAGATCCCCACCATCGGCACATGGGCGGAGAAACTGTCACGGATGAAGGTTTCCAGCGGCGGGATCCAAGGGTGATCTTCATAAGCGCCGTGGCGCGAGCCGGTGATCAGCCAGCCTTCGCAGGCCCTAACAGACGCCGGAAATTCGCCCTCTACCACGCGGAAGGTGCGAAAGGTAAAGCCGTTACCCGCCAGCAGGCGCGCAAACATGTCAGGGTAATCACCCATCTCTGCCACGAGGGCTTCGGGCGCGAGCCCGGTTTGCAATATGCCGATCAGCATGGGATTTCCGCGATTGCTTCTGGTTCAGCCTAGCGTAGCGCCCCCCCCATTGGTCAAGGGGGGGCGGGATTGATCATACCGTATCGAGGTACAACTCGACTTTTTCGGCCTCGGTCAGTTCGGCCACGTAATGCAGTTCCTGCCGCTTGGTGGAGATCAGGTTCTTGATCAACTCGGGGTGGATAAAGCGCGGCACGATGCTCGAGCCTTCCATCGCGTCGATTGCGGCCTCCCAACTGCTTGGAATCTGGGGCAGATCATCGACCGCATAGGCGTTGCCCACGATGGGCGAGGCCGGTTCGATCTGCTGTTCGATCCCGTCAAGGGCGGCACCGAGGATGGCGGCCAGCATCAGGTAGGGGTTCACATCCCCCCCCGCCACGCGATGCTCGATCCGGCGGGCGGAGGTACTGCCTGCGGGAATGCGAATGGCCGATGTGCGGTTCTCGTACCCCCAACTGATGGCGGTAGGCGCGTGTTTGCCGGGCACCAGACGTTCATAGCTGTTCTGGTGCGGGGCGAAGATCAGCGTGGAATCGTGCATCGCATTCAGGCAACCGCCCACCGCGTGGCGCAGCAGGGCAGAGCCTTTGGGGCCGCCGGAATCGAACACATTGCGCCCGTCCTTGTCGATCACCGAAAAATGCGTGTGCAGGCCCGAGCCGGAATATTCGGGGTAGGGTTTGGCCATGAAGGATGCGGCAAAGCCGTGGCGGCGCGCCAGACCCTTGACCAGCATCTTGAACAGCCAGGCATCATCGGCGGCGCGCAGGGCATCGTCGCAATGCATCAGGTTCACTTCGAACTGGCCAAGACCGGTTTCCGAAGTCGAGGTATCGGCGGGAATATCCATCGCTTCGCAGGCGTCATAAAGATCGGTAAAGAAGGTGTCGAACGCGTCAAGGGCCCGGATTGACAGCGTTTCCGCCGCCTTGCGGCGCTTGCCGGAACGCGGCGACGCGGGCACCTGCATGGTTTTGCCACTGTCATCAATCAGGAAAAATTCCAGCTCGATGGCGCAAACCGGCTTCAGGCCGCGTTCGTGAAAACGGTCCACCACTGCGCGCAAGGCATGGCGCGGGTCGCCTTCATAGGGTGTGCCGTTTTCGCGAAACATCCAGATCGGCAACAGGGCCGTCGGGGCTTCAAGCCACGGCATCGGCATGAAGCCGCGCTCGGTTGGTTTCAACACACCGTCCTGATCGCCTTGTTCGAACACTAGGGGGCTGTCGTCGATATCCTCGCCCCAGATATCGAGGCTGAGGACCGAGAAGGGAAAGCGGGTGCCGCTTTTCACCACGGAATCTGCAAAGCGTGTTGGCACCCGTTTGCCGCGCGCCTGACCGTTCAGGTCAGCTGCGGCCACGCGGATGGTCCGAACGTTCGGATGTTTTCTAAGCCAGTCTTTCATCATGCCACATGAGGAAGGGCGATGGTCCTCCACCGCGAGAGGCCGAAAGGGCCTTTGGCTGGTGGGTCCGGATCATGCCCTTGATCCTATCCCTTTTTTACGATCACTGGCGGCCCACCGGTTTGGAGGCCGCATAATTTGATCAAATGTAGATTACAACCTTATCGCGCGGCGAAGCAAGCGAATTTTGGTAGTGTCTCAGTTTGAAATCTCGCGGGGTTGACGCGGGTATCGCATCCGCCCCGCGCTTCCTATATGCTAGACGGTAAGCATAGGAGGCAAAGATGGCAAAGTACTCACCGGGGAATTGTCGAGATTGCAGGGCGGCAAACTGGATCTGGTCTAGCAAAGCGTACCCCGAGGGCAAGCGTCGCATTGTTGTACAGCAACCTGGATATTGTCGCTCCAATGATCCATCAAGACGATCAGCGATGAGCGAACGTCTGAGTGCGCAGCAGCCCTACTCCGATTGTTCAGCTTGGCGACCGATGGAGATTGCGCCAAATGCCTAAAGGTCCAAACGGAGAAAAGCGCCCCGCCGATGCCGTTGGTCTTGCTGTGTTGATCGGCAAGATCGCAACCGGTGAAATCGCCGATGCCACACCCGATGACGGCAAGGATAAAGCTGCGCAGGCATTGGGCAAGAAGGGCGGCAAAGCCCGCGCGTCCAGTATGTCACCGGAGCGCCGGGCTGAAATTGCCAAAGCTGCGGCTGCGAAGCGGTGGGCCAAACCGGAATAGTTATATTTCGAGTTATATTTCGGCTTGATAAAGTCGGCTCAGTGGCGCATGCTTCCTATGAAGCCAAGGAGGCGAGTATGCTTGAACGCGAAGAAGACCAACAGAAAGCGATGGAGTCGATAGCCGACATTTTGCCGGTGCTTCATGGCATTCTAGATGAGGCAGTGACTTTCTATTTCAGCAGCGAATACTCTGATGCGGCGCGGGCCGAACACAGCAACACCGCTGCCGCAAATTGCATCTACTCTCATGCGGAAAAGCGCATGATTGCGGCGGCAGATGCTACGCCGGGGCTACATCCCCTGAAGCGTCGTGGTCTGCATGTGTTGAACTATCGGGACACGGCGCTGGCTCGCTTCAAGAAGGTGAAGCCGAACGGGAAACACAGCAACTTCCAGACCAAACAACAACAGGACTATGACGACCAGAAGCCATTTCCCGGTTTTCCCGAGCCTGCTTTTCGCCTGACGGCTGGCTATCACCTTGACGTGTCCGGTTCTTATCTGGAGCGTATCATGATCGCCCGCCCATTGGGTCGAAACATTCTGTGGACGGCGCAGGTCTCCATGGTGGACGGCATGGCGCAGTGGGAAGACATCACGCCGAAACGGTTTGCAGGCACGGAAGCAACTGATTTCGACGCAAAGCGAGCGCGAGGGGCAAGTGAATAGGGCTTTTAACGCGGACATGTTGAGACTCGCGCGAGACGCGAGGGAGCTTACGCAGGCAGAATTGGCAGAAAGGTCAGGGGTAACGCAGGCTTTCATTTCCAAACTTGAACATGGGTTGAACACCCAACCCGGTGAAGACGCCCTGAGGCAACTTTCTGAGACGCTTCGTTTTCCGGAGGATTTTTTCTTTCAAGATGAAAGGGCCATAGGCTTCCCCCATTTCCATTTTAGGAAACGGGCGAAGTTGGGTGCGAAACCGCTCGCGCGGATTGGTGCGGTCATCAACATCCGGCGACAGCACATTTCCAAACTGCTTCGATCTTACGAAGTCGAAGTTGCAAAGCCGATTCCGCAAATTGAACTTGATGATGGCGGCATGACGCCGGAGAAGGCGGCAGAGCGTTTGCGGGCTTACTGGATGGTGCCGAAAGGGCCTATCGGTGATTTGGTTGAATTGATCGAATCTGGCGGTGGCATCGTTGTGCTTGCGTCGTTTGGAACCAGTCATCTTGATGGGATCAGTTTTCGCAGCGAGGGAATGCCACCCTTATTCTTTATGAACAAGGATGTTCCGGGCGAACGGTTCAGGTTTTCGCTTGCTCATGAACTTGGACACATGGTGATGCACAACTTTCCAGATGACGATGAAAAGATGGAAGGGGAAGCGCACAGGTTTGCCGCGTCTTTCCTGATGCCTTCTCAAGAGATAAAACCCTATCTTGCATCAGTAAAACTAAGCGGCTTGGGTCGGGTGAAGGCTTACTGGAAAGTTTCGATCAAGGCCCTCATTCGTCGCGCTTTTGATATCAAAATCATCACGCCCTCCCAGTATAAGTCACTGAGTATCCAATATAGTTCTTCGTTCAAGCAAGGTGAGCCGGGAGAAATCGAAATGGAACAACCTTTTCGATTGAATCGGATGGTAACTTTTCATCGGGAAAAACTTGGATACTCGATTGAAGAACTTGGGAAACTGCTCGCCTTTCGACCGGAAGACGTTGAGCGTGTTTACCTTGGAGCGCGGCCCGGACTCCGGCTTGTTTCTTCAAGGTGAATTTATTGCTTGACGGTAAGCATAAAAGTTCATACCCAATGGGTATGAACAAGCTAGACATCAAAACCCGCGTCACCATCCTCAACATGCTCGTTGAGGGTTCGTCCATGCGCTCCATCAGCCGGATCACTGGTGTTTCGATCAATACCGTGACCAAGCTGCTAGAGGATGCGGGCAAGGCTTGTGCGGCTTACCATGACGTGACCGTCCGCAACGTGAAGGCGCAACACGTTCATTGCGATGAAATCTGGTCCTTCTGCTACGCCAAGGACAAGAACGTTGCGACGGCGAAAGCTGCACCGGAAGGCGCGGGCGACGTGTGGACTTGGACTGCAATCGACCGTGACCACAAAATGATCCTGTCCTATGAAGTCGGCGACCGTTCAGGCGCGACCGCGATTGAGTTCATGGACGATCTGCGCGCCCGTCTGGCAAACCGCGTTCAACTGACCACCGATGGCCACAAGGCTTACCTTGAGGCTGTTGAGGGTGCATTCGGTGGCGATGTGGACTATGCCATGCTGGTGAAGCTGTATGGAGACGCTACCGGACACAAGGGCCACGAAAAGAAGTACAACCCCGCCGAATGCACCGGGGCACGCAAGGAAATCATCAGCGGATATCCGGTCAAGGAAATGGTCAGTACCTCGCACGTTGAGCGGCAGAACCTGTCGATGCGTATGAGAATGCGCCGCTTCACCCGGCTCACAAATGGTTTCAGCAAAAAGCTGGAAAACCATCTGCACATGCTGTCGCTCTACTTCGTGCATTACAACTTCGTGCGGGTTCACAAGACGCTGCGCATGACGCCTGCTATGGCCGCTGGCGTATCAGAAACGCTGCATGATATGACTTGGATTGCCGGGATCATCGATGCCGCTGCACCAGAACCCAAGCTACGCGGAACTTACCGCAAGAAAGATATTTCAAACTGAGACACTACCCGAATTTTGCGGCGGAAGTTCGCGGAAACGGCAGTTGCGGCCTACATCCAGCGCAGGAAAAGGGCGGCCAGCGCGCCATCCTGCGCCATGGCTGCAAGGGCTGCATCAAGTTGGTCAAGCAGGACCTGATTGCCTTTGCACACGGCAAGGGCTGTGCCCTGATCGGGCACCGGTTCGGAATAAAGGGCTGCAAAGCCCTGCTCTTCAAGGTTGGCAAGGGCGAAGCCGGAGATGCCGAAAGCGAGGTCGATCCGGCCGGTTTGCAGGTGTTGCAACAGCAGCGTTTCGGAGGCAAAAAGGGTGAAATTGCGCCCGCTGCCGCGCAGATGCGACGCATAGATGGTGCCCGATTGCACGCCGATGTGGGCGCGATCGGGACCCGCAGTACCGGGCTTGCCTACAAAATCGGCGCTATCGCTTGGTGCATCATAAGGTGTTGAAAACGCTACGATTTCCCTGCGCTCGTCGGTGATCGCGATGCCGCCCATCACGATGTCGAAATCGCCTGCGGCAACGCCGGGGATCAATTGATCGAAGGTGGTGCTGACCCAGACGCATTCAACCGACAGGCGCGCGCAGAGGGCATCGCCAAGATCGCGGTCAAAGCCGGTGATCCGGCCTTGCGCGTCGATGTAGGTCCAGGGTGGAAACGGCGCTTCGGTGCCGATGACAAGCGGTTCGGTGCCCGCAAGCGTCAGCGCCGCCAAGCCTGCGGCAATGGCTCCGATGCAACCCATGCAATCCTCCTTTGCGTGCGACTTGGCGCAGGTGACGGGCCGGTGATCCGGGCGGGATCATCGGGCGATCATCTCGGGCGTTGGTGGAACAGGCACTTGCAGATATTCTGATTTTGGTATGGAAATCAGACCTTTGAGCATCAGGCAGTCTTGATCGTCGGGGGTCAGTCCGGCGATACCGGATTGCACCGCCGCAAACAGCACGGCGGCGTTTGCGTGCCGCGCAGTGATGTAGGGCAGGCCGGGGGTGGGGGGGGTGCGGGCCACTTCGCGCAGCGTTTTGGTAAAGGGTTCCCATCGTTGCAACATGGCCCAGGTGACGGCATCAATTGCGGCGATGTCCGCAGTTGCGGTGGCCACCGCGCGCGCGGACAGCAGGTGGCCGCCGGTGCGCGGGCCGGGCTGAAAGTGAAAGCCAAGACTGGCCGCGTGGTTTTGTGGTGCGGCCCAGCCGGATTGCGACAGGTCTTCGTTATAGGCAAAACGCGCATCGCGAAACGCTGCAAGACCGGCGCGCGGATCGGCCTCTCGGGCCACAAAAACCGAGCAGTAATAGCCCGGCGGGCAATCCGCCACGCCGTAATCCGGGGTGCCGATCAGCGTTACTATATCGTGCAGCAGACTGCGGTAGGGAAAGCCGCAAGTCTGTGATAAAACGAGGTTTTCCGCATGCCACGCCTTCCAATACGCACCGTCACCGCGGGTCAGAAAGTCGGGCGCGGGCATGGATTTCTGGTGCAGCCTGTCGCGGATGAGCGCCCAGAGCCTGTCGTTTGCAGCCCGGGTTTCGGGGCGGTCATACATGCCGAGCGAAGCGATCATTGCTGCTCGGCCCGGTGTCTTGCGTTGGCTGATTCCACGTCCGAAAGGCCGAGAAGATTGGCGAGAAGGCGCAGTTGCTGGTCTTCGCTGGGGTCGCGGTGGCCGTCGGCGAGGGCGATGGACCAGAGCGATTGCACGAGGGCGGCGCGGTGCTCGAGGGGGGTTGCGGCTTTGAGGGCGCGGGTGAAGCGGACGGTATCGGGGGCGGCGGTTTCCAGATCTTCGGCGGCGGCGCGCAGGTGCTGGGCCGCGAACGGATCAAGCCCAAAGTGCTGCATCAGAACTTTATCAATCTTTTCAACCTCTTCAGCCGCGTAAAGCCCATCCGTGCGGGCGATGCGGACCATCAGGGCGGCGAAGGCAAGGTGGGATTCTGGTTCGGGCAAGGGCGATGGGGTGGTGGCAAGCAGGCGCTGCAACAGGGAGTGGATCATTGGGGTTCGCCTTGGATTACATGATTATAATCAAGCTATTTCAATAGCTTGAACATCTTCTCGGTGCGTGCTGCTTCGGTTTCGGTGCCATAGGGGGGATTGATGATGAAGAGGCCGGAGCCCTCCATCCGGTGGCCGTCGCGGACGGGGGGGAAGCGGACCTGGCTGTGCAAGGCATCTGGGAAGGTTTCCTCTAGCACTTTCAACATGTTGCGGTGCGTTCCTGATGTAAGGAGCGGATACCACAATGCGATGACGCCGATGTTCCATTTGCGATGAAGTTGCGCTAAAGCCTTGGGAATATTGTCATAATCAGCTTTCACCTCGTAAGACGGATCAATCAGCATCAGGCCGCGCCGGGGGGTGGGGGGGGTGAGGGCGAGGGCCATCTCGAAGCCGTCGCGGGGTTGGATATGGGTGGTCCATGGTGCCATGTGCGACCGCAGATACGCTATCTCTTGTGGGTGCAGCTCGGCCAGATGCAAGGTATCGTGGTCGCGCAGGGAAAGGGCTGCGATCATCGGCGAGCCGGGATAGGCCATCGGGCCATAGCGGGCGCGGACCTCGGCGAGGCGCTGGCGATAGGGGTGATCTGCGCTAAACCATTGTTCGGCCACAAAAATTCCGCCCTCAGCCTCGCCTGTTCGGATCGCCTCGTCTGCGCCCAGATCATAAAGGCCGCGCCCGGCGTGGGTTTCGATGTAGGTGAGCGGTTTATCTTTTTGAATCATATAGTTGAGCATCCACGCCAGCAGCGCGTGCTTGTGAACATCGGCCAGATTTCCGGCGTGAAAATGGTGTTGATAAGACAGCATGCCCTATCGTTAGCAGGGCTGGGCTTTGGGGAACAGGGGGCGATGATGGGCATATGTAACCTGTATGGGTTTCTGTGCATACGCGCGTATTCAAGGCGGCGGGCGTGGTGGCGGGGGGGGGGCTACTGCGCAGCCATGCTTTTTTGCGGCAGCATCAGGCCTTCGGTGACGGCGGACAGGGCAAGGGCGGCGGCACCGTGGGCCCAGAGGGTTTCGCCCCAGGTATTTATCTGGATGGTGGGCAGGGGGCGGCCGGTGTCGATCATCAGGCTTTGCATTTCCGAAAGCGCGTCGGCGGCGTAGAGGTAATCGAAGCGCATCCGCGCGCCCGCAAGGATGATCAGCGCCGGATCAAACAGGTTCACCACATTGGCCAGCCCCAGCGCCAGATAGCGCCCGGCGCGGCGGAAGATCGAGCGGGCGGCGGCGTTGCCAGCCTTGGCGTTCTCGTAAAGGCTTTCGAGAAGCACGTTCATCGGCTGGCCTTCAAGTTCTGTCCAGTTCAGGGCGGTGGTAGCCTCGCGCACCAGGGCGTAATCGGCGACGTAAGCCTCCAGACAGCCGCGCTGGCCGCAGCGGCAAAGTGCGCCGTCGAGTTGCACCTTGGTGTGGCCCAACTCCATCCCCAGACCAAGCGCGCCCCGATAGAGCCGGTGGTTCAGCACCATGCCCATGCCAAGGCCATGCTCGATGGTGACAACGGCGAAATCGGACCGGCCCCGCCCGGCACCGAACCACAACTCGGCCATGGCGCACAGGTTGGCATCATTGTCGATCTGTACGGGCAGGCCAAGGCGGGCGGCGGCGCTGGCGGCGAGAGGATAGTTGCGCGCGAGCAGCACCGAGGACCAGAGCACCTGACCGCTGACCAGATCGACATAACCGGGAAGGCCGATGCCGACGGCGGCAAGATCGGCGCGGGTCATGCCGAGTTTGGCCGCGACGGTATCGACAAGCGCCTCGATAACATCCAGCAAGGCATCGGGATCAAGGGCGGTGGGCGGGCGGTCCATGTGATGGGAGGCCAGCATGTTGCCCGCGAAATCGACAATTACCGCCGACATGTCGCGGTCCGACACCTTGAGCCCGGCCACGTAATGCGCGTTTGCCCGCACACCAAGCGCCACGGTGGGGCGGCCCCGGCCCGAATCGGTTTCGCGCACCGCAGCAATTTCCTCGATCAGCCCGGCCTCGATCAGTTCGGAGGTGAGGGTGGTGACGGAGGCGGGCGAAACGCCCAGATCTTTGGCCACCTGCACCCGGGCGATCTGGCCTGCGGCGCGCACCCGTTCAAAAACCTGTTGCCGCAGGGGGCGTTGCGTATCCGAGAGGGGGGGAATCAGCGGGCCACAACCCGCCTCTGCCCCCACCAAACCTTCGGTTTCACGCACATTCATTGCAGCAGGCTCCGGCTATTTACTTTGATCGCAAAACAAAAAAATCGGGGTTAGACCGCTGGTTTCGCCGCGAATTGCTGCGATGCAGCGGAAACTTGGCGAAAAAGCAGGCGCGATCAGCTTTGCCCATCAAATATATTTTGACAACTGAAATTATTCGCGGCAGTTTTCAGCAGTCACGACGAATCTGTCGGACCGGCCATAGGCTGGCCAAAAAATCTGGGAGGATAAAAATGCGTACTGCAATTATTGCGGCGGTTATCGCCGCGACGGGCTTTTCGTCTGCCGCATTTGCCGAAGGCAAAAAGATCGGTGTGTCGTGGGCCTCGTTTCAGGAAGAGCGCTGGAAGATCGACGAAGCCGCGATGAAGGCGGCCATCGAAGCGGCGGGCGACGAGTATATTTCGGCTGACGCGCAATCGTCTTCGGAAAAGCAGTTGTCTGATGTGGACGCGCTGATCTCGCAGGGTGCGAATGCGCTGATCATCAACGCCTGGGACAAGGATGCGATCGGGCCTGCCATCGAGAAGGCAGCAGCCGAAGGCATTCCGGTTGTGGGTTATGACCGTCTGATCGAGGATGCGCGCACCTTCTATCTGACTTTCGACAACAAGGGCGTTGGCAAGATCATCGCTGAGCAGGTCATGGCGGCAAAGCCTGATGGCAACTATGCGATCATTCTGGGCGACCCCGGTGATCCGAACTCGGCGTTCCTGCGGGAAGGCATGGAAGAGGTGATCGGCGAGGCGGTGAAGGCCGGAACCATCAAGATCGTCGGCGAGGCCAACTCGGACGGCTGGAAGCCGGAGAATGCGCAGAAGAACATGGAGCAGATCCTGACCGCGAACAACAACGCGGTTGATGCGGTGCTGTCGGAGAATGACGGCATGGCGGGCGGCGTTGTGGCGGCACTTGCAGCCCAGGGTCTGGTGATCCCGGTGGGCGGCCAGGACGGCGACAAGGCTGCGATCAACCGGGTGGCACGTGGCACGCAGACCGTTTCGGTCTGGAAGGACTCGCGTCAGCTGGGCAAGGCGGCGGGCGAGATTGCCTCGGCTTTGGCTGGTGGTGCGGCTTTGGACGCCATTGCGGGGGCGTCGAAGTTCAATGGCGGGGCGAACGGCGTTGAGATGAACGCCATCCTGCTGGCACCGACGCCGATCAACAAGGACACGCTGAACCTGGCGATCGATGCGGGCCATATCTCGAAGGAAGAGGCCTGTGAGGGCGCTATGGAAGGCGTTGCTGCCTGCCAGTGATGCGTTAAGATGTGTGACGCCGGCCTTTGAAGGGCCGGCGTCCGACTATTTCAGGACGCGGCAGACAGGTTGCAGGCAGGGACGCGGGGTTTCGCGCAGGGCCTCCTTAGAAGTTGCCGGTGTTCCCCCTTTCACAGCGACGGGTGAGGAAATGACAAACACAACCGCGACGAACGCGCCGCAGACAGGCGATGCGCAACTGGGGCCGGTGGCCCGGTTCATCAAGGCGACCGAGCTGGACACCCGGATGCTGGGGATGGTGGGGGCGCTGCTGCTGATCTGGTTCAGCTTTCACCTTTATGGGGCGGTGGTGAACGGCGAGGGGGTGTTTCTGACGCCGCGCAACCTGTGGAACCTGTCGGTGCAGACCTCGATGACGGGGATCATGGCGACGGGGATGGTGCTGGTGATCATCACCCGCAACATTGATCTGTCGGTGGGCTCGATTGTGGGTGTGACGGGCATGGTGATGGGGATTTTGCAGGTGAATTTCCTGCCTGATTACCTTGGCCTCGGGCATCCGGCGATCTGGGTGATCACGGCTGCGGTGGGCATCACCTGCGGCGCGTTGATCGGGGCGTTTCATGGCTGGCTGATTGCCTATCGCGGTATTCCTTCATTCATCGTGACGCTGGGCGGCTTGATGGTGTGGCGGGGGGCTGCGTTTCTGGTGGCCGATGGCAAGACGATTGCACCGGTGGATCCGACGTTCTCGCTGCTGGGCGGCGGACCTTACGGGTCTGTGGGCGCGACTGGCAGCTGGATCGTGGGCATTCTGGGCTGTGCGGCTATTTTGTGGATTTTGAAATCGGGGCGCACGTCGCGCCGCAAGCATGCCTTCGCGCTGCGCCCGGTCTGGGCCGAGGTGACGCTGGCGGTGCTGGGGTGCGGCGCGCTGCTGGGCTCGGTTCTGGTGATGAACGCCTACCCATGGCCGAAGGGCATCGTGGATGCCTATCTCAAGGCAAACCCGGATGTGGTGGTGCCGCCGGAGGGGTTGTTCATTAGCCAGGGCTTTGCGCTGCCGGTGCTTATTCTGGCGGTGGTCTGCATTCTGATGACCATCCTGATGACCCGCACCCGGTTTGGCCGCTATGTGTTTGCCATCGGCGGCAACCCGGAGGCGGCGGCGCTTTCGGGCATCAACACCCGCTGGATGACGATGAAGATTTTCGCGCTGATGGGGCTTTTGGCGGGGCTTGCCGCCGTTGTCGCCTCGGCGCGGTTGAACGCGGCAACCAACGCTTTGGGGGATCTGGACGAGCTTTATGTGATCGCCTCGGCGGTGGTGGGGGGCACTTCGCTTGCGGGCGGTGTCGGCACGATTTACGGTGCAATCATCGGCGCGCTGGTGATGCAATCGTTGCAGACCGGCATGGTGCTGATCGGCTATGGCGACGGATCGTACCGCAAGATCGTGGTGGGGGTGGCGCTGGTGCTGGCGGTGTACCTCGACAATCTTTACCGCAAGAAAACCAAGTGAGGGCATGAGGATGGCGAATTCAGGAACCCCGCTGGTCGAGTTGCGCGACATCTCGATCTCGTTCGGCGGCATCAGGGCTGTGGATCATGTGACGGTTGATCTTTATGCGGGCGAGGTTGTGGGCCTTCTGGGCCATAACGGTGCGGGAAAATCGACGCTGATCAAGTGCTTGTCGGGGGCCTATCAGGCCGACAGCGGCGAGATTCTGATCAACGGCGAAAAGGTTGAGATCAACAATCCCCGCGATGCGCGCGCCCAGAACATCGAGACGATCTATCAGACGCTGGCGGTGGCGGACAATCTGGACGCGGCCTCGAACCTGTTTCTGGGGCGCGAGTTGGTATCAAAGGCGGGCTTTCTGGATGACAGCCGGATGGAGGCGGAAACCCGCAAGATTTTGGCCCGGCTGAACCCGAATTTCCGCAAGTTCAACGTGCCGGTATCGGCGTTGTCGGGCGGGCAGCGCCAATCGGTGGCCATCGCGCGGGCGGTGTATTTCAACGCGAAAATCCTGATCATGGATGAGCCAACGGCGGCACTTGGCCCGCAGGAGACACAGATGGTTTCCGAGCTTATTCAGGAGTTGAAGGCGCAGGGCCTGGGGATATTCCTGATCGAGCATGACATTCACAACGTGATGAAGCTGTGTGACCGGGCCTCGGTGATGAAAAACGGCCAGTTGGTGGGCACGGTGGATGTGAGCAAGGTAACGGATGAGGATATCCTTGGGATGATCATTCTGGGCAAAAAGCCTGCGATGGCGGCCTGATACCTTTTTTGGAGGCTGCAAGGGCAGCGGATTTGTGGCAAGGCGCAGGTGACTGCGCCTTGTTTTATTTCACCCAGCCGGAGAGTTCTGATGCGTTCCTATCACTTTACCCATGCCATCACCCGCCGCCCTGCGGTGTCCATCACGGCGGGTTTGCGGGCGGTGGATACCGGCGCTCCGGACCTTGCGGTGATGCTGGCGCATCATGCGGAGTATGTGGCGGCGTTGCGCTCGACCGGGGCGGCGGTGGTGGAACTGCCAGCGCTGGAGGCGTACCCCGACTGTGTGTTTGTCGAGGATACCGCACTTTGCCTGCCAGAGGGGGCGGTGGTGATGCGGCCCGGCGCGCCGTCGCGGCTGGGCGAGGCGGCGGCGATGGCACCGCATCTGGCGGCTTTGTACGGCGAGGTTCTGGCGGTGACGGGGGCGGAAAGTTTCATCGAGGGCGGCGATATCCTGACCACCGAGACCGAGATTCTGGTGGGGCGTTCGGCGCGGACCAATGCGGCGGGCGTGGCGGAACTGACGCGGCTGGTGGCCGGTTGGGGGCACCGGGTGCGCGAGGTGTTCACGCCAGCGGGGGTGCTGCATTTCAAGACCGATTGCTCGCTGCTGGACGGCGAGACCATCCTTGCCACCCGGCGGCTGGCGGCCTCTGGCTGTTTTGCGGGGTATAGGGTGATCGAGGTGGCAGAGGGCGAACAGGCCTGCGCCAACTCGATCAGGTTCAACGATCTGGTGATCATGCCGGCGGGGTTTCCGCGCACCGGGGAGGTGCTGGACCGGGCGGGCTTTGCCGTGCGCGAGATCGGCAATTCGGAATGCGCCAAGCTGGATGGCGGCATGTCATGCCTGTCGCTCAGGTTTACGCCTAAGGCGTTTCGCATTTGATCTGGATCAGCAGATCAAATGCGAAACGCAACATTCCCGGCGTTTGGCCTGTCTTGGTTTGCCTTCAATCTGATTCAGATTGAAGGCAAACCGCTTTAAGGCGTGAGGATCGCGGCGCGCGCGTAGTCGCCGGTTTCGCTGGTGCCGTCATCAAACACCACGGTGACGGTAACGGTTTCCACCGATTTGAGCGGCAGGATCAGGTAAATTTCGAAGCCGCCTTCGGCCTTGAGGGCGTTGGGGGCGGCTTCGGCCTGATAGCAGGGTTCCATCGGATAGGGAGTTTCGGCGGGGGCGCCGTTGATGCCATAGAGGATGGCATCAAGCCCGCAGCGCCAGGCGAGGGCGTTGGTGAAGTAGAGCAAATCCTGGCCGTCATATTCGCGGACCGCGATCCAGCCGGGTTTGCTGGCCGTGAGGATCGGTTTGATCTCGGCGGCGGTGGTGAAATTCTGCGCAAGGCTGGCGCCGGGCGCTAGGCCCACGATCAGGGCGAGGAAAATCCGGTACATGCGTTGCGCCTTTCGCTTTTGCCACGCGGGTTTTGGGCTTATAGTTTTGCAAATGGGTTGGCCGGGGCGATTGTTGGAACAAGCATGACCGAAAATGGCCCGCTGGGGCAAGGGTTCAATATCGTGGCGGTGGTGCAATCTGGGCGGTTGCAATACGAGGCGTTGTTGTTGGCGGCATCACTGCGGCACAGCAACCCGGGGTTTCGCGGCACGCTGTATCTGGCCGAGCCGCAGCCGGGGCCGCTTTGGCCGCGCGACCCGCGGGTGACGGATCAGGCCATGCGCGAGGCGTTGGCGGCGCTGGGGGCGGTATTTTTGCCGTTTGAGAACAAGGTGTTCGGCCAAAGCTATGCCAATGGCAACAAGATCGAGGCGTTGGGCGCGCTGCCCGATCAGCCGTTTCTGTTTCTGGATACTGATACATTGGTGTTGGGAGACTTCGCCGCGGTTGGCTTTGATTTCACCAAGCCCTCGGCCTCGATGCGGCGCGAGGGGACATGGCCGCAGATCGAGTTGTACGGGCCGGATCATGCGGCGATCTGGGGCGCGCTTTACCGCAAGTTCGGCCTCGATTTCGCGGCCACGCTGGACCGCACGCAGCCCGAAGGCTATTGGCAACGCTATCTCTATTTCAACGCAGGCTGGTTCTTTCATCAAAGCCCGCAGGCGTTTGGCGCGCGGTTTTTGAATTATGCGCGGGCGGTGCGCGATGATCCGCCGCCCGAACTGGTGGTGCAGGAGCTTTACCCCTGGCTGGATCAGATCGTGTTGCCGCTGGTGGTGGCAAGTTTTGGTGGCGGACGGCCGGGGGCAAGGCTGGCGGGGCTGGACGGCGAGGTGACCTGCCATTACCGGACCTTGCCGCTGCTCTATGCGCGCGAGAGCGACCGGGTGGTCGAAGTGCTGGAGGCGGTGGCGGGCGCGCGCGAGGTGCGCCGGTTGCTGCGCGAGTACGAGCCGGTGAAGCTGATGGTTTACCAGAACCGCGGCCGCAAGGTGCGCGAGTTGTTTGACCGGCAGGATTTGCCGCGCCGCGAGCAGATGATCCGCAATCAGATCAAGAAGGAAGGTTTCTGGCTGCGTTAGGTGTATAGTCCCGCAAAGAGGTGTTACGTTTGACACTTCATTGGGGGACTTGCTTTGGGACAGGTTTTACACGGCAGCGCCACCACGACAGAGGCGGTCCGTCGAGCGATACAGCGGAGTGAAGAGAGCGTAAGATCTCTGGCCCGGCGTTATTCGATAAGCCCGACGACGGTGCAGAAGTGGCGCAAGCGGACTTCAGTGGCAGATCGGCCGATGGGTCCGGCGGAG
>JANNAV010000053.1:0-55060 GCA_031384695.1 Paracoccaceae bacterium
TTTCAATTCGGGCGGCGCCTTTGCCCAGCCGGAGGGGTTTTTCCCCGATGCCTCGGGCGCGCAGCCGACCAATTACACCAACACCGGCCCGAAGATCGAGTTGCGGGCGGCGCTGGCGGCCAAGGGGCTGGGGGCTGGCGGGCCGAAAAGCCCCATGCTGGCGGCGGCGGCCAACCTGTTGATATTGTTTGGGCGTTTGCGTACCCAGATGGTGGAAATGGAAGCCGTGCCGCTGATGGAATACGTGACGCGTGAGATCGAGACGTTCGAGAAGAACGTGATCTCGGCGGGGATTGATGCGCATGAGGCGCAGGTGGCGAAGTATCTGCTGTGCGGCACGGCGGATGATATCGTGCAGAATATTCCGGGCACCGACCGGCATATCTGGGTGCAATATTCGATGGTGGCCCGGTTTTTCAACCGGCGCACGTCCGGGGTCGGGTTCTTTCAGGAAGTGGAAAAGGCGCTGCAATCACCGGCGCAGCGGTTTCAACTGCTGGAGATGGCGCTGACCTGTCTGTCATTGGGGTTCGAGGGGCAATATCGCACTTCGGCCAACGGGGCGCTGGAACTGGCCCGCATCCGGGGGATGATTTACGAAAGCCTGCGGCGGGTTTCCAGCCGCCCGGATGACGATATCTCGCCGCATTGGCAGCCGGTGCAGGTGGGTGGGCGGCGGCGGTTTGGCGGCACGCCGCTTTGGGTGATAGGCTCGGTGCTGGGGCTGGGGCTGATGGGGGCTTACTTCGGGCTTTCAATGATGATTTCGGGCGAGGGCAGTTCGGTGTCGCAGCGGCTGTTGTCGCTGCATCCGACATCTTCGGTGTCTTTGGTGCGGGCGGCGGCGTTCACGCCTTTGGAGGTGGATCAGGAGGCGCTGATGACCTCGACCGGACAGTTGGACCGGATCAGGGCCGCCACCGCCACCGAGATCGAGGCGGGGCTGGTCGAGGTGGATGTGAAGGGTGAATTCATCTTTATCCGGGTCAGCAATGCGGCGCTGTTTGCATCTGGCAAGGCGGATACCAAGGAAGAATTTGACAAGCTGGGCGGGCGGATCACCAAGGTTCTGAACGCCGAACCGGGGCCGGTGTTCATCTTTGGCTATACCGATAACGTGCCGATGAACGGGCGGGGGCGATTCAAGAACAACCATGATCTGTCACTGGCGCGGGCCGAGTCGGTGAAGGCGGTGCTGGCCAAGGAAATGACCGACAAGGAGCGTTTCGTGGTGGAAGGCAAGGGCGAGGCCGATCCGATTGGCGACAATGCCACCAAGGACGGCCAGGCGCAGAACCGGCGGGTCGAGATCATGATCAAGCGGGAAGAGACTTTGCAATGAAGTGGGTGGCGCAATGAAGTGGGCAGCGCGATGAAGTGGGTAAAACGGGCGCTGATCCTGATCGGGTTTCTGGCCTATGCGGCGGTGGTTTGGTTTGCCGGGCCGCTGATCGGCTTTGGCGAGGTGCGGCCGTTTGATTCTGGCTGGGTGCGGTTCTTCCTGATCCTGATTCTGGCGCTTATCCTGCTGACCTGGGGGCTGATCGCGTTTATCCGGCGGCGGATGGCGCAAAAGCAGTTGGAAAATGCGCTGGTGGTGGATGCCTCGCCCACCGGCGATGGCAAGGAACTGGCCACGCGGATGCAGGCGGCGCTGGCGACGTTGAAGAAAACCGGCACCTCCAAGACCTATCTTTACGATATGCCCTGGTACATCATCATCGGCCCGCCGGGTTCGGGCAAGACCACGGCGCTGATCAATTCCGAGTTGAAGTTTCCGCTGGCGGGGGATCAACAGGGCGGGTTGCAGGGCTTTGGCGGCACGCGCTATTGCGACTGGTGGTTTGCCGAAGAGGCGATCCTGATTGATACGGCGGGGCGCTATACCACGCAGGACAGCGATCAGGGGGCGGATTCCGCCTCGTGGAACGCGTTTCTGGCGCTGTTGAAGCGCAACCGGCCAAAGCAGCCGATCAACGGGGTAATCCTCGCCTTTTCAGTCGCCGACCTGATGAACGCGGGGCCGGAGAAGATCAAGCTGCATGCCGATACCGTGCGGGCGCGGCTGGCGGAGATTCACGAGACGCTGAAGGTGGATTTCCCGGTTTACGTGATGTTCACCAAGGCTGATCTGATTTCGGGGTTCCGCGAGTATTTCGCATCCTTTTCGGCCAGCCGCCGCAAGAAGGTGTGGGGGGCGACGTTTCAGACCGAAAATCGCAAGGAGCAGACCTTTGCCAATGTGCCATCCGAGTATGATCTGCTGGTGGCGCGGCTTTCCGATGAAGTGATTGACCGGCTGTCGGAGGAGCCCGACGGGGTGAACCGGATCGCGATTTTTGGGCTGCCGGGACAGTTGGCGCTGTTGAAGGACGAGATCGCCGAGTTCCTGAAACAGGTGTTCGAGCCGACGCGGTACAAGACCAGTGCCATGCTGCGGGGGTTCTATTTCACCTCGGGCACGCAGGAAGGCACGCCGATTGATCAGGTTTTGGGGGCGATGGGGCGCAGCTTTGGCGGGCAGGATTCCGCCGGGCTGATGTCGGGCAAGGGCAAAAGCTTTTTCCTGCATGATCTTTTGACCAAGGTGATTTTCGGCGAGCAGGGTTGGGTTTCCTATGACCGCAAGGTGGTGCGGCGGTCTTCGGTGGTGCGGATTGCGGCGACCAGCCTGATGACGCTGGCGGCGATCGGGTTGCTGGCGGCATGGGGCTACAGCTATTTCAACAACCGCGAGCTGGTGGCTTCGGCGCAGGCGGCGATGGCGGACTATGAGCTGGCTGCAACGGAAGATTTGCAGGCGGTGGAGGTGAAGGACACCGATTTCCTGCGGGTGGGCAACCATCTGCAACTGCTGCGCACCATGCCGGTGGGGTTTGAAAGCCCGGTTGAGGATACCGCCGACTGGACACGCGGCTTTGGCCTGTCGCAGCAGGGCGCTTTGGCGCAGGCGGCGCGCGACAGCTATGCGCAAGGGCTGGAGCGGCTGCTGCGGCCCCGGCTGGTGCTGCGGGTGGAGGAGCAGTTGCAGGCGTTTGTTTTGGCCAACGAGACGCTGGCCATCTATGAAACCCTGAAAGTTTACAAGCTGTTGGGGGGTGCCGCCCCCGCACCGCAGGATGACCTGGTGCGCGCATGGTTCCGGCAGGACTGGGAGCAGGTGATGTATCCCGGCATCAATCAGGAACCGGCGCGGATCATGCTGGAAAACCATTTGCAGGCGATGCTGGAACTGGATGACACGGTGACGCCTTCGGTGGAGTTGAGCGCCGATCTGGTGAACAAGGCCGAGATTATCCTCGCGCGGATGAGCATCGCCGATCAGGCTTATTCGCTGATCGTGGCGACGGCGCCGTTTTCGGGCATCCCCGATTTCAATCTGGTAGAGCGACTTGGCCCCGATGCGCGGGTGGTGTTTGAAACCATCGACGGCAGCGATCTGGGCGATCTGACAATTCCCGCGCTTTATACCTATGAGGGGTTCCACAGCTTTTTCCTCGATCAGTTGGCGGATGTGGCCTTGAAGCTGGAAAACGAGGCCTGGGTGATGGGGGCGCAGGCCGAGGCCGCCGATGTGGCCGGGCAATTGAACCGGCTGGGGCCGCAACTGCTGCAACGTTACCGCGAGGATTTTCTGGCGGCATGGGAATCGGTAATCGAGAACATCAAACTGACGCCGATGGCGGCGGACAAGCCGGCTTATCTGGCGCTGGCGGCGGCGTCTTCGCGCACCACCTCGCCGATCCTGAAGCTGGTGGAGGGGATTTCGGCGGAAACCCGGCTGACGGTGGCACCGGTGTCGGAAGGGCTGGAGTTGCCGGGGGTTGAAGCGTTGGGCGGCGAGGCGGGGGCGACAGCCTTGTCGGCGGCGGGCAAGGAGATCGAGGCGTTGATGTTCCGCAGGGTCAGCGGGCTGCAACGGATCGGGCTTTCGCTGGCGCTGGAGGCGGGCAAATCGCAAAAGCGGGCCGGGGCGGCGGGCAGTGGCGGGGCGGCGGCGCCGGTTATTCCGGGCGCCGACATCGAGGCGCAGTTTGCCGAGTATCACGCGCTGTTGGTGGGCGAGCCGGGGGCGCGGCCGATTGATGCGCTGCTGGCCAGTTTCGATGCGATCCAGCAGGGGCTGGTGATTGCGGCCGGGTTCAATCAGGCCGAGGCGGCAGCGCAGATGCCCGTCTTGATCGGGCAGTTGCGCACGGCGGCCTCGCGGTTGCCGCCCGAGTTAAGCCGGATGGTGGGGCAGGCGGTGAAGGATTTCGAAGGCGACGCGGCCTCGACCACCATCGCGCAGATCAATCAGGAACTGACCACGCAGGTTGCCACCATCTGCGAACAGGTGGTCAGCGACCGCTATCCGTTCTCGAAAAGTCCGTCGCGGCAGGTGCCGCTTTCGGAGTTCGCGCAACTGTTTGCTCCCGACGGGGTGCTGGATCGGTTTTTCAACGCCAATCTGGCGGTTTACGCCAATATGGGGGCAGGCGATTGGACATGGCGCGACGACAGCCCGCTGGCCGACCGGCTGAGCCTGCAAACGCTGCGGCAATTTCAGCGAGCGGCGCGGATCCGGGATGCGTTCTTTCCGGGGCAGGCGCCGACGGTGGCGCTTGAGATCACGGTGAACCAGACGGCGGCGCATGACCGGATCAAGACCTCGCTTCTGGTGGTGGATGATCAGCCGATCCAGATGCGCAAGGTGGGCAACACACCGGTGACGATCACCTGGCCGGGGGGCGGTGGCAACACGTCGCTGCAACTGCTACCCGAGATGAACGGCCGCGAAAGCCAGTTGCTGTTTCAAGGGCCATGGGCGTTTCTGGAATTTCTGCGCGAGGGCAATCCGCGGCAGGTGGGCGATGTGATGCAGGTGAATTACGTCGTCGGCGGGCGCAATATCACCTACGAGATCCGGGTCAATTCGCTGGTGAACCCGTTCAACATGTCGGAACTGCGCGAGTTCCGCTGCCCCACAGGGCTATGAAAATGGGTCTTTGACGATGGCCTTGGCGGTTTATGGCAAGCACCGCGCCAAGGGCGATTTTCTGGAACATGGGCTGCCCGGGGCGTTGAAGCCGTTGCTGGAAGGTTGGCTGGATGCGGTGCTGGCCGAGGCGCAGACGGCGCTGGGGGCGGAGTGGGACAGGGTTTGGCGGCAGGCGCCGATGCTGCGGTTCTGGATTGGCGAAGGCGTCTGGGGTGGGCCGGTGGCGGGGGTAATGGCGGCAAGCCAGGATCGGGTGGGGCGGCGGTTTCCGCTGGTGATGCTGGCGCTGGGCGGGGTGCTGCCGCCGGTGATCGACCCGGATCAAGGCTGGTATGACGCGGCCTGTGTGCATCTGGTGGCGCAACTGGCGCTGGCCGATATCGCCGGGCCAGCGGCTTTGCTGGCGGCTGCGCCGGAGCCTGCGGGGGGTGAAGCAAGCCCCGGACCGCGCGATTTCTGGGCGGTTCGTCCGGGGCCACTGGTGGCGGAACTGCTGGCCGATATCACCCTGACCGATCACCGCCGCGCCTGTGAGACGCGCAGCTATTGGTGGGTGGCAGGGATGTCCGACGCCGAAGTGCCGGTGGTGTTCGCGGAGGATCCGGAGCCCGCCGACCCGGAGCCTGAAGTGGCCGATGAAGTGGAGCCCGAGCTGGAGGCTGCAGAGATGGAGCCGGGCGAGGCGATGGCCGAACCCCTGCCCGAAGCGGCGGTTTGGGCGGTATCAGAGCCTGTTCTGGCGGCGGAACCCGAAGCCGACGCCTCGCCCTTTGATCCGCCTGCGGGCGGCTACGGCTTGTTTCAGCCGCCCGAACCCGGTGATTTCACCGAGCCGGTGTTGCCGGATTTGCCAGCCGCCCTGCCGGTTCAGGCACCGCGACAGTTATGGTCGCAGGTATGGGCGGGGCCGGGATTGCCTTCTGGCGAGGTGCTGGCGTGGTTTTTCCGGGGCCATACGGGGGATGCATGAGGGCGATGCTTGATTTGTTACACGGAATGGCAGAGTTTCGGCGCAGATTACAACGCACTGGCCACAGGCGGTGCTTTGCGCCTAAACTACGGTTAAAAAGCAATTTGCGGGAGGATGGATGATCGAGGCTCCATTTCTGTTTGAAACCGGTGCCGCCTCGGACACCGGCAAAGTGCGCAATCACAACGAAGACAGTTTCGTGGCGATCCCTGATGCGGGGGTCTGGGTGGTGGCGGATGGCATGGGAGGCCATCAGGCCGGCGATTTCGCTAGCCGGTCGATCGTGGAAAGTGCGGCCAGCGTCGGGCGGGCGGTTTCGGCCCCCGACTTGCAGGCGCGGTTCATGGACAGGATCATGCGGGCACATCAGACCATTCAGGCGCAATCGGCGCGGCTGAACGGGGCGACCGTGGGGGCGACGCTGGTGGCGCTGTTGTCGTTCGACCGGCACTTTGCCTGTATCTGGTCGGGGGACAGCCGGATTTACCTGCTGCGCGAAGGCCAGTTCATTCAGGTGACTGTGGATCATACCGAGGTGAACGAGTTGCTGCGCACCGGCAGCATCACCCCCGAGCAGGCAGAAACCTGGCCGCGCAAGAACGTGATCACAAGGGCGATTGGCGTGCATGACCGGCCAATGACGGATGAGCGGTCGGGCGTTCTGGCGGATGGCGATGTGTTCCTCTTGTGTTCGGACGGGTTAACGGAACATGTGCATGATCACGAGATGGCCGATACTGTCAGCCGGCTTGACGCGCAGGAGGCGTGCGACGCGCTGGTCGAGTTGACGCTTTCGCGGGGGGCGAAGGATAATGTGACGGTGGTGGTGGTGCGCTGTCGCGACCGGATGACGGCGCAGAAATCGCCGCAAACCGGCCCGGCGCCGCTGGGGTATCACGCGGGCAAAGACGGCGATGAATGGCATGTGGGCAACTGACAAATGACGAACACACCTTCAACTCCCGGCGATATGCCCCCTCCCACTGTGCCCCCCGTTTCTGGCCCGCCCGTTTATGGCCCGCCCGTTTCTGGCCCCCCGGTTTCCGAACCCCCTGCCGTGGCTGCGACGGAGCCTGCCACTACTGATACCAGTGCCACGTCTTCGACGCCGTCAAACTCTTCGACGCCGCCAAATCCTTCCACGCCTCCTGTGATTTCTGGCACCTCGGCCCCCAGCGCCGGGCGCGTGGCGCCGGTGACCACAGTGACATCGGGCACCCTGATCATGGGCACCTACGAGATCGAGACGCTGATCAATTCCGGCGGCATGGGCGAGGTGTACCGGGGCCGCAACATCCATAATGGCGAGTTGGTGGCGATCAAGATCGTGCTGCCAAGCCTGGCGCATGATCCCAAGATCGTGGCGCTGTTCCAGAAGGAGTCGACCACCCTGTCGCGGCTGTCGCACGAAGCCATCGTGCGCTATCACGTGTTCACCAATGATCCGACCATCGGGCGGCCCTGCATGGTGATGGAGTTCGTGTCGGGCACCGCGCTGTCGGACCGGATCGAACAGGGGCCGATGCCGCTTGAAGATGTGCAGGTGATGCTGCGGCGGGTGGCCTCGGGCCTTGACAAGGCGCACCGGGCGGGCGTCGTGCACCGCGATTTGTCGCCGGACAACGTGATTTTGGAGGAAAACTCGGTCGAGCATGCCAAGCTGATCGATTTCGGCATCGCCAAATCCACCAATATCGGCGCGGGCACGCTGTTGCAGGGGCAGTTTGCCGGCAAGTTCAACTGGGTGTCGCCCGAGCAGTTGGGCGCGCATGGCGGCATTGTCGACGGGCGGTCGGACATCTATTCGCTGGCGCTGCTGATCGCGGCGGCGAGCAAGGGTGAAGTGCTTAAGATGGGGTCTTCGATTGTGGACGCCGTTGGCAAACGGTCTTCTGTGCCCGATCTTTCGGGGGTTGATCCGCAACTGGTGCCGCTGCTGAGGTGGATGTTGCAACCGGACCCGGCGTTGCGCATCGAGAGCATGGCAAAGGTGATTGCGGCGCTGGACAATCCGGGCCTGATCCCGGTGGCCGAGGTGGCGATGCCGGTGCTGCCGGATCCGAACCGGACGGTGATCGGCGGCATATTGCCGCTGACCGGGGCGGCCGGGGCCATGTCGCTGCCGCCGGTGCCTGCGGCGTCTTTGCCGCCGGTGGGCGGGGCTGTGACCTCGGCGCCCGCCGGTGCCGGGGTGATCACCGGAAAATCCCCGCTGCCCGATGAGGAACCCGAGGATTTCAGCCCGTTTGGCGCGCCGACAGCGGCGGCGGCGGTAACCGAGACTTTCGCCGTGCCTGTGGCCAAAAAGGGCAAGGGCGGCCTCGTTGCGGTGTTGCTGCTGCTCGCCGTCGGAGGTGGCGCGGGGGCCTATTTTGGCGGGGTGTTCGATCCCAAGCCCGCGATCCAGTTGGATGCCAACGCCACGGCAGAAGAAAAAGCGGCGGCGGCGGCGGCAGAAGCCGAGGCTGCGGCAGAGGCAATCGCCGCCGAGGCGAAGGCCGCGGCAGAGGCCGCAGCCGAACAAGCCGCAGCCGAAGAAGCGGCGGCGAAGGTTGCGGCAGATGAGGCTGCGGCAAAGCAGCTTGAGGCCGAGGCCAAGGCCGCAGCCGACGTTGAGGCGCAAAAGGCGGCCGAGGCCGAGGCCGCGACGAAACTGGCCGCCGAGCAGGCGGCGAAGGCGGCAGAAGAGGCGGCCGCCGCAAAAGCCGCCGAGGATGCCGCAGCCGCAAAAGCCGCCGACGAGGTCGCAGCCGCCAAGGCGGCGCAGGATGCCGAAGCTGCCAAGGCTGCCGAAGCGGCGGCGGCGGCAACCGCCGCTGAGGCAGCAGCAGCGGCAAAGCTTGCCGCCGACGAAGCCGCAGCCACGCAGGCCGCCGAGGAGGCCGCCGCCAAAGCCCGGGCCGAAGCCGAGGCGGCAGCCCTTGCCGCCGATCCGCTGGCGCGCCAGCAGGCGTTCATGGCGGCTTATGTGCCGCCCGCTTGTGCGCTGGTGCGGACGCGCGAGGCCAAGCCCGAAGGTTTCGTGCTTGACGGCTATGCAGTGGAAACCAAACCGCTGGAGCAGATGGCGGATGCGTTTCTGGCCAGCACCGAACTTTCGCCGGATGTGGCGCTGCATCTGATCAACGACGCGCAATGCCCGGTGCTTGATTTCATCAACCGGCATGGCACCAAATCAAAGCCGGTCAGCATCCGTTTTGCCGATGCGGGCGAGGTGATCAAAAGCGGTGGCGCGGTTTCGGGTGTGGTGGAGGGGCTGGACGGGCGGCCTTTCACGCTGTTTTTGGTGAGTGAGGCGGGCGGGGCCACCAATCTGAAGCCTTGGGTGGCGGTGGCATCGGATGGCACGGCCAGTTTCAGCTTTACCGTCAGTCTGGCTGCGGGCGCGCCGCCGGCGCCGCAACTGCTTTTGGCCATCGCCACCGACACCGCACTGGCCGAGCTGGACGCGGTGCCCAACGGGGTGACGGCGAAATCCCTGATGCCGTTCGTGGAGTTGAAGCTGACCGGCGCCGCCATGACCCCCGGCACCGGTATCAGCTTTTTCCGGCTGGAGAACTGAGGCAAACGGGTGGAAGGTGACACATGCAGACGGGATCATCGCATTTCTTGCCAGAATGCCTTTGGTTCTGTACCATAGGCAGGATTAGGGGAGTATTTTCTGCCCGAACACCTGTTGCACGTCGACTTTATTGAAAGCGGAAACGTCATGCCTATTGAATTCAACAACGCCGACCACTTTGGCAAAATCTTCCCGCCAGTAACCGATCAGACCATGATTTTGCAGGAATTTTCCGGCAACGAAGCGGTGAACGAGATCAGCCTGTTCCGCCTACGGGGTGCGACCAAGCGCAAGATAGACCTGAACAAGTTTATCGGCCGCAGCATCCGGGTGGAGATCAAGACCGGCGAAAACAGCTTCCGGCAGTTCCACCAGGTCATATTTTCGGCGCGCGATCTTGGCCGCATCGACCCGGACGCCGAAGAGGAATCCTATGCCTATGAGTTCGAGTTGCGGCCCTGGATCTGGGTTGGCAGCCGGTCTGAAACCTCGCGGATCTTCCACAATCTGAAGCTGGATGAGATCATCCGTAAAGTTCTGGACAAGCTGAACAGTTTCGACGGCTGCAAGCTCGAGTTCAACATCCGCAAGATGCCGCCGATTCTGGAATACACGGTACAATACCTTGAAACCGATCTGAACTTCGTGATGCGCCTGATGGAAGAATACGGCATGAACTATCATTGCAAGATGGAGAAAAGCGGCCACACCATTGTGATTTCGGACAACGTCGATGCGTTCACCGTGATCGACGGCAAATCGCGGGCGCATTTCGGGGCGACAGCGCTGAACCAATATTCGGAGTTTTTCAGCACCTGGCTGCCACAGCGCAACTTGACCACCGGCAAGGCGCGGGCGCTGGATTACAACTTCAAAACCACGGGCGCGCAGCCCAGCAGTTCTGCCACGGATACCAAAAGCTACGAGGCATCCGACCTTGAAAGTTTTCACTACAGCGGGCGCATTCAGGAACCTTCGGTCGCCAATGATATCGTCAAGCGGCGGCTGGATGCGCTGCGGATGGGCGACAGTCAGGTGCGCACCAGTGGCAGCCTGCCCAGCCTTGGCGCGGGCATGAAGGTGCAGGTGTTCGGGGCGGAACCGGCATCGGAGAACGGCGATTACGCCTGCCTTTCAGCGAATCACCATTATGTGCATGGTGCCTGCATGTCGAACAGCGCCAGCGACAACAGCTATGACGGCGCGTTCATACTGACGCGGCAGGATGTGCCCATCGCGCCCAAACGCGTGACCGTGGCCACCACCGTGCAGGGGCCGATGACGGCGATTGTGGTGTTGGGCGGGCATGATGATGTGGATGAGTATGGCCGCATCAAGGTAAAGTTTCACTGGCAGTCGGACGAGGAAAACTCGATGTATTGCCGGGTTTCACAGATGTGGGCGGGCAACAACTGGGGCTCGGTGTTTCTGCCGCAGACCGGGATGGAAGTTATTGTTGAGTTTTTGAACGGCCATATCGACTATCCGATCATCATGGGCTGCGTTTACAACGCCCAGAATATGCCGCCCTGGCCTTTACCCGGCAAGAATAAGATCAGTGGAATCAAGACGGTAACAGAAAATCAGTTGAGTTTTGATGACACCGCCGGTGCCGAATTGATCGAGATGATCGGCACCAAGGATCTGAAGGTGACGATCAAGAACAATGTCGATGAAGACGTGAAGGTGAATGAAACCCGCGTTGTGGGGGGAGAGTTCAAAGAGACGGTGACGGGTTCGATCACCATCGAATCCAAGCAGACGATCACGCTGAAGGTTGGCCAGAGCAAGATCGAGATCAGTCAGAGCGGGATCAAGCTGAGCGCGATGATGATTGAAGCGAGCGCGGAAGTTTCAATGAAAACTTCGGGTGGGGCAACGGCGGAGCACAAATCGACGGGCATCATGACGATCTCGGGCGCCTTGGTGAAGATCAACTGAAATGAGCCAGCGCACCGACACCCATGCCCCGATCACCACCGAACCGGCCCCCGGCCTGCGGTTTCAGCTTGCCTCGGAACTGTTCGAGGCCTTGCCCGAAATGGCGACGAGTGTGCGGTTGAAGCCGCCTTCTGGCACGCATTGCCTTGATTTCCGGCGGCAGTTGTTGCTGGGCGAAACGCCGGAAGAGGCGGCAACCTTCATGGCCTTCGCGCTGGCCCAGCGCCATGGCATCTGGTGGGGGCATGAATGCCTGCAGGCCACCCCCGATCTGTTAACCGGGCAGGACCGCGAGATGCTGATGCTGGTGGCGGCCTGGGTGGGCGAGCCGGACGAGGATCACCGCTATGCCGCACTCGATACCGGCGCTGCGGCTGATCCGCGCGGCCCCGGGGCTTGGCTTGCGATGGCGACCGGCTGGTCGGGCGGCTCGATGTCGGCACAAGGCCTGCCGGAGGTTCCGGTTCCCGGCTTTCTGATGGGGCGGGCACTGAACGCCGCGGTGATGACCGCCCTTGCGCGGGTGACGCAGGAAAAACGCCGCCGGATGCTGGATCACTACATCAGCATCGCCGAGGTTCTGGCGAAAAGCGGGTAGGCCGCGCGGGGCATTTGCAATTATTCACCAATGCTTGTGGTGTGTTTTGGCGCCGGTTGGGTTAACTGATGCCATGTGGAACGGTGGGCTTGAGTCGAAATGAAGCTGACTTTGCGGATCGAGAACTTTGATTTCCTGCCGGACGGCGGGCCGCTGGAGTTTTCCGTGGTGTCGCGCGGCTGCGAGGTTGGCCGCGATCCGGCGATGGACTGGACCCTGCCCGACCCGACCCGCCATATCTCCAGCCGGCATTTCGAGGTGATTTACCGCGAAAAGCAGTTCTGGCTGACCGATATCTCCACCAACGGCACCTTTGTTTATGGCGCGCAGATGCGGGTATCATCACCCGTGCATCTGTCGAACAATGACCGGTTGCAGGTTGGCCAGTACATCATCCGGGTGATGATCGTGGATGATGTGGTGGCCTATCCGCCTGCGCAGAATTATCACCCGGCGCAGAACTATAACCCGGCGCAGTCGTTTGCCCCCACCCCGCCACCGCCCGCCGCCGATCCGTGGAGCCTGACACCCACGCCCGCGCCGATGCCGACCCCGATGGCGCCACCACAGCGCCCGTTGGGGGCCCAGTCGGGGGGCCAGTCGGGGGGGCTGGCCGGGGCCTATGGCGATAGCTTTATCGAGGCGCCGCGCCCGGTGGCCGCCCGTCCAACCGAATCCCTGGCCCATATGGCGATGATGGGCGGCGCGGCCACGCCGCAGCCCATGCCCCCCGCAGCACCCCCGGCGGTCCCACTGGCGGCCCCACTGGCGGCCAGCGAGCCGTTCGTGCTGAAGCCGCAGCCCGCCGCACCCACGGCGCCGCCGGTGGCCGCCGTTGCGCCGGGCGAGGCCACCAGCGGGCTGCTGGATGCGATCTGCCGGGGGGCGGGCCTGCCTGCGGGGGCGTTGAACTCGGTGCCACCCGGGCAGTTGGGCGAGGATATCGGGCGCTGCCTGCGGATCGCCACCGAAGAGCTGATGGCGCTGCTTGGCGCGCGGGCGGCGGCAAAACAATTCGTGAAAAGCGCCAGCCGCACCATGATCGGCGGCATGAACAACAGCCCGTTGAAGTTCAAGCCCAGCGCGGAAGAGGCGATGCTGACGATGTTCGGCAAACCCACCGGCAGCTATCTGTCCTCGACCGCCAGCTTTCAATTGGGGTTTGACGATATAAAGCGCCACCAGACCGCCGTTTACGCGGCGATGCAGCCGGCTTTGGCGCGGCTTTTGGAAGACCTTTCGCCGGAATCCATCGAAGGCCGGGCGTCGGGCGGCCTGATGACCTCGAAGAAATCGCGCGCCTGGGAGACGTTCGTGGAGCGTTGGGATGCCAAGACGCACCCCTATGAGAACGGCATGCTGGATGTGTTTCTGGCGTATTTCGCCGATGCCTATGATGTTGCGGTAAAGAAAACCGGCGGCTGAGGCGGCCCGCGCTGGCCGATTGACCGTTGGCGGCGCGCGCGCTAGCATTGGCGCAGCAATTGCAAAAGGTGTTGAAATGACGGGCTTCCTGTTGATGATGACGGCGCTTGCCCTTCTGCTCTGCGCGACCCCCGCCTTGCAGCCGCGCGTGGTTCTGGTGCCGGTGAAGCGCGAAGTTATGGGCCGCAGGGGCTAAGAGATGCGCCTAGACGATCTGCTAAAGCCGATATCGCCCGACGCGCCTTGTGGCGACGATCTGCTGGCGGTCGATGACCCGGACTATGTGGATTACTATTTCAATGTCGAAGACCGGCTGCCGACCAGCTATTTCAATCAGACGCGCGGCACCCTGTTTGATCCGAAATCCATAGATCACAAGGCCGAGACGGCGCAGATTGATCCGTTGCTGAAGCGCAGCCGCGATCTGCGTTTGCTGGGGGTTGAAGCGAAATTTCAGATTCTGGCCTGCCGGTTCAAGGCGTTTGGCGAGGTGGTTCTGGGCATGGCGGGATTGCTCGCGGCCTATCCCGACGATGTGCATCCGACCGATCCGGTGGAACGGCAGAATGCCATCGAAGAGTTGAACGCGATGCCCACGGTGATCTTTCCGCTGGATTATGCAGCACTGGTCACCGACCGGCGCTATGGCGATCTGATCTACCGGCCCGTCGGCATCGCTGCGGGCAAGATCACCGCGCGCGAAGGCGAAGCGCCGGGGGATGCCAATGCGGTGATCGGGGCGCTGGGGTCTTCGGAGAATCAGGCGGCGGCGGACCAGTTCTACAAGCTGCTGACCGACATGCAGCAGGCGCTCAAGACCATCACGGCGGTGTGCAAGGCCGGCAAAAAGCCGTTTCAGCCGAAACTGGACCGGCTGGAAGGCAAGATCACCGATCTGGTGGATATGGTGGTTCAGGCGCGGCCTGATCTGATTGCCCCGGCGGAAGGGACGGCGGATGATGCGGCGGGGGCCGATCCGGATGCGCCGCCGGGTACGGCCGGTGCGATGGGGGCGACGATCACCATCGCGGCCACCCCGGCCGAAGTGCCGAATCACCGGGCGGCATTCCGGCTGCTGAGGGCCATCGAGCATTACTTCGCCACCACCGAGCCCGCGTCTCTGGCGCTGGTTTTGGTGACGCAATCGCGGCTGTTGATCGGGCGGCCGCTGGTTGAGGCGCTGGATGCGCTGATGGAAAGCTCTTCCGGCTATGCCAAGATCACTTTTGGCACCGAAAACGGCTTTGCCATCTCAATGAGCAGGATGCGCGACCTTTCGGGATATGCTAACATCGGCACAACCGACGATTGGTCGGACCCTATGGAAGGTGAAGTTGCGGCCCCCGAGATTCTGTCGCGCGATCATGCTGGCCTGATGCTGAAAGCGATTGAGGAATTTTTTCGGATCCGCGAGCCTTCAAGCCCGATACCGATTTTGCTTTTCAAGGCCCGGAACATGCTGTCTAAAGACTTCCACGCGTTGGTGCGAGAGCTTATTCCGCCCGCATAGTCTTTGATGCCGAGTTTGGGTTCTGATCCCCGGCGATGCGAAATTTTGTTGACTTGTTTGCCGTGTTGCGGCTTTCTTTCGAGAAAATAGATAGGAGATTGTTATGGCTTCGTCTGATTCAGCCACTGGTTTCATTAAGCGCAACCGCCCCCCCCGCGTGATGATTTCTTATGCCGATCCGCTGAACGCCGAAAAGCAGGTGGAGCTGCCGTTTGTGATGGGGGTGATGTCGGACCTGTCGGGCAACGCATCCAAAGTGGAAAAAGCACCGGTGGCCGAGCGTGAGTTCAGCCAGATCAATTCGGATACGCTGGACGACTATATGGAATCGGTGGCGCCGGGCCTTGCGATCAATGTGGAAAATACGCTCGACCCGGAACAGGGCGGCAAGCTTTCGGTCAGCCTGAATTTCAAGAAGATGGCCGATCTCAGCCCCGGCGAGATTGCCCGTCAGGTTCCGGCACTGGCCACCTTACTGGAAGCGCGCGAGCAGCTGGCCAACCTGCAACGCTATATGAACGGCAAGAACGGCGCGCAGGATCAGTTGAAGGCGCTGCTGACGGATCCGAAACTGATGGCCGCTTTGGCCGAGCGCCGTGCCGCCGAAAAGGGCGATGGCTCGGCCGAGTGACAAGGGTTTTGGCCCGGCTGCCGGGCTGATGCTGAATTGCAAGAAAAGATCGGGAACATAGTATGGCAACGGAATTAGAAAAAGGCGCAGGGGCTGGTGGCGGCGCACTGAGTGAGCTGGACGAGTTCTCGGCGATCCTGAAGCAGAATTTCAAACCGCGCAGCGATGTGGCGGCGAAAGAGGTTGAGAATGCTGTCGGCACGCTGGTGCGGCAGGCGCTTTCGGATGAAAGCGTGATTTCGGATGACATTCTGGACACCATCGACAAGATGATGGCCAAGCTGGACGAAAAGCTTTCGGCGCAGGTCAATGCGATCATTCACCACCCTGAGTACCAGAAGCTGGAAAGCAGTTGGCGCGGGTTGGCCTACACGGTGAACAACACCGAGTCGGACAACAACATGAAGGTTACGGTGATGAACATCTCGAAGTCCGAACTGGACCGCGAGTTGCGTGGCTATCCGGGCGCGAAATGGGACCAGAGCCCGTTGTTCAAGAAGATCTACGAGGCCGAGTTCGGCCAGTTGGGTGGCCAGCCGTTTGGCGCGCTGGTGGGTGATTTCTACTTCGACCATTCCGCCTCGGACGTGCGTTTGCTGCGCGATCTGGGCAAGATTGCCGCCTCGGCGCATGCGCCGTTCATCTCGTCGGCGGCGCCCACGCTGCTGGGGATGGACAGCTGGAACGAGTTGGGCAACCCGCGCGATCTGTCCACCGTGTTTGATACCCCCGACTATGCCGGCTGGCATTCGCTGCGCGACAGCGAGAACTCGCGTTATCTGGCGATCACCCTGCCGCGCGTGCTGTCCCGCTCGCCTTACGGGCAAAACGGCGAGCCGGTAGAGGAGTTCAACTTCGAGGAGGCAACCGACGGTCACACCGGCAAGCACTATGCCTGGATGAACGCGGCGCATGCGATGGCGGTGAACATCAACCGCGCGCACAAGGAATATGGCTGGACCGTACAGATCAGGGGTGTGCAATCGGGTGGCGAAGTGGCCAATCTGCCGGTACATAACTTCGATGTGGGCGACGGCTCGACCGACATGAAATGCCCGACCGAGTTCGCGATCAGCGACCGGCGCGAGGGTGAACTGTCGAAATCGGGGCTGATTTCGCTGGTCCACCGCAAGAACACCGACCGCGCCGCCTTCATCGGTGCGCAATCGTTGTACCGGCCGAAGAAATATTCGGATGATCAGGCGACTGCTTCGGACAACGTGTCCTCGCGCCTGCCCTATATCTTTGCCGTGTCCCGCTTCAGCCATTATCTGAAATGTATGGTGCGTGACATGATCGGTTCCAACCGCGAGCGCGCACAGCTTGAGCGTGAGTTGGGGAACTGGATCGCCGGCTACGTCCACGCCTCGCCCTCGAATGCGAGCGAGCGTGAGAAGGCACTTCTGCCATTGGCCGCTGCCAAGGTTGAGGTGATCGAGGATGAAGAGAACCCGGGCTACTACGTGGGGAAATTCTTTCTTCGTCCACATTTCCAACTGGAAGGGATGGATATTGGCATGAGCCTTGTTTCAAAACTTCCTGGCAAGAATTGAAACTGAACCCCCTCTGGGCACACTCATCCAGAGGATATTAGCAACCAAGGAGACACCAAAATGGCACTTGAAGGATTTCTGGACATTGACGGCGTTGAGGGCGAAAGCCTGAAAAAAGGCTATGAGAAGAAGATCGAGATCATGGACTTTTCCTGGGGCGCAACCCAGTCGGGCACCTCGCAAAAGGGCACCGGCAGCGGTAGCGGCATGGCGAACGTGCAAGACTTCAGCTTCTCGAAGTACCTCGACAAGACCTCGCCGATCCTGTTCCAGGCGCTGCTGATCGGTACGCACTTCAAAACCGTGAAGTACACGATGCGCAAAGTGACGGGGGCGGCACAGCTGCCCTATTTCACCATCATCTTCGAAGATCTGATCGTGTCCAGCTATCAGACCGGCGCGGGTATGGGCGGCGATGATCAGGTTCACGAGCGTCTGTCGCTCAACTTTGCGCGCTTCAAGCTGGAGTTCCAGGTTCAGAACGCGCAGGGCGGCATGCTTGGCAAGACGACGGCCTCCTGGGATATCCCGAAGGGCACGCCCGTCTCCTGATCCTGAGGTTTTCGGTCCGATCGCGGATCTTCGTACCGGGCGCGCCATTCGTGCCCGGTACTGCCTTGAAAGTGGTATGGCACCGCCTGTGCCAGTTCCTGCGACGCGAGTGCGCAATGAAAGAACGAAGCGACGGCTATTTCCAGATCTCGCTGATGAATGTCTTTCGTCAGGCCGCGCGACAACGGGACGCCAAAGCGCAGGATCAAACCATTACCGAGGACGGCGGGCGAGTGCTTTCGGCGCGCAGCGTGGAGCGGCGCGAGGGCGCAAGTCAGGCCACATTGCGCGAACATCTGGCGCAGGATCTGGCGAACCTGATGGGCACGATCAATCTTGAGGCCGCGCAGTCTTTGGAAGGCTTTGACTTTGTTCGGAATTCAGTGCTGAACTACGGCATGTTGGATATGAGCCGCATGACTACCGATGATTACCGCAAATCCAAGATCACCAAGGATTTGCGGCTTGCGCTGCTGGCCAATGAACCGCGGCTGATTGCCGAGACGCTGGTGGTGAAACTGCGCGAGGGCGGGGCCGATTTGGCGCAGCGGATTGCCTTTGACATCACCGCCGAGATGGCCGCCCGCCCGGTTGATGTGCCGATGGAGTTTGTGGCGGAAATTGATACCGGGGCGGGGAAGATTGCGATGTCCAATCTTGTGATCCGGGGATGAACCGCGCCTTTCTGGAAGCGTATAATCGCGAGCTTTCCCTGCTGTACGAAGGTGCCAAGGAGTTTTCCGAAGACTATCCGGGTATCGCCGAGCGTCTTGGCGGGCTGACCCAGGACAATCTGGACCCTGCGGTTGCGGGCTTGCTGGAGGGGGCCGCGTTCATGGCGGCGCGGGTGCAGCTTAAGCTGGATACCGAGTTTGAAACCTTCACCGCCGAATTGCTGGATCAGTTGCTGCCCAATTTCATGGCCCCGACGCCAAGCGCCATTCTGGTGCAGGCCGAGCCGATCTATGCCGATGAAGCGCTGACAAAGGGCAAGACACTGCCCGCCGGGGCCTATCTTGACGCCCGCTATGTGGACCGGGAGCAGCGGATTTCCTGCCGGTTCCGCCTGTCGGCACCGCTGGAGTTGTGGCCGCTGCGAATTTCGGCGGCGCGGTTTGTGGCCGGGCCGGGTGCGTTTCAGGCGCTGGGGTTGGATGTGGTGCCGGGCACGGCGGGCGGGTTGATCCTGTCGATCATGCGCCCGGTGTCGGGCGAGCAGAAAGACAAGCCGGGCAAGCCGGTTTCCACCGTGGAGGCCGAGAGCCTGCCGTTCTATCTGGCGGGCGATGCGGGCGATTGCATCGCGATTTATGAACACCTGTTCCGCGACACCACGCGCATCACCCTGCGCTATCTGAACGCGCGCGGCGATCCGGTGTTCCTGCGCCTGCCGCCCGATTGTCTGGAACAGCTTGGCTTTCACGATAACGAGGCGCTGTTCCCCGAGGATACCCGGGTGTTCCGGGGGTTTTCCCTGCTGCGCGAGTTCTTCATGTTTCCGCAGAAGTTTCAGGGCTTTCGGCTTGGCGGGCTGCGCAAGATCCTGCCGCAGGTCAAGGCCGCAAGCTTTGATCTGATGTTCGAGATGGAAGCCCTGCGGCCGAACCTTGCCGCCCGGGTAACCGCCGATCATTTCCGTATTTTCGCCGCCCCCGCCATCAACCTGTTCGAGGAAAACTGCAGTCAGGTAAAGCTGGAAGGGCTGCGGCACGAATATCTGGTGCAGGCCGACAGCAGCCCCTCGACGCATTACGAAGTGCAGCGGGTGACCGAGGTTTTCGCCTATTACGCCGATGTGAAAGACAAGATCCCGGTGCATCCTCTGTACGGGGTGCCCGCCGATGTGATGCAGCCGCGCGAGGCGCTGTATTTCACCGCCAAACAGCGGCCAAGGCGGCTGAATGCCAAGGAAAAGCGCTTTGGCCAGACCACGGGCTATACCGGTTCTGAGACTCTGATCTCGATCTTCGAGCCGGGGCATCTGGACAGTGCCGAGCGGGTAAAGCGGTTGCAGGTAAAGCTTTTATGCTCCAACCGGCATTTGCCGCAATATCTGCCGATCGCGCAGGGTGGGGCGGAATTCAAGATGAATGATGACGCGGGCCTGCCAATCCGCTGTATTGCGGGGCCAACGCAGCCGCGCGAAAGCGTGATCCAACTGGAGCAGAACGCGCCGCACCGCACCCAAGCCGGGCCGGTACATTGGCGGTTGATCAGCTTTTTGTCGCTGAACTTTCTGGGGTTGGACAACCGGGGCAGTCGGGATGAGGCGGCGGCGCTGCGCGAGTTGCTGTCGCTGTTCACCGATATCTCGTCACAGGTTTCCGAGCGGCAGTTGCAGGGGTTGAAAGCGGTTTCCAGCCGCCCGGTGGTGCGCACGATTCGCCGCGCCGGGGGCTATCATGCGGCGCGCGGCACCGAGGTGACCTTGCAATTTGATGAGCGCGGCTTTGAAGGTTCGGGGATTTTCCTGCTGGGCGCGGTGCTGGACCGGTTCATGGCGGAATACGCCTCGATCAACAGCTTTACCCAGGTTGTGATCCGGTCGGAACAGCGGGGGCTGGTGAAAACCTGGCCCGCGCGCACCGGGCAGGGGCCGCTGTTATGAGCAAATCCCCGACCCGCCGCGATGCGCTGAAGGCTGATCCGACGCAGTTCGGGTTTCTGGCGCTGCTGCGCGAGTTGGAGCGGGCGCATCCGGAAAACCCGCGGATCGGCCGCAATCTGACGCTGCGGCAGGAAACCGTGCGGCTGGGGCAAGAACCGTTTCTGGCCTTTCCCGATGCCAATGTTACCCAGGTGAAAGAGGGCAAGAACGGCAAGCTGCGGGTGCGTTCGAACTTTCTGGGCTATTTCGGCCCGCAAGGGGCGCTGCCGCTGAACACCACTTCCGAGGTGTACCAATGGTACATCCTGCGCGACGAGGCGTTCGTGTGCCTTGCGGATCTGTTCACCAGCCGGTTTCAACAGTTGTTTTTCCGGGCATGGTCGGATGCGCGCGGCATCACCCAGCTTGATCACCCGGTGGATGACCGGTTTCAGGGCTATGTCGGCGCGCCGGTGGGGATGGCATCGCAGGCGCTGCGCAACCGGGGGGTGGTGCCGGACATGGCGCGGCTGCCGCTGACCGGCATCGCCATGGCGCGGGTGAAAAGCCCGGTGCGGCTGCGGCAGATGCTTGAAAAGCTGTGCGGGGTGGCGATTACTATTGAAGAGAACATCCCGGTCTGGCTGCCGTTCGAGCCTTCGGATTTGAGCCGACTTGGGGCTGCGGGCAGCACTTTGGGCCGCGATTGCCGGCTTGGCGCGCGGGTGCAGGGGGTGAATGAGAAAATCCGGCTGGGAGTGCGCTGTGAAAGCCTGCCGGAGTACCAGAGTTTCTTGCCCGGCGGCGTTAACTTTATCCGCCTGACAGAGCTTTTGTTCTGCTATCTTGGCCATGAAACCGAAGTTGAAATCGCGCCCTCGCTGCCTGCCGATCAGATCAAGGCGGTGGCGCTGGGCAAGGGGGCGGCTTTGGGGTGGACCGGCTGGATGGCACCGGTGCCCGCCGAACCGGGCAGCTATCGAAGTGATGCGGTGTTCTCATCGGAACGCAAGACGGGTTGAACGCGGGAAAAGACATAGCAAAAAAGGGATAGGATCATGGCTGATATCAGTATGGAAACCGTTGCCGGCAAGTTGAACAGGGTGGGCTATGATGCCTTCCTGCAATCGCTGCGCCACGCCAAGAACGAGGGCAACCGCAACGTCGAATTGTCGCATTGGCTGTTTCACATCGCCGCCAACCCGAAATCCGATCTGTCGATGACGCTGCAGCATTTCAAGCTGGACCGGGCGAAGCTGGTAAAGGATCTGGGCTCGGTGATCGATCAGTTGCGCAAGAACACCACCGAGATGCCCGCGATCTCCGAGCAGATGACCGATATCCTTGATCGCGGCTGGCATTACGCAACGCTGTTGTTTGCCGAGGCGCAGATCCGCACCGGGCATGCGCTGGTGGCGGCGCTGAAGAACCAGAGCCTGCGCCGCGAGTTGGTGCAGATGTCGAAGGTGTTCGGCGAGATCAGCGTTGACAGTCTGGTGTCCGAGGCGCGCTCGGCCTGGAAGGACAGCGACGAAGAAGACATGCGGCCGATGGATGGAACCGGGATCGGTCGCGCGGCGGCGGGGGCCGCGGCGGCGGGCGGTGGCGGCGGTGGCACCACGGCGCTGGACCGGTTTACGGTGGACATGACGGCGATTGCCGCCAGCGGCAAGATGGACCCGATTGTGGGCCGGGATGAGGAAATCAGGCAGATCATCGACGTGCTGTTGCGCCGCAGGCAAAACAACCCGATTCTCACTGGCGAGGCCGGGGTGGGCAAGACGGCGGTGGTCGAGGGCTTTGCCCAACGGCTGGCGGCGGGTCTGGTGCCGCCATCTTTGCAAGGCGTGCGGCTGCATTCGCTTGACCTGGGGTTGATGCAGGCCGGAGCCAGCATGAAGGGCGAGTTTGAACAGCGTCTGCGGTCGGTGATCGACGAGGTACAATCGTCGCCCACGCCGATCATCATGTTCATCGACGAGGCGCATACCTTGGTTGGCGCGGGCGGCGCTGCGGGCACCGGGGATGCCGCGAACCTGCTGAAACCGGCACTGGCGCGGGGCACCTTGCGCACCATTGGCGCCACCACCTGGGCCGAATACCGCAACCATTTCGAGAAAGACCCGGCCCTGACGCGGCGCTTTCAGCCGGTGAATGTGGACGAGCCTTCGGTGGACAAGTGCTGCTACATGCTGCGCGGCATTCTGGGCCCGATGGAGGCGCATCACGGGGTGCGGATTTCGGATGAAGCTATCGTGGCGGCGGTAAGCCTTTCGGCGCGCTATATCCCTTCACGGCAGTTGCCGGACAAGGCGGTATCCTTGCTCGACACCGCTTGCGCGCGTGTGGCGATCAGCCAATCGACCACGCCCGCCAAGGTTGCCGATCTGAAGGATAAAATCGCGGCGCTCAATTCAGAGATCGCGGCGAAAGAGGCGCAGCGCGATCTGGGCGAGGTGAACGAGGACCGCATCAAGGAGGCGCAGGGCGAGGTGGCAGAAGCCGAGGCAACGCTGGCCACCACCGAGGCGCTTTACATTGGCGAGAAGGCGCTGGTTGACGAAATCATCGGCTTGCGCGGCAATCTGGCGACGGAGGAGACCGACAAGGACAGCATTCGCGGGGCGCTGGCGGGCAAGATCCATGAATTGGAGGCCGCAAGCCCGGATGACCGTATGGTGTACAGCCATGTGGACGAACAATCCGTCGCCTCGGTGATCTCGGACTGGACCGGCATCCCCGCCGGGCGGATGGTGTCGGACGAGTTGAAGTCGATCCTGACGCTGGGCGACCGCCTTAAAGAGCGGGTGATCGGGCAGGACCACGGGCTTGAGATGATCGCCAAGCGGATCGAGACGGCATCAGCCAAGCTTTCCAACCCCAACAAGCCGATCGGGGTGTTCATGCTGTGCGGCCCTTCGGGTGTGGGCAAGACCGAAACCGCATTGGCGCTGGCCGAGGCGGTGTATGGCGGCGAGCAGAACATCATCACCATCAACATGAGCGAGTTTCAGGAGGCGCATACCGTCAGCCTGCTGAAAGGCGCGCCTCCGGGCTATGTCGGCTATGGCGAGGGCGGGCGGCTGACCGAGGCGGTGCGGCGCAAACCCTATTCGGTGGTGCTGCTGGACGAGATCGAGAAGGCGCATTCGGATGTGCACGAGTTGTTCTTTCAGGTGTTCGACAAGGGCATCATGGAGGACGGCTCGGGCCGGGCGATCAACTTCAAGAACACGCTGATCCTGCTGACCTCGAATGTAGGCACCGAGGTGATCATGGATATGGCGGAAAAGGGCGAAACCCGGCCGGATGTAGATGATCTTTCCGAGGCGATGAAGCCGTACCTGACGCGGGTGTTCCCAGCGGCGTTGCTGGGGCGGATCGTGACGATCCCCTACTTTCCGCTGTCAACCGAGGTGCTGGCGGGCATCGTGAAGCTGAAACTGCGGGCCATCGTGCGGCGGATGAAAGAGAACCACGGGGCGGTGATGACGGTTTCACCCGAAGTGATGACCTTTATCGTCGATCAGTGCAAAGACCCGGATTCGGGCGGGCGGATGGTGGACAACATCATCACCAACTCGATCCTGCCGGATCTTTCGCGTGAGGTGCTGAGCCGGATGGTGGCACAGACCGAGATGAAATCGGTGGAAGTGGTGATGAAAGACGGCAAGATCGGCTATGAGTTCACCTGACCGGTGCCCGGCGGGGGTGCTTGCGGTGATGCAGGTGCTTCCGGCGGGGATATTTAGGCAGAGAAGAATGCGGTTCAGGCGGGGGTTTCGATCAGACGTTTGATGATGGCCTGGTAGGCCAGCACTTCGGGCGGGATCACCACGGCGGCGGGCAATGAGCCGCCGCCGCCGCCCTTCTTGTTCATCTTCAATTCGGCCCATTCCTTGACATAAGCGATGGAGCGGCCGGCTAGGAAGGGGTTGGCGGAAATCACGCCCGCGCCCATCACGTCGCCGACCAGCGCCGCATCATCCGACGAAAGCACGATATCGGCACCCGCCATGCCAAGGAAATGGCACAGATAAAGCCTGCCCGCGGTGATCTGGTGGCCACGGGCGCGCAGATAACCTTCGCCTTCGCGGGCTAGCGCCGTGACCATCTCGCGGCTGATAGTGGGATCGTTGCGCAAGGCCAGCAGGTCTTCCTTGCTCATGCTGCCTGCAAGATCGGGGCGGTATTGCTGCATCATCCTGATCCAGGTGCCCGAGATGAACTGGCCAAGCCCGGTGGCCGAGGAAAGCGGGTTCTTAGCATTGGCGTTGCCGCCGCTTTCCACCCGGATGATCTGATCGACCAGTTGCTCCACCGCCGAGCCATCGGTTTCGGCAATCTGGGTGCCGCCGCCTTGCGCGAAAGGATCGACCGCCACGCCGCCTTCGTAAACCTCGAAGTGCAGATGCGGGCCGGTGGAGCCGCCGGTGGTGCCGATATAGGCGATCAAATCGCCCGCCTTGACCTGAACCCCGGCTTTGATGCCATCGGCAAAAGCGTTGAGGTGGGCATAGCGGGTTTCCATGCCGCCTGCATGACTGATGCGCACCAGATTGCCATAGCCGCTGCCCACACCTGCCGAGGCGATCTGACCATCAAAGGCGGCGTATACCGGGGTGCCGATGGGGGCGGCCCAATCAACCCCCTTGTGCACTTTGACCACCTTGTAGATCGGATGCATCCGGGGGCCAAAGCGCGAGGTCAGCACCCCCGATGTGGGCGTTTGCAGCCCGGCGCGAAGGCCAACGCCGCCGCCACCGCCCGCACCGCCGCCCTTGCCCGCGCCCTGACCAAAGCAGGCGTAATCCTCGCTGCCCTTGGTCTTGTACACATTGCATTCCATCAACCTCCCCTCGCCCTTGATCGCGGCATAGAGGACCTGGCCAGCACCGGCGCCCTCGCTGCCCGGCTCGCGCGAATAAAGCAGGGTCATCTTGTCGCCGGGGGCAGCGAAACTTTCCATGTCATGGGTCTGGCTCATCAGAACGATGGTTTCGGCCACCACCGCCGAGGGCACGCCATTGCGGATGGCGGCGGAATAAAACGCATCCAGCAGACGGTATTTGCGGCTGGTATCGACATCCGCCGCCACCTTGCCATCGGCGAAGGAGAACAGGTCTTCCTCAACCCATGGGTCCGCCGCAGTGACAACGGTGTTGATATCATTCACCGCAAGGCTGCCGAAATAGTTGTCGCCGGTGTAAAGCGACAGTTGCACCGGCACCATCACCGCCCCGCGTGACGCCGCCCGCATCGCCAGAATGTGGTTGGCGCCCAGCGTGCCAAGTTCGGGGATGAGGGCGATACCGGCCTCGGCAAAGCGTTTGGCGGCGGCTGCGTCCATGCCGTTCTGCACCATCAGGGCCAGCAAATCCGAGGGGGCTTTCAGGCGCAGAAATACATCCTTGTAGGGCTGGCGGCGCTGGGCTTCGGGCAGGATGAAGTTCAGGCTGGTGGTGTTTTCGATCTTGGTGCGGGTAACCTCGGCGGGGGCTGCGGCATCGCTGCCACCGACATCGGCCCCCCAGCCCGCATCTTCAGAGGCCAGAAGTTCGGTTTCCGCCTGCGGTTCGGTCGCTGGTTGCTGCTGGGCCGCGGAGGGGGCGCTGCGTTGGGCCTGAAAGAAGGCGAAATCCTCGCGGCTTGACGGGATGGTGGTGATCAGCCGTTCTTCGGCGGTGATCATATCATCCTGCAGCAAAACCAGATCGGTGGCGGCGCGTCCGGGTTCGATATCGCCGGGGCGCGGCAGGGTGCGCACCTTGGTGTTCACCCCACCGGTATCAAAGCGCAGCACCATCGGATCACCGGCAAGATCGACAAAGGCGGATGTATAGGCGGCGGCGGTATCGGCGGCGCTGGCCTCGTCAGTGCCGGCCTCATCGGTGGCGATCGCATCGGGCGGGGTCTGGGTGCCGATGGAAACAACGCCCGCAAGGTACAAACCAAAGCCGCCGCCAATCAGGATCAGCGCACCCAACCCACCATACAAAAGCGGCCCCAGCCAGATGTTACGCCGCCGCCGGGCCGCACTTTTTCTGGCGGATTTGAACCGGGGGTCGATTTCCATCTTCGGCCCTTCAGAACGATCCGGTCATGCCGATCGTGCCTTTGGTGATCCGGGTTTTGGCGGTTTCCTGCTTGTTGCCAGTCTTGACCTTTGACTTGACGTTGGCTTTTGCTTCAACCGGGGCGACCACTGCCCGCTTTACCCGATTGCCGGTCTTGACGGCCGATTTCGCAACCCGCACTTCGCAGACCACCTTATCCTCGGCCTTCAGCGAGCCGTAAAGCGCGTCTGTCGGCTCCAGACTGTCGGGCACTTTGCGCTTGGCGAGGAAATAGCTGGTGAGGGCGGTGCGCGAGCCTTTGCCCCAGGAGCCATCGACCTTCATCTGATAGCAGCCGACACGCTTCAACTCGGCCTGCACCGATTTGGCGAGGGCGGCGGGATCAATCGCGCCAAGGATCGAGGTATCGGCATCCAGCAGGCGCGGGTCGATAGAGGTAAGGATCGCGCGGTCGGCTTCGGTGTCAGACCCGATCAGCTTGCCGACCAGGCGAAAGCGCTGAATGGTGACTTCGTTCAGACTGATATCGCGGGTGTAAAAATCGAGGGCGGCAAGGCGGATCGGCGTGTTTTCCTCAAGGGCCAGTGCTGCCACCACGATATCCGGGGTGCCGCCGTCGGGTGCGTCGCCAATGGTGACGGTGGGTTGAAGCACCACGAGGTTGTCCACGTCGCCCGCATCGGGGGCGGTGGCAACCTGGGTGGTGGGCTGCGGCAAAGCCACCACCGGCACGGTTTCGGTTGCTGGCGCACCAAGGATGGTGGTCTGGCTTGCCACCTGCACCAGATTGGCCTCGGCAATCGAAATCTCGGCCTCGGCTTCACCCAGCGAATCTTCGTCAAAGCCCGATTGTGCCAAGAGGTCCATGAATTGTTTGCGGTCTTCGGGGCTTAGCTGGGCCAGCAGCTCATAATCCGCCTCGCTCAGCACCTGTTTGCCACTTTCCACCGGCGGCACGAAATAGAACTGCTCGCGCAGCGAGGACTGATCCCACGGCACCTGTTTGCGGGCGGTGGCGTTTTCCACATCGTTGCGCACCTCGATCATCATATCCGAGATCGAAATCCCCTCGGTTTCGATATGCGACAGCAGCGCGCTGGTGAAAGGGCTGTTGGCGGCACCCTCGATCCCATCGGCAGAAACGCCCCCCGGCCCGGTGGAAAAGGCCACGAACGTGCCAACCCCCGTCTGCACCCGCGCCAGACCATCGGACGCCGCACCCGAGCCGCGCACCGAGGCGGGAAGCGGATCGTTGCGGCAGGCATCGAGGAAAATCAGCGTCTGCCGGTTGCGGCTTTGCAGGCGGGCGATGATGCGGTCAAGGCTCCACGCTTCGGCCTTCACCCCTTCGCGGCTTGCCAGTTTCGCCGAAACCGGCACCAGATAGTTGACACCGCTCATCTGAAACGCATGGCCGGAATAGTAGAACAGCGCGCTTTCCGCGCCTTCGGCGTCAGTCACGAACTTGTCCATCGCGGTCCAAAGCTGATCGCCGCCGGCGTTGGACAGCAGCGTTACCTTGAAGCCCAGCCGCTTCAACGCGTCGGCAACCGCGGTTGCGTCATTCACCGGGTTCGCAAGATCGGATGCCACGTCATAATCGGAATTGCCAACCACGAACGCCAGCCGTTCCGCCTGCACCGCCGAAACCGCGCAGACCAGGAAGGCGCACGCGGCGACAAGCCACGTGATCACTTGCTTGCAGTTCTGCCAACCAAGCCCGGCCAATTGAAATACCCTGCGCATAACGATGCTATATCTTAGCGCATGATCCGGCTTCTGGCCAGCCCCACGCAATGCCGTCTTTTTTAAGGCGTCGCGGCCAGAAACAGCGTCCAGCGCGATGTTTTCTGGGTATCAACCTCGATGAACCCCGCCGAGACGTTGCCCCTGCTCCAGCATTCGGTCAGGCCCCGGATCAGGAATTTGCGGGGCGAAATGCACATCTGGGTGGAGCCGTTCACGATCGGCTGGCCGAACACATCCTGCGCATAAATATAGATATAGCGGCTTACCAATTCGTCTTTCACCACGTTGGCGCATTGGTTGGGGCCAATGGTCCACCAGCCTTCGGTTTGGAAATCATCCTGAATATCCAAACCGATAGCGATATTCACCACGTCGTAAGACTGGTTGCAGACGGCGAATTCCGCCCTTGCATCGGGCGCGAACGCGATCAGAAACGCAAGGCCCGCAAGAGGCCGCAGCACCGTTCCGCGCATGAAAACCCACCACATCATCGACCAAGTCTATTCCCAGTTGGCGGCGCGCGAAAGCCCCGGCCGCAAGGTGCACCCGGCGGAAAACTGCAGGCCGCGCGTGACATTCATGGCACAGATCGCCGTCTCTGCTATGCTTGGTCAAACTGCGGTGTGGCGCCATGCTTTTTTACGGGTGAATTTTGTGCTATGTTTTGGTCTGGTAGGGGTGCCAGCTTGGATTTTTCAAGTTAACCACGGGATGATGAAATGAAAACCGCTTCGACTCGTCTGCTCCTATGCCTGCTGGCGCTTGGGTTTTCCGGCGCAAACGCCATTGCCGAACCTTTGACAAGCGGCTGCCCTGCCCCAAGCGGCAGCACCCTGGCCGAGTTCGAGGCTTGTGCGCCTTCGGTGGTGAAAGCCGAACTGCCTGCGCCGGTTGCGGTGCAGGCCGGGGTTGCGGCACCGGTGAAAGTGGCGCCGCCGGTGGTGATCCGCGCGCCGGTACTGGCTGCTGCCCCCGTTATTGTGGCCCCGGTTATTGTGGCCCCGGTGCGTGCGGCTTCGGTTCGCGTGGCCCCGGTTCGGGTTGTGCCGGTGCGGGTGGCAACCGCCCAGCGCAAAACCAAGCGGCTGACGATGATTCCGTGGCTGGTGGGCGCTTATCAATAGCAGGCTGTTGACATGATCCTTGGGCTGCGCGCTATCTGGTGCGGGTGTGGCAGCGGAGGGTGGGTTGCGATGATCGTCTTAAAACCGGCAAGATGGGTTGGTCTGTGGGCCATAGCGGTGTTTGCACTGGGTTTCGCCCCGGGTGCGCAGGCTCAAAGCGGCAACTTCGATCTGGAGTTGAATTCCTTTTCCGATGTGACCGAAGGCTGTCGGTTAACCTTTGTGGCCACCAACAATACCGGCATCGCGCTGACCAAAACCTCGTATCAGATCGCGGCGTTTGATGGCGCGGGGGCGGTTTCGGCGCTGATGGTGCTCGAATTTGGCGCGTTGCCGCTGAGCAAGACCAAGGTTTTGCAGTTCGACGTGCCGGCGATGAAATGCGATACCATCACCCGGCTGTTGGTAAACGATCAGGACAGTTGCGAATCCGACGCGGGCAAGCATGATGTCTGCATCAAATCGCTGAGCGCCAGTTCGCGGGTGCCGACGATTCCTTTTGGTTTATAGGGCTGAGCGGCTATATTTCTTTTGCCACCCGCGCCAGCACCAGCACCGACACCCCGATTGCCCCCGCCTCGACACAAGCCTCGGCGGCGGTGGCAAGGGTCGCGCCCGATGTCATCACATCATCCACCAGCAGAACATGCCGCCCCGCCAGCCGCGCCGCCCGTCTGGGATGCGCCCGGATGGCGCCGGTGACATTGGCAAAGCGGGCGTCGCGGTTGCGGCCTTCCTGGCTGGGGGTCTGGCGATGGCGTTTCAACAGGTCGGGGCAATGCTCCAGCCCCGCAAGCCGGGCCACCGACGCCGACAGCAGCGCCGCCTGATTGTAGCGCCGCTTGAGCAAGCGCAGCCAGTAAAGCGGGATCGGCGCCACCAGCATGCCCGGCACCAGTATCGGCTGCACCGCTTTCAGCAACCACTGCCCCGCCGGGCGCGCCAGATCCATCCTGTCACCATGCTTGAGAGCCAGCACCAGATTACGGGCATTATCCTTGTAAATCAACGCGGCACGGCCTTTGCTCCAGGGCCGGGCGATGGTCAGGCAATCATCACACAGCGCCGCATGGCCGGTTTCCTGGCCGGGCAACGGCACCCCGCATTGATCGCACACCAGCCCGGTGATAAATGGCGTGTCGCGCCAGCAGGTGCCGCAAAGCCCGAAATCGGTGGTGACAAGCGCGTCACATGTCAGGCATTGCGGCGGATAAATCAGGTGTAGTGCGGCTTGCAATCCCATTCAGCCCCCCTATGGTTCCCGGCCATGCAGACCCCGCCCCCGATCACCGACCGCAAGGCCCTGCTGCTGCACCGCGCCCGTGCCACCGACCTGTTCCTGCAGGCCGAGGCAGTTACGGAAATTCAGGAAAGACTGCTGGAGGTTAACAGGCCGTTTACATCTCCGGCGATTGTGACGCCTTTTCCCGCACTGTGGCAGGAAATCCCTGCGGCCGTGGTGGTGAGCGATGACGAGGTGCTGGATTTGCAGCCGCGGGCGCATGATCTGGTGGTGCATGCGATGGCGTTGCACTGGGCAAATGATCCGGTGGGGCAGTTGGTGCAATGCAGGCGGGCGCTGGTGGCCGACGGGTGGTTTCTGGCGCTGCTGTTCGGCGGGCGGACGTTGCACGAGTTGCGCGCCTGCCTTGCCGAAGCGGAAACCGAGATCACCGGCGGGCTGTCGCCGCGCGTTTTGCCGATGGCCGAAATACGTGATCTGGGCGGCTTGCTGCCGCGCGCGGGTTTTGCCCTGCCGGTGGCCGACAGCTTTACCCGCACCGTCAGCTACCGCGATGCCTGGCATCTGATGGCCGATCTGCGGGCGATGGGCGAAGGCAACGCGCTGGCCGCCCGCCTGCGCCGCCCGACAGGCAAAGCGGTGCTGGCGCGCGCCGCCACGATCTATCAGGCGCGGTTCGGCACACCGGACGGCCGCGTTCCGGCCACCTTCGAGATCATCTGCCTGACCGGCTGGGCCGCGCATGAAAGCCAGCAAAAGCCGCTGCGGCCCGGATCGGCGGCGGCCCGGCTGGCGGATGCGCTGAACCCGCCCGCGCCCAAACCTGCGCCGTTCGGCAGTTGACCCTGCGCCAGTTGGCGTTATCTCGGTGACAATGATGGCTTTGAAGGATACCCCATGGCTGACGTAGTTGCAGGCTTTGGCCGCCTGACCGATGCGCCGCTGGATCACCCCAAGGTCAAGGCGGCCAGGGTAGGGGTTTTGCTGGCCAATCTTGGCACACCGGATGGCTATGATTATTGGTCGATGCGGCGGTATCTGAACGAATTTCTGTCGGACAAGCGGGTGGTCGATATCGCCGATTGGAAGTGGCAGCCGCTGTTGCAACTGATCATCCTGACGCGGCGGCCCTTCAGTTCCGGCGCGAATTACAAGCTGATCTGGAATGAGGACAAGAACGAAAGTCCGCTGCTGACCATCACCAAGGATCAGACGGCGGCCATCGCGGCGGCGATGGCAGCAAAGCATGGCGATGGCATCATGGTGGATTTCTGCATGCGCTATGGCAACCCTTCCACCGCGTCAAAGGTGCAGGCGATGGTGGCGGCGGGTTGCGAGAAAATCCTCTTTTTCCCGCTTTACCCGCATTACGCCGGAGCCACATCCGCCACCGCCAATGATTCGTTCTTTGCCGCCTTGACCAAGGAAAAACGCCAGCCTGCCGCGCGCACGGTGGCAGAATACTTTGATCATCCGGCCTATATTGACGCCTTGGCGCAGTCGGTTGAACGGGCCTACGCGGCGCTGGATCATCGGCCAGATGTTCTGGTGGCCAGCTATCACGGGATGCCGAAACGCTATCTGATGGAGGGCGACCCCTACCATTGCCACTGCGCGAAAACCACGCGGCTGCTGCGCGAGCGGCTGGGTTGGCCGAAAGAGGCGATCGACACCGCGTTTCAATCGGTGTTTGGCCGCGAGGAATGGTTGCGCCCCTACACCGTGCAGCATGTGGCGGCGCTGGCCAAAGCGGGCAAGAAACGAATCGCGGTAATTGCCCCGGCTTTTTCGGCGGATTGCATCGAAACGCTGGAAGAAATCAACGGTGAGATTCGCGAGGCGTTCGAGCATGCGGGCGGCACGCATTTTACCTATATCCCCTGCCTGAACGACGATGCAGCCCATATCGCGGCATTGATGCGGGTGATCGAGGAAAATCTGGCGGGCTGGCTGACGTAGACTTGCGTTGGGATACCAGACCGGAATTACCAAAAGGACGGCAGATTGCTCTGCCGTCCTTCCGCTAAGACCCGAAGGTCAAAGCGAATTAGTTGGATGCAACAGCCGCTGCAACCACAAGCAACAGCAGCAGCGGGATCAGGATGCCGCCGCCCGAGGACGAGGTCGTTGCAGCAACGACTTCCGGCTCGATCGTGGGCTCAATGACGCCGCCAGCGAAAGCGGTCGAAGCGGTTGCTGCCAAAACGGCTGCGAGTGCGATTTTCTTCATGTTAACCTCCAGTTATTGCGTGCCACTCAAATTTAGCAGAGGCGGCAGCACGCACCCAAGACTATTCCTCATAAGCGATGTGTAACCAGTTTACGCGGTTGAATGCAATGTTGTGTCTTTGGCCTTGCAAGCGCGTGGCGAGTATGGCGGCATAACGGCAACACTTAGGCCAAGTTGGTTGTTGGCAAACGCCGCGAACGTGGCAGGCAGGGCGGTATACCGGGCTTTTACCCGGCGGTTTCAGCCGGGTCTTGGCAGATGCGGCAGCCCAATCGAATCACCAGCACGTCATTCGCACAACCGCATAAAACCGGGCATGCGGGGATTTGCGCCCTAAATGAGCAAAACCTGGGTGCCAACCACCGCCAGCGCGTAAAGTTCCAGGATATGTTCGTTGTAAAGCCCGATGCAGCCGCCCGACGATCTGCGGCCGATCTTGCGGGTGTCATGGGTGCCATGGATGCGGTAGGCGGGCCAGCCGAGATACAGTGCGCGCACCCCAAGTGGATTGTCGGGCGCACCACCTTCAACAACCGTTGGCCAGTCGGGGTGTTCCGCCAATTGGTTGACAGTCGGCCGCCAGGTGGGGTTTACCACCTTCTGGATCACTTCGGTGCGGCCCCGGCGGGTAAGGTCTTCGCGCAGCGGCACCGAACTTGGGAACAGCTTGTAGACCGATTGATCATCGTTCCAGTAATGCAGCGCGCGCGAAGTGGTGTCGCACAGGATGGCACCGTTGCGGGTGTTGTCGAAATGCGCGCGCCAATCGGGCATACGAAAGCCCGAAATGTTGTTGCGCGCGCCGCCGGTGGCGGGGGGCACGAATTCGGTTGAGCCCACCTGTGCTGCGGCGGGCAGCGCCGATGCCCCGATAACCGAGGCGGCGGCTCCCAGAAACAGGCGGCGGTTGAAGGGGGTTAGGGTGTCGGCGCTCATCCGCTGATCTCCTTGACTGCGATTTCGGCAGGTTTTACGCGGTTTTTGCACCTTCCGCAAATCAAACGCTCGTCATTAGGCGATCTTGCGCAGAGTTGGTTTGAACCTTGTGCCGCCATTGGATAAAGACATGGGTTGAAGTGGCCGGAGTGGCCGGGGGTTGGGTGAAGCGAACATGAACAGACGGACAGCCCTTTTGATGAGCGGCGCCGCGGTTATTCTGGCGGCTTGTGGTGGCACGGCGGCGCCGCAGCTTGGGTCTGACGGCCAGCCTTTGCCGCAGATTTACCCGATCAACGCGGCCAATCAGGACAGGATACCGTTCAACCTGCTTGATTCGATCAACACCCTGCGGGCGGCCAAAGGCGCGCAGCCTTTGGTGTTCAATGCCGCCCTGAACGCCGCCGCCCTGACCCATTCGCGCGATATGTCGGTGCAAAACCGGCCCTGGCATTTCGGCTCGGATGGCTCGTCGCCGTTGGTGCGGGTGCAGCGGGTTGGCTACACCGGGCGGCTATTGGGCGAGGTGATCTCGGAAACCTACCAGACCGAGCTGGAAACGCTGGCCGCCTGGATGGGGCAGAACGACACCCGCGCCACCATCCTTGATCCGGCGGCGCGGGAACTTGGCTTCTCGTGGTTTCAGGAACCGAATGGCAAGATCTGGTGGACCGCGATCACCGGCGGCTGAGGCGTTTCAAGGCAGGATGCGGATCGGCGTGTTCGGGTTGATCATCGCATAGATCACTTCGATCTGCTTGTCGGATACCGAGATGCACCCCGCCGTCCAATCCGGCCGGGCGTTCTTGCGCGGCGGGCCACCGTGGATAAAGATATCGCCCCCCGTAGGCTTGCCCGCCGCTTCGGCAAAGGCGCGGTCGGTGTCGTTCGGATAGCTTATCCCCAAGGACAGGTGATAGTTCGAATTCGGGTTCTTGTGGCTGATGTAATAGACACCTTCCGGCGTTTTCCCGTCGCCTTCGAACTGCTTGTGGCCCACCGGCGCAAACCCAAGGTCGATATCATAGACCTTCAGCACCTCGGTGTTGTGCACCAGATACATCTTGCGCTCGGCCTTATGGACCTCGACCAGCGTAACCTGAGGGCCGTTATATGAGCGGAACTTGCTGGAGCAGGCCGAAAGCCCGAAGGCGACGGCAATCACCAGGAACGCCCGAATGAAACTCATGATATCTGCGCCCGTGCTGCTTTTCCCCTGCCAATATCGCATTGACACGGTGTTGCCTAGGTGGCGCGCAATCAACTGTTGGTCAGGCTGAACCGCGCCACCAGTTCGACATGCGCCGACCAGCGGAACTGATCGATCACTTGCACCCAATCGAGGCTGTATCCGGCTTGCACCAGCACGCGCGCATCGCGGGCGAAAGTGATGGGGTTGCACGACACCGCCGCAATGATGGGCACGTTCGAGGCCGCAAGCCGCGCGGTTTGCGCCTCGGCACCGGCGCGGGGCGGGTCGATCACCACGGCGTCGGTGCCCTTGAATTCGTCGGGTTCAAGCGGGCGGCGGTAAAGATCGCGGGTTTCAACCGTCACCCGCCGCAGCCCTTCGGCACCCCGCGCGCCTTTGTCCAGCGCCTGCAGCATCGCGGCCTCGGCCTCGACCGCATGCACCTCACAGCGTTCGGCCAGCGGCAGGGTGAAGGTGCCCACCCCGGCAAACAGATCAACAATCCGCTTGGCCGGGCCTACGGCCAGCGACACCGCCTGCAACAAGGCGCTTTCGCCCTCGGCAGTGGCTTGAAGGAACGCGCCGGGCGGCGGGGCCACCATGGCGCGGCCAAAACGCTGCATCGGTTGGGTGCGGAGCGCGATGGTTTCGCCTTCCCAGGTCAGGCGGGCGATGCCATGCGCTTCGGTCAGGCGGGCCAGATCAAGCTGCTGATGCTGATCAAGCGGTTTGCCACCCTTGATCACCACATCCGCCCCCGCGAGCGACCGGGTAACGGTAACCGCCAGTTCGGTGCTGCGCGAGCCTGCGATTTTCACCAAAGCCTCGATCGCGGGGAAAGTGGCGATCAGGTCGGAGTGCAAAAGCTGGCAGCCCGGCACCGCCACCAGCATATCCGAGGCACGCGCATGAAACCCCAGCAGAACGCCACTTTTGGTGCGCCGCGCGGCCAGAGTGGCCCGGCGGCGCGAGCGGGGCGGCGAGGTGATGATCGGGCGGAAATGGGTGGTCAGCCCCTGCCCCGCCAAAGCCCCTTCGACGATGCCCAGTTTCCAATCGGTCACCAGCGGATCAGCCGCGTGTTGCATCAGACAGCCGCCGCAGGTTTTGGCATGGGCACAAGGCGGGCGCACCCGGCTGGCCGAGGGGGTGATTATGCGCGGGTTCAACAGTTGCCCGCCTTGCAGATCGCCCGTCACCTCTTCGCCCGGCAGCATGCCCGGCACGAAAACCACGCCTTCCGGGCCTTGGGCGATGCCGTCGCCAAGGTGGCCCAGCCGTTCAATAGTCAGATTCACTCTGCGGCTTCCTTATCTTCGATGCCGATGAAACCGCCGGACTGCCTGTTCCAATAGCGGGCATAAAGCCCCGCCTGCGCCAGCAATTCGGCATGGGTGCCCTGCTCCACCACGCGGCCTTCGTCCAGCACCACGATACGGTCCATCTCGGCGATGGTGGACAGGCGGTGCGCGATGGCCAGTACGGTTTTGCCCTGCATCACCTTCGACAGTGCCGCCTGAATGCTGGCCTCCACCTCGCTGTCCAGCGCCGATGTTGCCTCGTCCAACACCAGAATCGGCGCGTCTTTCAGAAAGGCGCGGGCAAGGGCGATGCGCTGGCGCTGGCCGCCCGACAGCTTGACGCCGCGCTCGCCCAGATAGGCGTCATAGCCGCTGCGGCCGTTGAAATCCTTCAGGCCAAGGATGAACTCATGCGCCTCGGCGGCGCGGGCGGCGGCGATCATCCGGGCCTCGCTGGCCTCGGGGTTGCCGTAAAGGATATTCTCGCGCGCGGTGCGGTTGAACATGGCGGTTTCTTGCGTGACCATGCCGATCTGGCGGCGCAGCGATTCCTGGGTGACAGTTTTCACGTCGATCCCGTCGATCAGCACCCGGCCTTTTTCGGTATCATAAAGCCGGAGCAGCAGGGAAACCAAGGTGGATTTGCCCGCCCCAGATGCCCCCACCACGCCGATCTTTTCCCCCGGCGCAATCGCCAGCGTTACCTCCTCAAGCCCGCCCTTGCGCCGCCCGTAGGCAAAGGAAACCCCCTCCATCCGAATGGCCCCCTTGACGCGCGGCATCTCCGCGGCACCCGGCGCATCTGTCAGGGTATAGGGCGGGGTAAGGGTGCGGATGCCGTCCTCCACCTCGCCCAGATTGCCGAAGATCGACATCAGCGAGAACGAAACCCAGCCCGTCATCTGAGCAAGGCGAAAGGCCACGGCGGCGGCGGCGGCTATTTCGCCCGCAGTGGCACCACCATGCGACCAAAGCCAGACCGTGCCGATCACCAGCAAAACCGGCAAAACCCCGGCAAGCCCCATCAGCGCCAGCCGGAACCACGACGAGATGATGCCGTATTCGATGGCGCGGTCGCGGAAAACCTCCATCGATTCAAGCGCCACGCGGTCTTCATAGCGCGAATGCGCGAACAGCTTGACGGTTTTCATGTTGGTGACGGTATCGACGATCTGCCCCGTCACCATGGCGCGGGCGGCCGCCCTTGCGCCCGAGGCCGCGCGGATACGTTTCAGAAAGCTGCGGATGAACAGCACATAGGCGGTGACCCAGATCACCAGCAAAGCCGATATCCGCACATCAATCGCCAGCAGCAAGGCCACCGAACCCACCACCGAGGCCAGCGCGAAAGCCATGGTTTCAATCGAGCCCGACACCACATCGGTTGCCGCCCGCGCTGTCTGCATCTGCTTTTGAGCGATGCGGCCGGCGAAATCATTGTCAAAGAACGTCACCGCCTGCCCGATGGTCCAGCGGTGCAGGCGCGACAGGATCAGCGGGAACAGGTTGGGTTCAATCGTCACGGCGGTGGCGGCGTTGTTGATGCCAAAGATCAACGGCCGCGCCACAAGGTAGAACGCGGTGAACAGCGCGAACAACTGCCAGTGATCGGTGAACACGGTGGCCGGGTTGCCCGCGTTGGCGGCGTCGATCACAAAGCCCAGAATGGTGGCCGAAACCGCTTCCAATGATCCCGCGCAGGCCGACCAGAACACCGCCCACAGGATGCCGGGCCATGCGCCCTCCAGCGCCCAGCGAAAGAACGCGCGCAGGGTTTGCGGTGGGGCTACGTTGCTGGGGCGAAACGGGGCGATGGCGGGGCCAAGAATCATGCGTCATCCAACCCGATAAACCCGCCCGACTGGCGCGCCCAGAACCGGGCATAAAGGCCGTTGTTTTTCAGCAGCTGCGCATGCTTGCCCTGTTCGGCCACCCGGCCATCTTCCAGCACCACGATCCTGTCCATCGCGGCGATGGTAGAAAGCCGGTGCGCGATGGCGATCACGGTTTTGCCCTGCATCACGCCGAACAACGCCTCTTGAATAGCCGCCTCGGCCTCGCTGTCCAACGCACTGGTGGCCTCGTCGAGGATCAGGATCGGCGCGTCTTTCAGGATCACCCGCGCCAAAGCCACCCGCTGCCGCTGGCCGCCTGACAGCTTTACCCCCCGCTCGCCGACATGCGCATCATAACCGCTACGGCCTTCGGGATCTTGCAGGGTCAGGATGAACTCATGCGCTTCGGCCTGTTTGGCGGCGGCGATCATCTGATCCTCGGTCGCATCCGGGCGGCCATAGATCAGGTTATCGCGGACCGAGCGGTGCATCAGGCTGCTGTCTTGCTGCACCATACCGATGCGGCGGCGCAGCGAATCCTGGGTGACATCGGCGATATCCTGACCATCCACCAGAATACGCCCCGATTCCGTATCGTAAAAACGCAGCATCAGCTTGACCAATGTGGATTTGCCCGCCCCCGAACGCCCAACGATGCCGATCTTTTCGCCCGGCTGTACCGTCAGCGACAGGTTCTGCAACCCGCCCGAGCCACGCCCGTAATGGTGCGAAATGCCGTCGATGGTGATCCGCCCTTCGCGGAAATCCAGCGCCTTTGCCCCCGGCTTGTCCACCAACGATATCGGATGGGTGATCGTCTCCATCCCCTCGGCCACCACGCCCAGCGCCTGCACCAGCCCGGTCGTGGCCCACATCACCCAATAGGTCATGTTGTTCAGCCGCAGCACCAGCGCCGTGGTCGCGGCCACGGTGCCGACACTCGCCTGCCCCTGATACCACAGCAGCATCGCCCAACCCGTCACCGCCACAATCAGAAAACCGTTCAGCATGGTCAGCGCGACATCCATCTTGGTGATGATCCGCATCTCGAACATGAACCTGGCGCGGGCGTGTTCAATCGCCTCTTTAGCATAATCCATCTCTTTGGAATGATGCGCAAACAGCTTGACCGAATGGATGTTGGTATAGGCATCCACCACCCGCCCCGTCACCGCCGAGCGCGCATCCGAACTGGCCTTCGAGGCCGGGCCCGCGCGGTAGATCGTCCAGCGCACCAGCAGGGCATAAAGCACGAACCACACCAGAAGCGGCAGCACCAGCCGCAGATCGGCCTCGGCCAGCATGAAGGCCGCGCCCACCAAAGTGACCGACGCGAAGGCAACCGCATCAAAGGTCTGAAACACCGCGTCGCCGGCGGCGGGCGGGGTTTGCATGATGCGGTTGGCGATACGGCCCGCGAAATCCGATTCGAACCAACCCACCGGCTGGCGGATCACATGTGCATGGGCGCGCCAGCGGATCATGGTGCCGAAATTCGGCAGAATGGTGTTGTGCAGCAGGGCGACGTCGGCCCCCAGAACCAGCGGCCGCACGATCAGGATGGCAAGCCCCACCAGCATCACCTCGGTGCCATAATCGGCCCAGACCTGCGCCGGAGTTCCGTTCGACAGCACATCCACCAGCCGCCCCACATACCACAAAAGCGCCACATCCCCCGCCGCCGCAATCACCGACAGCAGGCAGGTAACCGCAAACACCGCCCGGAACGGCTGCACGTAATCACGCAGAAACGGCCAAAGCCTGCGGGGCGGCGTATCGGTCTGGGTATAGGGGCCATAGGGATCGACAAGGCCCTCGAAGAACTTGAACATCTTTGCCTCGTGGGGTTGCCTTCCGGCATATAGCCCCGTTTGCGCCTGAGGGAAACCGCTAGCGCAGCAATTCGCCGCGTGACAAGTGCAGATCACTGGCAAGCCAGGCTTGCTCGATTTGTGCCAGCCGCGCGCCAAGGACGGGGCCTTGCAGGGCGGGCATCAGATCGGCGGCGGTAACGGGCAAAGTGGCCGCAACACCCCGCGCGATTTCCGCCTTGGCATCTTGCGGCATCGGCTGTTCCAGCATCGCGGCGCGGCACAGCAGCACATCTGTGGCAAGGGTTTCACCAAGCATCCAGCCCAAAGCGGCCGCACTTTGCCCAGTGCCGATGGCCGCGCGCACCTGCGAAATCGCGGCACTCTCGCCACGCGAGAAGCGCAGGCGGTGGGTGGCATCCTCGCCCCCCAGCACCACAAGCCGGCGCTGCCATCGTGGCGGCATGGCCCCCTCCAGATGCACAAGCGGCGCCAAAGCCCGCGCATCCGCCCCCGGCATCACCTGCGCCAGAACCCCGCTTGCGGCCATCGCGGCAACGGCGGGCGCGGGGTTCGTGGCCCCAAGCAGCTTGCGCATCTCGGCCCCGATCCGCTCGCCCGAAAGGGTGTTGATCAGATGGCAATTGGCAGCGCAGGCCGCCAGACCTTCGGCATCCATGCCCCCCTCGGGATCGGCATAGATCGCGTGAAAGCGGAAAAACCGCAAGATGCGCAGATGGTCCTCGGCGATCCGCGCCGCCGCATCGCCGACAAACCGCAGCCGCCGCGCCACCAGATCACCAAGCCCCCCCAAAGGGTCGATCACCAGACCGCTTGCATCGGCATAAAGCGCGTTCATGGTGAAATCGCGCCGCGCGGCATCTTGGGCGACATCGCCGGAAAAGGCCACAACCGCATGCCGCCCGTCGGTTTCAACATCGCGCCGGAAGGTGGTCACCTCATGCGCAAGGCCCTGCGCCACCACTGTCACCGTGCCATGATCAATGCCCGTCGGGATGGCGTTGAACCCTGCGGCAAGCGCAAGCCTGATCACCCGTTCCGGCAGCGCGTCGGTTGCAATATCAATATCTTGCACCGGCAACCCCAGCAGCGCGTTGCGCACGCAGCCCCCCACGAACAGCGCCCGGTTGCCTCCGCTTTTAAGCATCGCGCAAAGTGCCTGCGTGCCGGGATGGCGGATCCAATCCGCCGTGATCTTCATGGCTGCGCCCGGTCGGCCAAGCCGCGCAATATCCGCGCGGTGGCGCCCCAGATGTAATAGGGGCCGTAAGGCACGGTGTAATACCGCCGCCATTCGCCGCGCCACAAGCGCCGCTCGATGCTGTAGAGCGCCGGGGTCAGCACGTGATCCAACGGCACAGTGAACACCTCTTCAACCTCGCCCGGCTCTGGCACGGCACGGAAATCACCGCGCACAAGGCCCAGAACCGGTGTGATCGAAAAGCCGGTGACGGATTCGTGCGACGGCAAACGGCCCAGAATTTCCACGCTTGCGCCCGGCAAGCCGATCTCCTCATAGGCCTCACGCAGGGCAGCGGCCTCGGCCCCCGCATCGTCTGCGTCAACCTTGCCGCCGGGAAAGGCAATCTGCCCCGGATGGTGTTTCAGATGCGACGCGCGCTTGGTCAGGATCAACCGCGCGCCTGCGGGCCGCAGCCACACCGCCACCAACACCGCCGCAGGCCGCAATTCGCGGCCCGGCGGCAGTTTGATCGCCGGATTCAGATCAAAATCGGACGATTCGCCCGAGGGGTGCCGCAAGCTGCGCGCAAGGCGTTCAATGATCGCCTGCATCATCGGCTGCTTTCCTGCCATCGAACCCCAGAGTCTTGGGATCGAACACATAATGCGCGCCGCAAAACTGGCAATCAGCGGTGACGGTGCCATCCGTCGTTGTCATCTTGGCGATGTCTTTCTGCGAATAGATCGACATGGTTTGCTGCACCTTTTCCGGCGAACACGAACAGCCAAAGCGCACCGGCTGGGTTTCAAACACCCGTGGCAGCTCTTCGTGAAACAGCCGCACCAGCAGTTCGGTGGGTGCCACGCTTGGCCCGATCAGCTCCAGCTCCTCAACCGTGTCAAGCAGGGCGTTGGCGCGGGTCCAGTTCTCGGCCTCAACCCCCGCCAGAATATCCACATGGCTCAGCAGCCCGCCTTCGCCACTGCCCGCCTCGGCGGCAATGGAATGCGCGGTGACCGGCATATGTTGCAACATGACGCCGCCCGCGCGCCAATGCGCAGCCACACCCGGCATCCGGCTTTTGCCAAAGGTCAGCGCGAAGCGGGTGGGAAGCTGCTCGGACTGGGCAAAATAGGTTTCCGCACAAGACGACAGCGACGCGCCCGCGATTGGCGTAAAGCCCTGATAGGGGGTCATCCCGGCGCCCTGATCGATCATCACGGCAAAATAGCCTTGCCCGATCTGGCTGAACGGATCGGCGGCAAGGTCCAGCCGGTCGGCATCATAGCTGGCATAGGCGCGGATGCGGGCCGGCTCGCCATCCTCGGACGGGCCATAATAATCAGTGGCGATCAGACGCGCCGCACCGTTGCCCCGCACCTGAATGCTCAGCCGCCAGCGCAGTTTCACCGATTGCCCGATCAGCGCGGTCAGCAACGCCGCCTCGGCCACCAGCGCCTCGATCAGATGGGGATAGTTGTGCTGCCGCAACACCTGATCCAGCACCCCGTCAAGCCGCGCCACCCGGCCGCGAATATCGGACCGGTCAAGTTGAAACGGCAGGACGGTATCGTCCCAGGCGATTTTTGTGCCGATGGTCATGGGGTTTCCTTCGCGAGACTGGCTTGGCATACCTTGCCTGTGTAGTCAGGGCAACCGGGGCACCAAGGGGGCGCGCATGATCAGACGATACGGCGATACGGCGCGCGGCGGCCAACGCTATATCAGGCGGCCGGGGGTTTACGCGATCCTGCTGGACGGCGGCGCCATTCTGACCACGCATCAGGCCGCCCCCGAACCGGAGTATCAACTGCCCGGCGGCGGGATAGACCGGGGCGAACATCCGATTGCCGCCTTGCACCGCGAGGTGATGGAGGAAACCGGCTGGCGGGTGGCCGGTGTGCGGCGGCTGGGGGCGTTCCGGCGCTTCACCTATATGCCCGAATATGCGCTGTGGGCGGAAAAGCTGTGCACGGTCTATCTGGCCCGCCCGGTGCTGCGCCTTGGTCCGCCAACCGAGGCCGGGCACCGCGCCGTCTGGATGGCTGCCACCGAGGCGCTGGGGATGCTAGGCAATCCCGGTGACCGGGCCATGCTGTTTCGCGCCCTTCAGGGCACGCCCAGATAGTGGAACAGCAGGCCTGAAACATCATCGGGGAAATCCGCGCCGGCGGCATAGGTGTTCAGATCCCAGACAATCGCCTCCAGCAGTTCACTGCCGCCCAGCGCGATATTGCGCAGCAACATTCTGGTCAGCCCTTCGGTGCCAAGTTCGTCACCCTGCGGATCGGGGCATTCGGTCACCCCGTCCGACACCAGAAAAAGCCTGTCACCGGGCGCAAGCCTGACCTCGCAGTTCTGATATTCGGCATCCGCGATCAGGCCAATGGGCAGGCCGCCCTCGCCCACCGGCTCGACATGGCCATCATGGCGCAGCAGCATCGGATGCGGATGGCCCGCCTGCACAAAAACGCAGCGCCCGGTTTGCAGATCAATCTCGGCATAGGCGAGGGTAAAGTATTGATCCACCTGCAAATCTTCAAGCATCACCCGGTTCAGGCGGGCGGCCACAATCGCGGGGGGCCAGGCATCGCGCTGGCCATCGGCGGTGGTTGTCAGGGCGATATTCTGATCAGGCGAGCCGCCCGACAGCAGGCCCGCAAGCCGCGCTGTCATCATCGCCGATGCCACCCCGTGCCCCGAGACATCCACCGAATACACTGCGATCCGCCGCTGATCGATCACGAAACTGCCCACCAGATCACCGCCGACATGGCCCGAGGGCCGCAACAGCATCGCCGCCGTTCCCGCCCCGAAATCCCGGAACCGGTCGCGCACCAGGGTTTGTTGCAGTTTGCGCGCTTCGATCAGATCCCGGTCCAGCGAATCATAAAGCTTCTGCAACTGGCCCAGAGTGGAGCCTACCAGCCGGTTCTTTTCCACCAGTTCGGTCTGCATGCCCAGAATACGCTCGCCCGCGCGCAGCCGCGCCCGCAATTCATCGGCATTCACCGGCTTGGTCAGAAAATCATCGGCACCGCCTTCCAGCCCATTGGCGATTTCGGTCTTTTCCGATTTCGAGGTCAGCAGGATGAAATAGCCATAACCTTCGCGCGGTAACCCCCGGAAAGCCTTGCAGAAATCAAGCCCGTTCATGCCGGGCATCATCCAGTCGGACAGCACGATATCAAAATCCGACGCGCGGCACAGTTCCAATGCAGCATCGCCCGAATCGGCCTCGGTCACCACATAGCCCCAGCGCGCCAGTTGCAGCGACAGAATCTTGCGTTGCGCCTTGCTGTCATCCACGATCAGGACGTGCCGTGGCGCCAGAGGCGCGTGCCCCTGCCCGCTGCCGGGCATGCTGATGATGTCTGGTTTCACAAGGTATCCCTCTCTCGTGTTTCATCTGGTGTGAACCCAAGCGATTAAGAGAGGGTGAAGCCTAAAACTGTGTGTTTCAAACCCGGGCCGGGTCATGAATTGTTAAACTGCAGCGCGCAAAAACAAAGCAGCCGTGCAAGAAGGGGGCCGTCGCGATGCAGGTGAACACATGATCGACTGGGACCGCGTGAATGAACTTCGCTCCGAGATCGGGATCGATGATTTTGACGAGGTGGTAACCCTGTTTCTGGAAGAGGCCGACGAGGCGATCGCGCGGGTTTCGGTGCTGGCGGGCGCAAAACCGCTGGAGGCTGATCTGCACTCGCTGAAAGGCGCGGCGCTGAACCTCGGCTTTTCCGAGTTTGCGGCCCTTTGTCAGGAAGGCGAGCGGCGGGCAGCGGCGGGCAGCACCGACGTTGATCTGGATCAGGTGCGCGCGGTCTATCAGGCCTCAAAGAGAACTTTTGAAACCACGCTTGCCCAAGGCCCCGAAGCGCGCTGTGCCTGAATGGGGGCGATGGGGCAAGCCCGTGTCGGCCTGTTCAAAAAGCGCCACCGCTTTGCCGGCAGACCACGCAGCCCGCAGGCGCCAGCCGGTATCAAGATGCACCAGATCGGCGCTGCGGCCCGGGCGCAGGTGGCCGTGCCTGCCATCGGCCCCGATCACCCGCGCCGGCGTCGCCGTCACCATGCGCAACACCTGATCCGGCGGCAGCCCCGCGTTGATCATCACTTTCACCGCCTGCGGCAGTGTCAGATCGGCCCCGGCCAGCGTACCATCCGCCAGCGTCAGGCGGCCATCCCGGCGCGTTATCAAGCGGTTGTTCAGGGTGATTTCGGTCAGATCGCTGCCCGCAAATGCCATGCAATCCGAGATCAGGAACAGACCCTCCGGCCGGGCCGCCGCCGCAATGCGCAGCGCCGCCGGATGCACATGGATGCCATCGGCAATCAGCCCCACCCCAACATCGGCCTGCAGGGCCGCCCCCACCAGACCGGGCGCGCGGCTGCCAAGCTGGCTCATCGCGTTGAACAGATGCGTGACACAGCGCGCGCCCGCCGCGATGGCCGCACGGGCGGTTTCATAGCTGCAATCGGAATGGCCAAGGCTGACGATGACGCCCGCCTTGTGCAGGGTGGCGATCTGACCGGGGGTGGCGCTTTCGGGGGCAAGGGTCAGCATCAACGCGGGCAAACCGGCGGCGGCATCGCAAAGCCGCGCCAGATCTTCGCCGGTCATGGCACGGATCAATGCGGGATCATGCGCCCCCTTGCGGCGCGGATCAAGGTGCGGCCCCTCAAGATGCACGCCCAGAAACCCCGGCATCCCGGCGGCTGCGGCCTTGTGCCCCGCGGCAATCACCCGCGCCGTGGCCTCGGGCGTATCGGTGATCAGGGTCGGCAGAATGCCTGCCGAACCCAGCCCAAGATGGGCGTCACAGATGGTGCGCAGGGTTTCAAGGGTGGTCCCGGCATCCACCATCAACCCCGCGCCACCGTTCACCTGCAAATCCAGAAACCCCGGCGCCAGCACCCCACCCGCCAGATCAACGCGCGGCCCCCGGGGCGCCTTGTCCGCCGGAAGAACCGCCTCGATGGCACCATCACCGATCACCACGACATGATTTTGCAGCAGCTCGGTGCCATCGAAAACCTGCGCGCCGGTAAGGATTTGCCGGTTCATAGCGTTTCGGTCACCTTGCGCAGATGCGGCGGCGTATCGGGATCAAAGCCACGCCGCCGCGCAAGGGCTTCGATGAAACCGTAAAACCCCACGATCAACGCCAGCGGCGCCACCAGCGGATGCAACCCGGTAACCGAAGGCAGGGTGACCGCACCCTTGGCCGCACCCCCGGTCAGAAACACATCCGCTCCCTGCGCCGCAAGCCGTTCGGCGGTGGCCACCAGTTGTGGCAAGGCGGCATCGCCGACGCCCAGCGCAAACACCGGAAACCGCGCTTGCACAATCGCCGCCGGGCCGTGCAGAACCTCGGCCGCCGAGTAGGCCTCGGCGTGCAGCCCGCAGGTTTCCTTGAACTTGAGGGCGGCCTCGCAGGCAATGGCGAAGGCGGGGCCACGCCCCAGCACATAAAGCGATTGCGCCCGCGAAAGCCTGTCGGCAAGTGGCGACCAATCAAGATCAAGCGAGCGGGCAAAGGCCTCGGGCAGGGCATCCACCGCCGCCCGCAGCGCCCTGTCACCGCGCCATTCGGCCAGCAGCGAAAGCCCCGCCAGCGCCGAGGTGACAAAGGTTTTCGTGGCGGCAACGCTTTGTTCCGCGCCCGCCTGCAACGGCAGGCAATGGGCCGAAACCGCCGCCATCGGCGCATCGGCGAAATTGGTGATGGCGATGGTCAGCGCCCCGCCCGCCCCCGCCGCGCGCATCATCTCGACAATATCCGGGCTGCGGCCCGACTGGGAAATGCCGATACAGGCCGCCCCCTTAAGGCGCAGTTCCCGGCCATAGATCGACGCAACCGAAGGGCCAACCGAGGCCACCGGCACCCCCGCCGCAAGTTCGATACAGTATTTCAGATAGGTTGCCGCGTGGTCCGAAGACCCGCGCGCCACCGTCACGAACAAGCCGGGGTCGACGGCGCGCAGCGCACGCGCTGCTTCGGCCACGGCGGGCCCCGAAAGGCCCAAAAACCGCGCGGCGGCTTGCGGGATTTCGGCAACTTCCTGCGCCATAAAGCTTATCGTCATTCGGGCAGCCTTTCCCCATCCTGGGCAAGTTTAAGTTCCACGGCGAAATCATAAGCATCTCCGCGATAGACCGAGCGGGTAAACTCCACCACCCGGCCCGAGGGCAGATAAGAGATCCGCTCGATCCGCAGGCCAGCAGCACCGGGCGAAACGCCCAGCAGTTCGGCATCGCGGGCATTCAGATTGCTGGCCGAAATGCGCTGCACAGCGCGCACCGGGCGCAGGCCCCGCTGCTCCAGCACGGCATAAAGCGAGGTGGTGACCGATTCCGGGTCTGGCAGGTGCTGGCTGGACAGCGAGGCGCGCTCAATCGCCAGCGGCAGGCCATCACTGCGGCGCACCCGTTCCAGCCGGGCCACCCTGTCATCCGACCCAAGGCCCAGCGCCATCACCTCTTCGGGTGCGGGCGAATGAAGCGACCGGCTGATCCAGACCGATTCCACCTGTTTGCCGCGCCGCGCCATATCTTCGGTGAACGAGGTCAGCAGCGACAGCGCCTGTTCCAGCCGCTCCACCCGCTGCGCCACATAGGTGCCCGAGCCGCGCCGTTGCACCAACTGGCCGGATGCCACCAGCGACTGCACCGATTTTCGCACCGTCACCCGCGAAAGCCCGGTCATCTGCGCCAGATCACGCTCGGCAGGCAGGCTGTCACCGGGGGCAAGCCGCCCTGCCGCAATAGCCTCGCTGATCCGGCGATGCAGTTGCAGATACAGCGGCCCGGAACCGGCACCGCCAAAACTGTCGGCGGCAAAAAGGCGGTTCATGCGGCGCACCCCTCGCGCAGGGCCAGCCACAGCGCGCCGTCAAGGCCAGAACCGAGGGCGGGCCGGATATCCCAGCGGCTGGCAAATTCCGGCGCCAGCGACAGGCCAAGCCCGCCCAGAAACACCACCGGCAGGGCCTGCGCCGGTTGCAGCAGGGCAATCGAGGCGGCAATATCGGTCAGCGCCAGTAGCATCAAACCCATGGCCGCCGGATCATCCGATGCCACCAACCGGCGCGCATATCCGGCAAAATCCGCGGGCCGGGCGGCAAAACCAAAGGCGATGATGCCGTCCACGCCGCCGCATTCATCCAGCAGGCTTTGCAGCAGCGGGGTCAGCGGCGCAAAGCCGTCCACCGCCCGCAAGGTGGCCGACAGAACCGCCCGGCCAAGCCAGGCGCCGCTGCCCTCATCCCCCAGCACAAAGCCGCGCCCGCCGATCCGGTGGATGGTGCCACCCTGTTGCCGCGCAAAAACCGAACCGGTGCCGATCGCCGCCACGATCCCGTCAGCGTCCTGCAGCGCGCCCTTCACCCCGATCATCGCATCGGTTTCAATCCTGATCCGCGCGAAGGGCAGCGCGGCCTTGGCGCGCGCCACGCTTTGCGCCACATTCGCCCCGGCAAGGCCAAGAACCGCCGACAGCCGGGGCAACTCGGCCCGAACCCCCGCCGGGCCAACCGCTTGCTCCAGAACATCATGGGTAACTGCAAGGATATTGATCAGCGCCGCCACCGGATCCGAGGCGATATTGGCGGGCCCCGCCTCGGCGCGGGCCAGAATACGGCCATCCGCCCCGGCCAGCGCCGCCCGGCAGCCGCTGCCGCCGCCATCAATGCCCAGATAAAGTGTCATGCCGATTCCTTTGGCTTGTACCATACCAAAACAATACCAAATGAAAAGCGGTATCTATGTTGTCGGCGAAATCTGCCCTAAACTGGTGAAACCGAGATGGCGCTTTACAATTGGTATTATTTTGGCATTATCAACGTCACGGGGGGAATCAGATGAGCGAACGCGCAACAGAAGCGGTGCATCCATGTTCGGCGGGGCTTCATGCGGCCCCGGCTGCCACGGTGCTGGCGCATTTGCTGGATGCACAGCTTGCGGCGGTCGCCGCTGTTCGTGCTGCATTGCCAACGCTGGAACTGGCCGCAGGCGCTGCGGCCAACGCGCTGCAAGCCGGGTTTCGCATGGGCTATGCGGGGGCGGGTTCGTCCGGTCTGATGGCGCTGGCGGATTGTCTGGAACTTGCGGGCACCTTCGGCATCGCACCCGCCCGCACGCCGATGCTGTTTGCCGGCGGGGCTGCGGCACTATTGCACATGACGGGGGCGGTCGAGGATGATCCCGACGCCGCCTTGCCCGATCTGGCGCGCGCGGCGTTCGGGCCGGGCGATGTGGTGACCTGCGTTTCGGCATCGGGCAGCACGCCTTACACGGTTGCGGTGGCGCAAGGGGCCCGCGCGGCGGGTGCCACCGTGATCGGCATCGCCAATGCGGAATACAGCAAGCTGCTGGCCCTTGCCGATATTCCCGTGCTGCTGAACACCGGGCCCGAGGTGATTGCCGGATCCACCCGGATGGGGGCGGCTTCGGCGCAGAAAGTGGCGCTGAACCTGCTTTCGGTGCTGGTGGGGATCAGGCTTGGCCATGTGCATGATGGCCAGATGGTGAACCTGCTGGCGGATAATGCCAAACTGGTGGAACGCGCGGCGCGGATGGTGGCGCGCATCTCCGGCCAAAGCACCGATACCGCGCGGGCGGCCTTGCTGCAAAGCGGCGGCGCGGTGAAACCCGCCATACTGATCGCGCGCGGCGCAAGCCCGGAACGCGCCGATGCGGCCCTGAATGCCAGCGGCGGCCATCTTGCCGCCGCACTGGCCATCATCACCAACTGACCAAACCAACCGGGCCCAACGCCCGCCAATAGGGAGACGACCATGACCACGAAAACCCTGCGTATCGCCTTTCTGACCAGCACCCTGCTGGCCGGGATGGCCCATGCCGAAGATGTGACGCTGACCATCGAATCCTGGCGCAATGACGATCTGGCGATCTGGCAAGACAAGATCATCCCGGCGTTCGAGGCGCAAAACCCCGGCATCAAGGTGACGTTTGCCCCTTCGGCCCCCGCCGAATACAACGCCGTGCTGAACTCCAAACTCGATGCGGGTTCCGCCGGTGACATGATCACCTGCCGCCCGTTCGATGCCTCGCTTGAACTTTACAACAAGGGGCAGCTTGCCGATCTCACCGCGCTTGCCGCCATGGCCAACTTCTCGCCGGTGGCGAAATCGGCCTGGCAAACGGATGATGCCGCCGCCACCTTCTGCGTGCCGATGGCGAGCGTGATCCACGGCTTCATCTATAACAAGGACGCGTTCGACGCGCTGGGCATCGCGGTGCCCACCACCGAGGCCGAATTTTTTGCGGCTTTGGACAAGATCAAGGCCGATGGCACCTATATCCCGCTGGCAATGGGCACCAATGACCAGTGGGAAGCCGCCACCATGGGCTATAACAATATCGGCCCGAACTACTGGAAAGGCGAAGAAGGCCGCCTTGCGCTGATCAAGGGCGAACAGAAGCTGACAGATCCGCAGTGGGTGGCCCCCTATGCGGCGCTGGCCAAGTGGAAAGACTATCTGGGTGACGGGTTCGAGGCACAAACCTATCCCGACAGCCAGAACCTGTTCACCCTTGGCCGCGCTGCGGTCTATCCTGCCGGTTCGTGGGAAATCTCGGGCTTCAACACCCAGGCCGCCTTCAAGATGGGGGCCTTCCCGCCGCCGGTACAGGCTGCGGGCGATACCTGCTATATCTCGGACCACACCGATATCGCGCTGGGCATGAACGCGAAATCGGCCCACCCCGAGGAGACCAAGAAGTTCCTGGAATGGGTTGGCTCGGCCGAGTTTGCGACACTTTATGCCAATGCGCTGCCCGGCTTTTTCTCGCTCAACTCGGCCCCGGTGGCGATGGAAGACCCCCTCGCGCAAGAGTTCGTCTCGTGGCGTGACAAGTGCCAGTCCTCGATCCGCTCCACCTATCAGATCCTGTCGCGCGGCACGCCCAATCTGGAAACCGAAACCTGGAACGCCAGCGTGGCCGCCATCAAAGGCACCGAGACGCCCGAGGCTTTGGGTGCCAAACTGCAAACCGGCCTCGCCTCGTGGTACGCGCCGCAAAAGTGATGCCGCTTGACTGAAACGCGGGCGGCCCCTGCCATGGGGCCGCCACCCCCTTCCCCCCTCTCGGAGGTTGCCATGCCCGGCCGAGCTTTCCGCTGGCATATCCCGGTGTTTCTTGCCCCCGCCGTGCTGGTCTATACCGCGATCATGATCATCCCGCTGTTCGGCACGCTGAACCTGTCGCTTTACAATCTTGATGGCGGCAACCGGATTTTCGTCGGTCTCGCCAACTTTGCCACCCTGTTCGGTGATCCGAACTGGTCTGGCACCTTCTGGAACGCGCTGGGCAACAACGCGTGGTTCTTTGCGGTACATATGCTGGTGCAAAACCCGATCGGCGTGCTGCTGGCGGCACTGCTTTCCAGCCCCCGCCTGCGGATGGCCGCATTTTACCGCACCGCGATCTTCATCCCCACCATCCTCAGCTTTGTGATCGTGGGCTTCGTGTGGAAGCTGATCCTGTCGCCGATCTGGGGCATCGCGCCGGGCATGCTGGATTGGGTCGGCCTGAAATGGCTTTACCTGCCGTGGCTTGGCAAGGAAAGCTATGCGCTGACCACCCTCGCCCTGGTGTCGGTCTGGCAGTTCGTCGGCATCCCGATGATGCTGATCTATGCAGCATTGCTGAACATCCCCGATGAGGTGCTGGAGGCCGCCGAGATGGACGGCATCACCGGGGCCAGCCAGTTCTGGAAGATCAAGCTGCCGCTGATCCTGCCGTCAATCGGCATAATCTCAATCCTCACATTCGTGGGCAATTTCAACGCCTTCGATCTGATCTATGTGGCGCAGGGCGCGCTGGCCGGGCCGGATTATGCCACCGACATTCTGGGCACGTTCCTCTACCGCACCTTCTTTGGCTTTCAGTTGCAACTGGGCGATCCGCATATGGGCGCGACCATCGCCACCGCCATGTTCGCCATCATTCTGGCGGGTGTTTGCGTCTACCTCTTCGCCATCCAGACGCGCCTGCGTCGATATCAGTTTTAGGGGCGAAATTGGCAACCCGCACCCCCATCGCCCGCTCCATCGCCGCGCATTCGGTGCTGATCAGCTATACCCTGATCTCGCTGTTCCCGGTGTTCGTGATCCTGATCAACAGCTTCAAATCCCGCAAGGCGATCTTTGGCGATCCGCTGGCACTGCCGACGCCGGAAACCTTCGATCTGATCGGCTACGCCACCGTGTTGAAACAGGGCGATTTCTTGCAGTATTTCCTGAACTCGATGACGGTGACGATGGGCAGCCTGTTCTTAGTGCTGCTGTTCGGCGCGATGGCGGCTTTCGCGCTCAGCGAATACCGCTTTCGCGCTAACACGCTGACCGGGCTATATCTGGCGCTGGGCATCATGATCCCGATCCGGCTTGGCACCGTGGCGATCCTGCAACTGATGGTGGCCACGGGGCTGGTGAACACCCGCACGGCGCTGGTGCTGGTTTACACCGCGCAGGGGTTGCCGCTTGCGATCTTCATCCTGTCGGAATTCATGAAACAGGTGTCAGACGATCTGAAAAACGCAGGGCGGATCGACGGGCTTTCCGAATACCGCATCTTCTTTACATTGGTGCTGCCGCTGATCCGGCCCGCGATGGCCACCGTCGCCGTGTTCACCATGATCCCGATCTGGAATGACCTGTGGTTCCCGCTGATCCTCGCCCCCGCCGAAGAGGTGAAAACCATCACCCTCGGCAGCCAGATTTTCATCGGCCAGTTCGTCACCAACTGGAACGCGGTGCTCTCCGCCCTCAGCCTCGCCATCGTGCCAGTGCTGGTGTTGTACCTCATCTTCTCGCGTCAACTGATCCGGGGCATAACCGCAGGGGCAGTCAAATGATCAGGGTTCTGGTGGCGGGTTTGGGCAATATGGGGCGCAGCCATGCGCTGGCCTATCATCACAACCCGGCGTTTCAGATCGTGGGGCTGGTCAACCGCTCGGTGCCGGAACTGCCTGCCGATTTGCAGGGCTACACCATCACAGCCGATTACCACGAGGCGCTGGCCCGCCTGAAACCCGATCTGGTCTGCGTCGCCACTTATTCCGACAGCCACGCCGATTACGCTTGTGCCGCAATGGACGCAGGCGCCGATGTGTTTGTCGAAAAACCGCTGGCCACCACCGCCGCCGACGCGCGCCGGGTGCAGGCCAAGGCAGTGGAAACCGGACGGCAGGTGGTGGTGGGCTATATCCTGCGCCATCATCCCAGCTGGATCCGCCTGATCGCCGAAGCGCGCGCCTTGGGCGGCCCATATGTGTTCCGCCTGAACCTCAATCAGCAATCCTCGGGGCCCACATGGGATGTGCATAAGATGTTGATGCAAACCACACCGCCGATTGTCGATTGCGGCGTGCATTATGTCGATGTGATGTGCCAGATCACCGACGCCAAACCGGTGGAGGTGCGCGGCATGGGCCTGCGGTTAAGCCACGAGATCGCGCCCGATATGTACAATTACGGCCATTTTCAGGTGCTGTTCGACGATGGCAGCTTGGGCTGGTACGAGGCCGGCTGGGGCCCGATGATGTCGGACACCGCGTTTTTCGTGAAGGACGTGATCAGCCCGAACGGCGCCGTTTCCATCCGCATGCCGGAAAGCGCGCGGTCCGATGACATTGATACCCATACAAAAACCGCGCTGCTCAGGGTTCACAAGGTGGCCAGCGGCGATACCGATATCTCGATGGCGGATGAACCCGGCCATCAGGAGTTGTGCAACCGCGAGCAGGCCTTCGTCGCCCGCGCCATCCTGGAAAACCTCGATCTCACCCGCCACATGCAAGACGCCGTTCTATCGCTTGCCATCTGCCTTGCGGCGGATGAAAGCGTGCGCTCGGGCCAGCCCGTGAAACTTTAGGAGGCCGCCATGGGTGCGCTGACGCTGAAAAACGTAACCAAGTCTTTCGGCACCATCGGGGTGATCAAGGGCGTCGATCTTGAGGTGCAGGACGGCGAGTTCTGCGTGTTCGTCGGCCCCTCGGGCTGCGGCAAATCCACACTGCTCAGGATGATCGCAGGGCTGGAAGATTGCACCTCGGGCGATGTGATGATCGACGGCAAGCGGGTGAACGAGGTGGCACCGGCCAAGCGCGAACTGGCGATGGTGTTCCAGTCCTACGCGCTTTATCCACATCTTACCGTGCGCGACAACATGGGATTGGCGCTGAAACAGGCCGGGTTTTCCAAACCTGCGATCACCACCGCCACCGACCGCGCCGCAGGCATGCTGGCCCTCGAGCCCCTGCTGGACCGCCGCCCGGCCGAACTTTCGGGCGGCCAGCGCCAGCGCGTCGCCATCGGACGGGCCATCGTGCGGACACCCAAGCTGTTCCTGTTTGACGAGCCGCTGTCCAATCTTGATGCCGCCCTGCGCGTGGCCACCCGCATCGAAATCGCCCGCCTGCACCGCGGTCTGGCCGCCACCATGATCTACGTGACCCATGATCAGGTCGAGGCGATGACTTTGGCCGACCGGATCGTGGTGTTGCGCGCCGGCCGGGTGGAGCAGACCGGCGGGCCGATGCAGCTTTACAATGATCCCGACAACACCTTTGTGGCCGGGTTCATCGGCTCGCCGCAGATGAACTTCCTGCGCGCCGGGGCGCTGGGGATGCGCTCGCACAGCATGGGCATACGTCCCGAACATCTGGCCATTACGCGCGAACCGGGGCAGATCGCGGGCACGGTTTCGCACGTGGAAAAGCTGGGCGGCGAAACGTTGGTCTATGTGAACACCGGCGCGCAGGGCCTGCTGACGGTGCGGCTGTTTGGCGAGCACAGCTTTGTGGTGGACGAGGCCGTGCACGTAACCCCCGACGCCGCCCGCGCCTTTCACTTTGACGCCAAAGGGCTGCGGATGCACTAGGTGTATAGTCCCGAGGTCAAGTGGCACGGTTCTCGGATGAACGTTTCGGGTGCCGCTTGCCATTCTTTCCAGATGAACTGCGCAGGTGTCAGACCATTGAGGGTCTTCAGTCGTCGACCGTTGTTGTAGGCGTCGA
>JANNAV010000175.1:0-16954 GCA_031384695.1 Paracoccaceae bacterium
GCCGATGGCATGCACATGCCGCCCCCAGGCGGTTTGGCTGAGGATGTAAAGCACGATCACCGCCAGGATGATCAGGGAAAAACTACCGTAAGTCAGCTTGAACGCGCCAAACCGTATCGCCTCGCCGAACCACAGCAAAGCCGGGGATTTCTCTGTGATATCAACGTTACGGATCGATTCAGAGCCCGAATACCAAAGCTTCAGCGCCGTAAACACCTGCAAGGTGCCCAGCGTCACGATAAAGGGCGGCAGTTTGACATAGGCCACCAGTATGCCGTTGATCCAGCCCATCACCCCGCCCACCATCATGCCAACGCTGATGGCAACCGGCCAGGGATAGCCAAGGTTCACCGCCAGATTGCCCATCACCAGCGACGAGACCACCAGTATGGCACCAACCGAAAGGTCGATCCCGGCTGTCAGGATCACCAGCGTCTGGGCGATGGCCACGATGCCGGTGACGGTCACTTGCTGCAAAACGGTTGACAGCGCACCGGGGCCAAGAAAGCGCGGCGCGACGATGCCGAAGGCAAGGATACTGAGGATCAGGATCAGGGCCGGGATGGTGGTTGGATAGGCGCGCAGGAACGACCGCGCCAGATGGGTCAGGGTTTTGTCGTCGCGGGCAAAGCTGGCAACGGACTTGTCCGCGCCGGACAGCCGTGCCTCGAAATCGGATATGGTTTTTGTTGGTGCGCCCTGGTCGCTCATCGCGTCAACTGCCTTTCCGATGTAAGTGAAACGTGGCGCCGTCTGCGCCGGATATACAAAGGGCGACTGTAACGTCGCCCTTTGCGTAATCAACAGTTTGTTAGGTCAGATCAGCCCCAGCAGAGTGCGGTGCCTTCGGTGGTGTCGATCGACGGCACGCCTTCGGCGGGCTTGTCGGTGACAAGGTTCACGCCGGTGTTGAAGAAGGTCAGGCCTTCTGACGCGGCGGGCTTGGTGCCGTCTTTGGCAAACGCTGCAATCGCGTCGATGCCAAGGGCTGCCATTTTCAGCGGGTACTGCTGCGAGGTGGCACCGATCACGCCAGCCTTGACCGAAGCCACGCCCGGGCAACCGCCGTCAACCGAAAACACCAGCACACCGGTTTACCCGGCCTTGGTCAGCGCCTGATAGGCACCTTCGGCGGCAGGCTCGTTGATGGTGTAGACCACGTTCATGTCCGGGTCTTTGGCCAGCAGATTTTCAACGCTCGTCACGCCACCTTCGGGGTTGGCACCCGAGGATTCGTGGCCGATCACGCGCGGATCGGTTTCCGAACCCATCACCGTCAGATCCGGCACTTCGATGCCAAAGCCCACAAGGAAGCCAGTGTCGCGCTGCACGTCAACCGAGATGTTGTCCTTGTTGATGTCCAACATGCCGATCTTGGCGGTTTTGACACCTTCGGCACCCAGAGTGGCTGCGGCCCATTTGCCGATCAGCAGACCAGCCTCAAAGTTGTCGGTGGCAAAGGTCATGTCCTGCGCCTCGGCGTCGGCCAGCGGCGTATCAAGGGCGATCACCAGAATACCGGCGGCGCGGGCGTCTTTCAGGGCAGGCCCGACCGAATCGTTCGACGGGGTGATCAGGATACCCTTGGCACCAGCGGCCACACAGTTTTCGATGGCGGTGATCTGCGGTGCAGCGTCGCCGTCCTTCTCACCGGCATAGGCCTGAAAATCCATGCCGGCGGCGGTTGCGGCAGCCTCGGCGCCCTCTTTCATCTTCACGAAGAAAGGGTTGGTGTTGTTCTTGGTGATCAGGCAAGCCAGATCGGCAGCCGAGGCCGACCCTGCCATAAGTGCCAGAACGGCGGCACCCATCAGCGCAGTTGCTTTGAGTTTCATTGGTAGTCCTCCCAAGGATTAAAGGGCGTTTGCCCCGTTCGAAACCGTCTCGCCGGGCGCTCCCCGCCCCTTGATGCCCCGCACAAAAGCTGATTCCCCGGCTTGCGTCAAGTTAAATAAATCACTCTGATTTAATATTGACAGATGCCATCAACAATCGCAGTGTCGCGGCGTCCGGGGTCTTCGAGCTTGCGGGCATGTCAGAGCACCCAAGCGCCGGAATGCGCGCAAAAGGAAGAATATGCTGATCGGAATTCCCGCCATTCTGGGGCCTGACCTGCTGCACACCCTGCGGTCGATGGGGCATGGGGACGAGATTGCCATCGTCGATGGCAATTATCCGGCGCAAGAACACGCCCGCCGTCTGGTGCGCGCGGACGGGCATGGGGTGCTGGAAATGCTGGCCGCAATCCTTCAGATCATGCCGATTGACCGGGCGGTGCCGCAGGCGATGTTCAGGGCCGCGCTTGGCAATGATCCGGCCGAGCGTGGGCCGATCCACCGCCAGATCGACGATCTTTGTGCAGAAATGGTGCCCGACGTGGCCGTCACGCCGTTGTCAGGCGAGGCGCTTTATCCGCGCATCCGGGCCGCACACACCATTGTGGCAACCAGCGAAATTCAGCATTTTGCCAATGTGATCCTGCGCAAGGGCGTCATCGAACAGCCCGCCGCCCGATGAACGAGCGCGATAAGGCCGCGCCGCTTGTGGTTGCCGATCTGGTGGCCGAGCGGCAGGTTTCCGAACTTGCAAGCGACCGTGGCACCAACCAGTCCGGCATGCGGGCGCACAACGAGCGGCTGGTGCTGTCGCTGGTGCGCAAGCACGGAGCCCTTGCCAAATCGGATATCGCGCGGATCACCGGGCTTTCGGCGCAGACCGTTTCCGTCATCATGCGCGAGTTGGAGCGGGACGGGTTGCTGGTGCGCGGCGAGCCACTGCGGGGCCGAATCGGCCAGCCTTCGGTGCCGATGTCGCTGGCGGCGGATGGGGCGTTCTTTCTGGGCCTGAAGATTGGCCGCCGGTCGGTTGATCTGACGTTGATTGATTTTCTGGGGCAGGTTCTGGGCACCGAGCGGCAGGTCTACCGCTATCCCACCCCCGGCACGGTGGTGGCGTTCGTGGCGCAGGCGATGGCAAAGGTAACGGCACGGCTGCTGCCCGAACAGCGCAGCCGGATCGGCGGCATGGGTGTGGCGATGCCGTTTCAGCTTTGGAACTGGGTGCAGGCCATCGGCGCGCCGCAAGCGGAAATGGATGCATGGCGCGACCGCGATATTCAAACCGAGTTGTCGGGTATTCTGGGCATGCCGGTTTACCTGCAGAACGATGCCACCTCGGCGTGCGGTGCGGAACTTGTGCTTGGCAAGGGCGAGCGGCCGAAGGATTTTCTCTATGTCTACTTCGGGTTTTTCATCGGTGGCGGGTTGGTGCTGAATGGTCAGTTGTTTTTGGGCCGCAGTGGCAACGCGGCGGGGCTTGGGCCTATTCCGGTGCCCGGCGCCGACGGGCAGATGCGTCGGCTGATCACGGTGGCATCGCTGTCGGTTCTGGCCGATGCGATGGAGGCGGCGGGCGAATCGTCGGCGCATCTTTGGGAAAGCCCGGATGTCTGGAAGGTCAGCGCGCCGGTGCTGTCGGCATGGATGGACGATGCCGCCGAAGGATTGGCGAGCGCCATTCTGGCCACCGCCTCGATGTTGGAACTGGAATCGGTGCTGATTGATGGCTGGATGCCGGAAACCATCCGGGCCGAGGTGACGCGGCGCACGCGGGCGGCGCTGAACCGGCTTGATCTGGCCGGGTTGACGCCGTTTCAGGTGCGCGAAGGCACGGTGGGGGCGCATGCGCGATCTTTGGGTGCGGCGGCGGTGCCGTTGTCGCAACGCTATCTGATCGACCAGAACGCGGCGCTGCGGCAGGGTTGAGCCTTTTTGGCGGGCTGATGGCTTACGTTTTGGTGTGCCATTGGTTAAGCTGGTGGTCAATGCGATCCCCCGATGAGAGCGGCCGGAATGATGCAGCCCGACCAAAGCATTTCGCCTGATCTGTTGCTGAAAGCCTATGCGGCCGGCATTTTCCCGATGGCGAAAAGCCGCGATGATGCCGCTGTCCACTGGATTGATCCGCAGCGGCGGGGGATCTTCCCTTTGGATAATTTCCACATTTCCCGCAGCCTGCGGCGGCAAATTCGCCGGGCCGATTGCACAATTCGCACCGATAGCGATTTTTCCGGCGTGCTTGCGGGCTGTGCCGGCCGGCCGGAGACCTGGATAAACCCGCAGATCACCGCGCTTTATCTGGCGCTGCATGCGGCGGGGCATGCCCATAGTCTTGAGGTGTGGCGCGGCGACCGGTTGGTGGGCGGGGTTTACGGGGTGACGCTTGGGGCGGCGTTTTTCGGCGAAAGCATGTTTTCGCGCGAGGTGAACGCGTCAAAGCTGGCGCTTGCCTGGCTGGCGCACCGGCTGCGGGCGGGGGGGTTCGTGCTGTTTGACACCCAGTTCCTGACGCCGCATCTGGCCTCGCTGGGGGCGATCGAGATTTCGCGCGCCGCCTATCGCAAGCGGCTGGCGGCGGCTTTGGCGCAAGAGGCGCGGTTTGCGCCGCCAGATTATCAGCCGTTGCCATCATCCGTGGCATCGCCTTCGCCCTGACCACCATCTTCGGGCGCGGGTACCACTTCGGGCAAGGCAAGATCGGGGACATCGCAGCGCAACACCCACACATCATAGCGCGGATGATCAAGCGCGGAAAGCGCCGGGCTGGAGGCGACCATGTAACCCTTGAAAATCGCGGTGCCGGATTGGTTTTCCACGATTGTAAGATGCGCGAAGGCTTCGGCGGCGGGGTTTTCCGGGTAATAGCGGCACTGATCCAGTTGCACCGTCAGGTTGCCCACGGCCTTGGATTGGCCCTTGACCAGCACCAGATCTTGCACCGCACCCGAAAGCCGGTCCAGAAACCGCAGCTTTGCCCCCGGTGCGTTTGCCACATCTTCGCCCCACGCCGCCCCGCCACAGCCAATCAGTGCCACCGCGAAGGCGAGGCGTTTCATGGTGCCGCCGCCGGATCGGCTTTGCTGCTGACGAATTTCATCAGCAACGAGATCAGGCTGACAGCACCTTGGGTATCTTCGATCTCGCCCCCCGGGGCCAAATTGTCGGGCGCGCCGCCGGGGATCAGTTCGACAAAATTACCGCCCAGCAAGCCTTCGGACGAGATCAGGATGGCGGAATCCACCGGCAGCACCACGGCGGTGTCGATGGCGATGGACGCATCGGCAAAATAGGTGGTGGGGTTGAGCGCGAGGCCGGTGATGGTGCCCACTTTCACCCCGGCAAGGCGCACATCGGCGCCCACCGCGATGCCTTCGGCAGAGCGGAAGCTGGCGATCAGCGGGTAGGTTGCGGTTTGCCCGCCATAGCCGCTGCCGCCCGCCGCGTAGGCCAGAAACGCGAGGGCTGCGGCAAGAACCGCGGCACCGGCAAGAACTTCCATTTGATTTTCTGACATTATTCTGGCTGCCATGCCTCGTAATCGCGCCGTGCCACCGGTTCGTCGCGGCGGATCGACCCCGCCGGGGCATAGGCGGCCACCGTGCCGGTGAGGTTTTCCTTGTGCGGCTGTTCCCAGGTTTTATGGGCCAGCGGTGCCTTGGAGGGGGGTTGATCCCAGGTGAAATGCAGCCAACCGTGCCAATCCGGGCTGACGCGCGACGCCTCGGATACACCGTTATAGATCACCCAGCGGCGCTTGGCATCCCGGGTTTGATAGTAAATATTGCCCTGCGCGTCCGTGCCAACCTTCACGCCGCGCCGGGCGGTGAAGATCTGGGTGCCCAGCGTTTGGCCGTTCCACCAGGTCAGCAGGCGCTTGAGGACAGACATGGGGCAAACTCCGGGGTTATTTCCCCTGATATGACCTATCGGGCGGCCAAGGTCCAGTGGGCCGACGCGCGCCCGGCAAAGAAGCGCGGCAGGCAGAAACGCCAAACGGCGGACGTTGCCGCCCGCCGGTTGCAAACTGAAAACCAAAACTCAGCTGGCCGCCGCAGGTTCTTTCTTTTTGGATTCCGCATGCACCAGAAGAGGTTGCACGCCGTTGTTCACGGCCTCTTCGTTCACCACAACCTCGTCCACATCATCCATGCCCGGCAGTTCGAACATGGTATTCAGCAAGATATCTTCCATGATCGACCGCAGCCCGCGCGCGCCGGTTTTGCGTTTGATGGCGCGCTTGGCGATCGAGGTCAGCGCATCTGTGGTGAAGGTCAGCTTGACGCCTTCGATGTCAAACAGCCGCTGGTATTGTTTGACCAGTGCATTCTTCGGCTCGGTGAGGATGGTGACCAGTGCCGCCTCGTCCAGATCGGTCAGGGTGGCGATCACCGGAAGGCGGCCGACAAATTCCGGGATCAGGCCGAATTTCAGCAGATCCTCGGGCTCCAGTTCCTTGAACAACTCGCCCGCGCCACGCTCTTCGGGGCCTTTGACATCCGAGCCAAAGCCCATGCCCGAGCCTTTGTTACGCTGGGCGATGATCTTTTCCAAGCCGGCAAACGCGCCACCGCAGATGAACAGGATATTGGTGGTATCCACTTGCAGGAATTCCTGCTGCGGATGTTTGCGCCCGCCCTGCGGCGGCACCGAGGCCACCGTGCCTTCCATGATCTTCAACAGCGCCTGCTGCACGCCTTCGCCCGACACATCGCGGGTGATCGACGGGTTGTCAGACTTGCGGGTGATCTTGTCGACCTCGTCGATATAGACGATGCCGCGCTGGGCGCGCTCGACGTTATACTCGCTGGCCTGCAACAGCTTGAGGATGATGTTTTCGACATCCTCGCCGACATAGCCGGCCTCGGTCAGGGTGGTGGCATCGGCCATGGTGAAGGGCACGTCCAGAATCCGCGCCAGCGTTTGCGCCAGCAGGGTTTTGCCGCAACCGGTGGGGCCGATCAGCAGGATATTCGATTTTGACAGTTCGATATCGGATTTGCTGGAATGGTTCAGCCGTTTGTAATGGTTGTGCACCGCCACCGACAACACCCGCTTGGCGTGGATCTGGCCGATCACGTAATCATCCAGAACCTTGCAGATATCGCGCGGTGTCGGCACCCCATCCGAGGATTTCAGCCCGGTGGTCTTGGTCTCTTCACGGATGATATCCATGCAAAGCTCGACGCATTCGTCGCAGATAAAGACCGTTGGCCCCGCGATCAGTTTTCTGACCTCATGCTGGCTTTTGCCGCAGAAGGAACAGTAAAGCGTATTTTTGCTGTCGCTGCCGGAATTGTTCGCCATTGTCTTCCTCTGCGGTCCGCCCTTTCCGGCGTTCAGGGGCTAAGTTTAGGCCAAGGCCCGCCCCTTCACAATGTCAAATCGCCCCATTCTTTCGGGGCGATAGCCGTTCACTTGGCCGGGTCTTCGGCTTTACCACGGCTTTCAAGGATTTCGTCGATCAATCCCCAGGATTTGGCATCGTCGGCCGACATGAAGTTGTCACGCTCCAGCGCCGCCTCGACCGCATCATAGGTATTGCCGGTGTGGCGCACGTAAATCTCGTTCAGACGCCGCTTCAGCTTTTCCGTCTCGCGGGCGTGGATCATGATATCGGTGGCCTGCCCCTGATAGCCACCCGAGGGCTGGTGCACCATCACCCGGCTGTTGGGCAGGCTGAACCGCATGCCTTTTTCCCCGGCCGTCAGCAGCAGCGAGCCCATCGACGCCGCTTGCCCGATCACCAGAGTGGAAACCTTTGGGCGGATGTATTGCATGGTATCATAGATCGACAGGCCAGATGTCACCACGCCACCCGGCGAGTTGATGTACATCGAGATTTCCTTGGCTGGATTTTCCGCCTCAAGAAACAGCAACTGCGCGCAGATCAGCGATGACATGCCGTCATGCACCGGGCCTGCCAGAAAAATGATCCGCTCTTTCAGCATCCGGCTGAAAATATCGTAAGCCCGCTCACCCCGGCTGGTTTGTTCAACCACCATGGGGACGAGGGTGTTCATATAGTGATCTACTGGATCGCGCATGGAGACCTGCCTGTTGCCTGATGAAAGCATTATAGCTGTATACTTGCCAGAGTCTTAGTATCGCGCGCCACCAGCCGCAAGGGCAGGGAATAATTTCAGCCGTCGCGGCCGAACAACCGGCGGGCCAGCAGAACCCTTGCAAATGCCGTGCAAAAGCACAGGGCCGCGAAGGTGAGGGCGAGGGGCACGAAGGCCTGGGGCCAGATGCACAGGGCAATGAAAAGCCCGATGGTTTCGGTGCCTTCCAGCAAACCGGCGCTGAAATACAGCGATTTTTCGCCTTGGGCGGTGGTTGTCAGGCCGCGCTTTTCCGCCAGAATTGCGAAGCCCAGAAAGGTTGCGCCATTCACATAAAAGCTGGTCAGCAACACCGCCCCCGCCACGCCGTTCGCCAACGGATCGCGCAGCACAAACGCCAGCGGGATCATGCCATAAAACAGAAAATCGCAAGCGATATCAATAAAGCCGCCGAAATCGGTCTTGCGGGTTGCCCGCGCCACGGCGCCGTCAAGGCCATCCGCCAGCCTGCTGGCCAAAAGCGGTATCACCGCAAGGGCCGGGGCCGCGCCGATGGCAAGCATCAACGCCGCCACCAGCCCGAACCCGAGGCCCGCAAGCGTCACCGCATTGGCACCCACCCCGCGCGCGGCAAGCCATTGGCCACAGCGATTGACCACCGGATCGATTACCTTGCGCATCTTTGCGTCCAGCATGTTGGCCTCCCGCCCCCCATCACTGCCCTGTCCGCGGGCTTGCTTCAAGCCGCAGTTGCCGAAGGCTGGTCACTTTGATGTGCAGGCGGCAGGGTTTCGGTTCACAATCCGCTGATTGGCCGGTATCGGTAGAGGCGGGCTGCGCAATATCCGTGGAAAATCAGGACATGATCATGAACCGACGTTGTTTTGGCCAGTTGACCACCGGGGTTGCCTTCGCTGCCGTGTTCGGCAGCAAGGTTTGGGCCGAGGACTGGCAGGCAACGCTGGATGCGGCCAAAGGCCAGACCGTTTATTGGCATGCCTGGGGCGGCGATACCAAGATCAATGATTTCATCGCCTATGTCGGGGCCGAGGCCGAAGCCCGCTATGGCGTGAAGATCGAACAGGTAAAGCTTGCATCCACCGCCGATGCGGTGGCGCGGGTGGTGGCGGAAAAGGCGGCGGGCCAGACAGCGGGCGGGGCGGTTGATCTGATCTGGATCAATGGCGAGAATTTTGCCGCGATGAAACAAGCGGGCCTGCTGTTCGGGCCGTTTGCCGAGGCGTTGCCGAACTGGCGGCTGGTGGACAAGGCCGGCAAACCGGCGGTGATCTCCGATTTCACCATTGCCACCGAGGGCTTCGAATCGCCCTGGGCGATGGCGCAACTGGTGTTCGAATATGATCAGGCGACCGTTCCGGTGCCGCCCGTAACGCTCGCCGGGCTGCAAGCCTGGATCATCGCCAATCCGGGCCGCTTTACCTATCCGCAACCGCCCGATTATCTGGGCGTCACCTTTCTGAAACAGGTGCTCTACGGGGTGATGCAAGAGCCCGAAGCCCTGCAACAACCGCTTGACGAGGCCACATACGAGGCGGCGGTGGCCCCGCTTTGGGCCTTTCTGGACGCCGTTCACCCGTCTTTGTGGCGCGCGGGTCAGGCGTTTCCGGCGAATGAGCCCGCTCTGGGCCAGCTTCTGGCGGACGCCGAGATCGGGATATCGCTGTCGTTCAACCCCGGCCGTGCCAGCGCCGAGATCGCGGCGGGCAATCTGCAAGCCACGGTGCGCAGCTTTGTTCTGGAAGGTGGCACGATAGGCAATGCGTCTTTCGTGGCCATCCCGTTCAATGCGGCGCACCGGGCGGGGGCGATGGTGGTGGCAGACCTGCTGCTGGATCCCGCCATTCAGGCCCGCGCCCAAGACCCAGCGGTGCTTGGCTTTCTGACCGTTCTCGATCAGGCAGCGCTTGATCCCGTGGCCAAAGCCCGGTTCGATGGCCTTGATCTTGGCGTGGCCACCCTTGCCCCCGCCGCCCTCGGCCGCAGCCTGCTGGAGCCGCATGCAAGCTGGACGGCGCGCATCGCGGCGGATTGGGTCGGCCGTTACGGCGTGGCGCAATGAAGCACGGGCAGGGGGGCCTCGGGGGGGCCTCGCTGCTGCGTCAGGTGCCCCGCGTAACCCTGCTGTTGCTGTTTGTGCCGGTGCTGGCGGGGCTGCTGGGCACTTTGGCCCCGGCCTTTGGCACCGGTGAGGCCGATTGGTGGGCCGCCTTCGACAGCCTTGCGGCATGGCCGGGGCTGCGCCGCGCGATTGCGCTGTCGCTGGTAAGCGGGCTGGTGGCGACTGTGCTGTCGCTGGCCATCACGCTTTTGCTGGTGGCAAGCCTTGCCGATACCGCGATGTTCGCAGCCCTCCGGCGCCTGTTGTCGCCGTTGCTGGCGATCCCGCACGCGGCGGCGGCGCTGGGGCTTGCGTTTCTGATCGCGCCCTCCGGCTGGATCGTGCGGGCGCTGTCGCCTTGGGCCACGGGCTGGACCGCGCCGCCCGATGTGCTGATCCTCAACGATCCCTGGGGGGCAAGCCTGACCCTTGGCCTGATCACCAAGGAGGTGCCGTTCTTGCTGTTGATGACGCTGGCCAGCCTGCCGCAAACCGATGCAGCGCGGCGCATGGCGATTGCGACGTCACTGGGCTACGGGCAGGTTGTGGGCTTTGTTCTGTGCGTTCTGCCGCCGCTTTACCGGCAGTTGCGGCTGCCGGTTTACGCAGTGCTGGCCTATGCGATGACGGCGGTTGAAATGGCGATGATCCTGGGGCCGACGTTGCCGCCCACGCTGGCGGTGCAGATCACCCATTGGATGACCGACCCCAGCCTTGCCCATCGTGGTACGGCGGCGGCGGCGGCGCTGGTGCAACTGGTGCTTGTGGTGGCGGCTTTGCTGAGCTGGCATCTGGCCGAGCGTTTCGCCCGGGCGGCGGTGCTGCGGGCGGCAGGTTCGGGCCGCCGCTGGGCAAGGGCGGACCCGCCGCTGCGGCTGTTTGCGGTGGCGGTGGGATTTGTGGTGGCGGGTTTGCTGATCACCGGGTTGATCGGGCTTGCGGTCTGGTCTTTCGCGGGGCTATGGCAGTTTCCGGCGGCTTTGCCTGCAAGCCTCAATCTGACCACATGGATGAAATCGGGGCCGGATCTTGCGCGCACCGCCGGGGTGACGGCGGCCATCGCGCTGCTGGCAACCGGGGCGGCTGCGGGGTTGGTTCTGGCCTGCCTTGAGGCCGAGCACCGCTTTGGCCTGACCGCCGATCAGCGCGCGCTTTGGCTGCTGTACCTGCCACTGATCGTGCCGCAGATTGCGTTTTTGCCGGGTTTGCAGCGGCTGACGCTGGCTTTGGGTGCCGAGAACGGCGTTCCGGCGGTGGCGGCGGTGCATCTGGTGTTCGTGCTGCCTTATGTTTTCCTGTCACTCGGGCCTGCGTTCCGCGCCTGGGACGGCCATTTTGCCGTGGCCGGTGCGGCTTTGGGTGCCACGCCCGCAAAGGTTTTCTGGCGTCTGCGCTTGCCGATGCTGCTTGGCCCGGTGCTCACGGTGGTGGCGGTGGGGGTATCGGTATCGGTGGCGCAATACCTGCCCAGCCTGCTGATCGGCGGCGGGCGGGTGGAGACGTTGACAACCGAAGCGGTTGCGCTGTCATCTGGCGGCAATCGCCGGATCATCGGGGCTTACGGATTGATGCAGATGCTTTTACCCAGTCTGGGCTTTGCGGTGGCGCTGGTGGTGCCAAGGCTGGTGTTCCGCCATAGGGCAGGGATGCGTGCCGATTTGCGTGCCGGTTCGTCTGGCAGGACCGCGCGGTGACGGCGGGGCTGACGCTTGACAGGCTGGTGGTGCGGCTGGGGGCGCGGGTGATTGCGCAGATGTCTGTCGAAGTGGCGCCGTCAGCGGTGCTGACGGTGATGGGGCCATCGGGTTCGGGGAAATCAAGCCTGCTCGCCGCGATCATCGGTGCGGCACCGCGTGCGTTCACCGTATCGGGGCGGGTGCTGCTGGGGGCACGCGATGTGAGCGACGCCGCACCCCATGCCCGGCGGATCGGTATCCTGTTTCAGGACGATGTGTTGTTTCCGCATCTTTCGGTCGGCCAGAATCTGGGGTTCGGCCTGCCGCCGGGCCAATCGCGCGCGCAGCGCCAGACCGCCATCGACACCGCGCTGGAGCGTGCGGGCATGGCCGGATTTGCCGGGCGTGATCCCGCCACCCTGTCGGGTGGTCAGCGCGCGCGGGTGGCTTTGTTGCGCGCCTTGCTGTCGCGCCCGGATGCGCTGTTGCTGGACGAGCCGTTCTCGCGGCTGGACGCCGAATTGCGCGCGCAGTTCCGCGCTTTCGTGTTTTCCCAGACGCGCGCGCACGGTTTGCCGGTTATTCTGGTCACGCATGATCCCGATGACGCGCGGGCGGCGGCAGGCAGGATCATGGACCCGATGGGGCGCGAACTTGCCTTGCCGGGCGGTTAAGGCGGGGCGCCGTTTGCGCAAAGGGTGCGGCCCAATCTGATCGGTTGGGCAGATCAGGCAAGGCACAGAACGGGCCGGGGGCGGTTCCAATCAGGTTTGTCCTGCGGCGTCCCTCAGCGGGCAATCACGAAGTCCACCCGCAGGCCGCCCAGTGCCTCGCTTTGGGAAAGCCGTAACGCGCCGCCATGGCTGTGCGCCACGTCGCGGGCAATCGACAGCCCAAGTCCAACGCCGCCGCCCCGGTTGGGGTCGCGCGCCTCGTCAAGCCGCTTGAACGGGATCATCGCCTCGTCGCGCTGTTTCTCGGGGATACCGGGGCCATCATCCTCGATCACGATCCGCAGGTTCCTGTCGGTGATGCCGATGCTGACCACAACCCGGCTGCCAAACCGCACCCCGTTGCCGATCAGATTTTCCAGCGCCCGCTGCACCGATTGCGGCCGCAGCCGCACCTCGCCATGGCCTTCCACCGCCCCCAGCGCCACCGGCTGGCCTGCCCGGCTGGCGTTCTCGACCGCGCGGCGCACCAGTTGCACCGGATCGGTCAGTTCCGGCTCTTCCATCGCATCGCCGCGCGCGAAAGCCAGAAACTCTTCCACCAGCCGCTCCATCTGCGCCACATCCTGCAGCATCGCCCGCTGCTCGTCGTCTTCCGGCAAAAAGGCAAGGCCCAGCTTCAGCCGGGTCAGCGGCGTGCGCAGATCATGGCTTACCCCCGACAAAAGCAGCGTCCGCTGTTCGATCTGGCGCTCGATCCGCGCCCGCATATCCAGAAACGCATTGCCCGCCGCCCGCACTTCGGTGGCGCCGCGCGGCCGGTAAACCATGGTGCGGCCTTTGCCGAACGCCTCGGCGGCCTGGGCCAGACGGGTGATCGGGGTCAGTTGGTTGCGCAGGAAAACATAGGCAATCAGGGTCATCAACACCGAGGCAAGCGCCATCACCACCAGCAACTGATGCGGATTGGACGCCGAAACCCTGCGGCGGCTCAGCGAAACCTCAACCGGGCCGTAGGGCGTCCTGAAGAAAAGATGCGCCTCGCCCCGCACCGCCAGCAGATCAACCGAAACCAGCGCAGCCAACCCGTTGCGCAGCGTGAGGATAACCGTGCGGCCCGACCAATCCAGCACCGCGCGCTGATCCTGCGGCGGAATTTGCGCGTCCGCCGGGATCACAACCTTGAAATCCAGCGCTTTGGCCATCGCCGCCGCCCGCAGTTGGGCTTGGGCAATATCGGGGGCGGTGCCGATCTGCTGCAACAGGCTGCGCAACTCGATGCTGACGCCCTCGGTCATCTGCCGGGTGACGCCTTCGAAATGCCGCTGAATGAAGTTCAGCGACACGATCAGCTGGATCATGATGATCGGCATGATCAGGATAAGGGCCGCCCGGCCAAACAGGCTGCGAGGAAGAAGGTGCTTGAGACGACGGCGCATGCGGTGAAGAGTAAACTCTGCCCTGACGCAAGGAAAGCAAAACTATGAGCATTGATGCCGACACGCTGCACCAGCCTGCCCCCGGCATCCGGCGGCTGCGCGCGCCCAACCCTTCGCCGATGACGGGAAGCGGCACCAACACCTACCTGATCGACACCGTAGCCGGTGTTGTGGTGCTGGACCCGGGGCCGGATCTGGCGGCGCATTCTGAGGCGATCCTTGCCTGCCTTGCCGGGGCACCGGTTGCGGCCATTCTGGTCAGCCATGCGCATCTGGATCACGCGGCACTTGCGGGGCGGTTCTCGGCCCGCACCGGGGCTGCGGTGATGGCCTTTGGTGGTGCCGGGGATGGGCGCAGCCAGATCATGCGCGGGTTGGCCGCCTCAGGCCTGATGGCGGGCGGCGAAGGCGTGGATGCCGCGTTTGTGCCGGACCGCTGCCTGTCGGAAGGTGAAGTGCTGCGCTTTGGCGATGTGCAGATCGACGTGCTGCATTGCCCGGGCCATATGGGCGGGCATCTCTGCTTTGCCATCGGCGAGGTGCTGTTTTCCGGCGATCATGTTATGGGTTGGGCGTCAAGCCTGATCTCGCCCCCCGATGGCGATATGGCCGATTACATGGCATCGCTTCGGCGGCTGGCGCGCGGCCAATGGCAGCAGTTTCTGCCGGGGCACGGCGCTGCAGTTGAGCAGCCCGCTGCACGGCTTGCCGACCTGATCCGGCACCGCCTGATGCGCGAAGCGGCCGTTCTTGCGGCTGTCGGCGCAGGGCATGGTACGGCGCGCGACATCGCGGCGCTGGTTCATCAGGGCACCCCGCCAGCACTTCACGCCGCCGCCGCACGCAACGTTCTGGCGCATCTTGTTGACTTGCATAGCAGAAACAAGATCTCGACCAGCGGCACCCCCGGGTTTGAAAGCCGTTTCACGCCAACCTAACCGCCGTGTCGTTTTATTGCCACGGCCCCTTTACGGCCATAGGCGGGCTTGCTATAGACCCCTTCGTGTTCCGGCGTAGCTCAGCGGTAGAGCAGTTGACTGTTAATCAATTGGTCGTAGGTTCGATCCCTACCGCCGGAGCCAATAAAAACAAGCACTTAGGCGATGTCGCCGCATAGTGCGAGCTACTTAAGCACAGTATAAACACTGTTTTCGAGTTCGGCGCTGTACTTGAAGGTACATGAGTCGTACATTCTCAACCTGTTGAAAACGCAAGCTATTCCCAGATTGCCTCAAATGCGAGGTACTCCGAGATGACTCCCCGGACCATTAGGCTTGATTCAGCTACGGCAAGAAACCTGTAGCGACCGTCCTGAACAGTTATCCAGCCGTCGGCGCAGGCCTCGTCAGCGATTAGAATCCGTTGCATTGCCCTACTGCCGACCTCTGGCCACCCATTGACGTCGGGAACTGACTCGAAGTGGTTGCGCTGGTCGTCGGTCATGGAAACCACAGGTATTACAAGGACATGGTGGGGCTCATCAAGGCGGGGTTCGTTGAGTTCGTAAGCGGCGTGGCATCGTGCCAGCTTCAATATGACCCGCCGCACCCTTTTGTCCTCGGGTTGCCAGACGTGGACTGCTCCTCCACCGATGGTCTCGCCCTGCCTGTGCCCCCGTTCGATCCTATCTCGCAGGCTGCCGTTCCGGCGTAGTGCCCGCTTGATCTTCTCCCGAGACAGTAGTTCTGGGTCGCTGGTGCCGCAGATGACACATTCGATGAAGCAGGCGAGATACTCTTCATCGCCTGAAAACCCGTTGTTGCAGTCCCCGCAACTCGGCAGGGACGGCATATGCTTGGGGTGCGGCAGGTCCAGAAAAACCTTCGATGGCGCGTGGTCTTTCGACTGTGTCTGTCCACCACAATGCACGCAGAATCCCTTTTGGCGTTCATCGCCGTAGTTTTCCAATTTTTCCATGAACGGCCCTTCCATATGTTACTCAGTTTGTCCTACAGCAGCGCCGCGTCCAAGGGTGCATTGTCTATTTTGTCTAACACAGGCACCTACGCCCAGATCGTGGGCCGCGTGGTGGCGGTGCACCCCGAGGCCAAAACGAGCGCCCGTTCCGTGGCGTCCACGGCGGCAGCCCTGCGCAAGGGCGGCACGGACGTGCCGAAACGCCAACCGGCGCCGACTGCCAAAGCAGTCAGCGAGGACCCAGCGCACGGGTCATGATTGGCCCTGTCCGGTCCCGACCGACCTCAGGTCGGTCGGGACGTAGTGCCGCCGCAGTATGCCTAAGCCGGGTTGATGCTACACTTTCCAGAGCCGTAAGGCGCTGAAACGGAACGATAATTCTTCCAGTGATGTATCTGTAGTATATGTAGTATCTATATCTCTTATAAGTATACAGACAGAGCATATAGGGGGTGGTGGCATAGGGGGTGCAGCACAGCACCGGCCATATATAAGTTTCGGCCTTTTATGCTACAACACGTACTACGTCGAGAATTACTCAGCAAAAACATGCGCTTATGACGTAACCCAGACGCTACATTCGATGCTACGCACTACGGCTGGAAAATTAAGGTCGGGCGCACCGCATCGCCTTGAAGGGGCTAGACCGCCCTGCGTCGTCCGTCTGCCCTGTGTGCGCTTCTGGCTTTCTGCCCCTCTGGCTTTCTGCCGCCACCTCGCGCCCCGTATGGTTTTGCGCGCGAGGGAGCTGACCCGCGCGGGCATAAAGCCCATCGTGGGTGACGCCTGCGGCCCGCCTCTTTCGATCGCCGATCTGATGGTGCGACTTTCAAATCCTCGCGGAACCAGCCCCCGCCATCATCCCCACACGTCCCGTTGGTGGTCAGCCCGCGCAGTCGAGCGGTCGTCGTCGGCCTCCGGCCAGACCAAACGAGGGATCGTCAGTCTTACGTCCCCGAAAGGGGCCGAAAAGGCGAACCGTTCCAATGCCTTGGAGGGGAGCGAAACCCAGGCCCGATCCTCGGCCCGACGCAGGGGGGTCAATTAACCCATTTCCCGCAGGGTTCGGGCCGGCGCCCTGGGGTGTTCGGATGCCCTGTTGCCACCGCCGGTGCTGGGCCGCCCACAGTCAATGTCAGGAAAAAATGAAACGACGGCGTGCGGGGAAGCCCACGGGGCACACGGTGTGCGGGAATGGTGCAGGAGAACGACATGACCAAGGGGGACAGGAG
>JANNAV010000226.1:0-15398 GCA_031384695.1 Paracoccaceae bacterium
GAACCGCACCATCAAGGATGCCACCGTAAAACGCTTCCACTACGATGACCACGCCCAGTTGCGCCACCACCTCGCCGACTTCATGGACGCCTACAACTTCGGGCGACGATTGAAGACCCTCAAAGGCCTCACGCCCTACGAGTTTATATGCAAATGCTGGACTTCCGAACCCGAAAGATTCATCCTAAATCCACTCCACCAAATGCCGGGACTGAACACCTCAGGTGCCAGCACCAGCAGCCGCGCCGCGATCTCGGGCAGTCGCATCGGCGCAATATCGGCATTGATCAGGCTGACGTCATGCCCCGCGTCGATCAGCGGCCCGCCGATCGCAAGCAGCCCCAAAGGCGGCGATACCTCGCCCGGCACGCGGCTGCCGATGGCGGTATGGGGCGGGTTGATCAGGGTCAGGCGCATCCATCACCGTCAACAGGGATCAGTCGTCAGGCTATGTCACAAGCCGGTCAAAGCCAAGGCGCTTTGGGCACATGCGATGCGGGTCACTGTCGGCATTGATGGCCCGGTTACAGCGGGCATCCCAGGGGGCCCGCATGAAGACTGCGAATACAGATTGACGTAATTTATTTCTAAAACATACTGCGTTCATCAAGGGGCCGCGACACGCCGCGCGCACCCTGACCATCCGCTTAAGGGAGTTTCGGCATGACATTCTTTCGCAAGCTGCACACAGCCACCGGCCTCGCACTCTGGCTTGTGGCCGGCACGGCTTCGGCCCAGACGCTGACCATCTCCAACTGGGACGGCTATCTGGCACCTGACGCCATCACGAAATTCTCTGCCGAAAGCGGGGTGGCCGCCGAACTGGTGGTGCACGCCACCAATGAGGAGATTATGGGCAAGCTGATCGCTTCGGGCGGCGCAGGCTATGACGTGGTGTTCGTCTCGTCGCCCTTCGCCGAGATCCTGCACAATCTGGGCCTTGCCGAAACCCTCGATCAAAGCAAAATCCCCAACCTCGCCAACCTTTATCCCGAGGCGACCAAGCTGGCGCATGATCCCGGCAACGCTTTTTCCGTGCCCTATACCTGGGGCACCACGGGCCTGTGCTACCGCTCCGATCTGATGGCGGCCCCGGCCTCGTGGAACGATCTGCTGCAACCCACAGCCGCCGTATCGGGCAAAACCACCATGCTCGCCACCGACCGCTGGCTGCTGGCCGCAGGCTTTCTCGCCAACGGCATGTCGGTGAACGAGACGGATACGGCCAAACTCGCCACCGTCCGCGCTGCGCTGATTGCCGCGAAAAAGACCCTGCTCGCCTATGACGACACCACATTCTATGCCAAACTGGTGTCGGGCGAGGCGGTGATGACCCAGGCCTGGGACGGCTGGTGCAACTACGGCATCGGCGAGAATGCGGCGATCAAATACCTGATCCCCTCCGAAGGCTCGGATCTTTGGGTCGATACCATGGTGATCCTGAAAGGCTCGAAGAACAAAGACGCGGCCTATGCCTTCGTCAACTACATCCTCGATGCGGGCAACCACCGCTGGGCGGCCGAGAATATCCTTTACAAGGTGCCGAACAAGGCGGCGATGGACGGGCTCGATCCGGCCTTGCTGGTGCAATATCCGAACATGGCGATCACCGCCACCGAACTGCTTGGGTATGAGCAGTTGCGCGATGTCGGCGACGCCCAGCGCGCCTATTCCAGAATGGTCACCGAGATCATGGCGGCACAATAGTGCCACCCCGGCCAAAAGCATCATGAACCGCAAGGCCTCCACCACCCTGATGGCGCCCGCCCTCGCCTGGCTGACCGCCCTCATGGTGGTGCCCTGCGGCCTGATCCTGATCCTCGCCTTCTTCCGGCGCGGGGTTTACGGCGGCATCGAGTATACTTTCACACTGGAGAACCTGGCGCTGGTGCTGGATCCCTTGTATTTCGGCATCTTCGTCAACTCGGCCCGCATCGCCCTGATCGTCGTCGCCATCGCCTGCACCCTTGGCTACGCCGCCGCCTACGCCATCGCCGCCATGCCAAAGCGCCAACAGCCGGTGCTGCTGTTCTTTGCGGTGCTGCCGTTCTGGTCGAACTACCTGATCCGCACTTACGCGTGGATCGTGCTGTTGAACCGCGAAGGCCTGATCACCCGCTTCGCCCGCCTATTGGGCTATCAAGGCGAGATGCCACAGATCCTTTACACCGAAGGCGCGGTCATCCTCGGCCTTGTCTACAGCTATCTGCCCTTCGTCATCCTTGCCTGCTACGCCCCCCTGTCGCGCCTGAACCCCGAGATCGCCGAGGCCTCGCATGATCTGGGGGCCTCGCGCTTTACCACCTTCCGGCGCATCACCCTGCCCCTCACGCTGCCCGGCATCGCGGTGGGGGCGGTGTTCGTGTTCGTGCTGTCGATAGGCAATTTCGTGACGCCCGCCCTGCTGGGCGGCGGCCAGTTCCAGATGATCGGCAACGTGGTCTATGCCCAGTTCCTCACCGCCAACGACTGGCCCTTCGGGGCCGCGCTGTCGATGGTGCTGATCGCGGTGATGATGGGGCTGCTGCTGGTGCAAACCCTCGCCGCCGAACGGGGCCGCCATGCATGACCGCCGCCTGATGCTGGCCATCCTCAGCGCCGTTTTCGCCTTTCTGTACATCCCGGTTTCGGTGCTGGTGGCGCTGTCGTTCAACGCCGGCGGCCTGCCCACCGCATGGACCGGATTTTCCCTGCAATGGTACGCCGCCTTGTGGCAGAACGCCGATATCCTGCACGCCGCCCGCAACACCCTGATCGTCGGGCTGGTCTCGGCGGCCCTCTCAACACTATTGGGCACCCTTCTTGCCATCGGCATCGAAACCCGCCGCCGCAAAGGCCGCGCGCTCGAGGCTCTGATCTTCGCCCCGATGATCATCCCCGATATCGTCCTCGCCATCGCCCTGCTCAGCTTTTTCTCGCTGCTGAAGGTGCCGATGGGCCTGCACAGCATCATCGCCTCGCATGTGGTGTTCAACCTCGCCTTCGTCTGTGCGGTGGTCCGCGCCCGGCTGAAATCCTTCGACTGGTCGATTGTCGAGGCGTCTGCCGATCTTGGCGCGCCCGCCTTCACCACCTACCGCCGCATCGTGGTGCCCGTGCTTGCCCCGGCCATCATCGCGGGGGCGCTTCTCGCCTTCACCCTCTCGGTTGACGAGTTCATTATCGCCTTCTTCACCGCCGGGGCCGGGCGCGGCTCCACCACACTGCCGATGCAGATTTACGCCATGATCCGCTTTGGCGTCACCCCCGAGATCAACGCACTGGCCACCCTCGTGCTGGGCATCAGTGTCACCACTCTCGCACTGGCCCAGCGCCTGAACAAAGGCGGACTGCCCGGCCAATGACCCCGCTTTTGCAAATCCGCAACGTGTCGAAAAGCTTTGGCACCGTCAAAGCGCTGGATGATCTGTCGCTCGATATCCAGAGCAACCAGTTCTACGCCCTGCTTGGCCCCTCGGGCAGTGGCAAGACCACGCTTTTGCGCTTGCTCGCGGGGTTCGAGGCCCCCGGTTCGGGCCAGATACTGCTGGCGGGCAAAGACATCACCCACGTGCCGCCCAACAAGCGCCCGGTGAACCTGATGTTCCAATCCTACGCCCTTTTCCCGCATATGACCGTGCGCGCCAACATCGCCTACGGGCTGGAGATGGAACACCTGCCCCGCCCCCGGATCAACGCCCGTGTCGACGAGATCCTGTCAGTGATCGAACTTGCCCCCTTCGCCAGCCGCAAACCCGATCAGCTTTCGGGTGGCCAGAAACAGCGCGTCGCCCTCGCCCGCGCCCTCGTCAAACGCCCGCAGGTGCTGCTGCTGGATGAACCCTTGGGCGCGCTGGATAAAACGCTGCGCAGCGCCATGCAGATGGAGCTGAAACGCCTGCAACACGAGGTTGGCATCACCTTCGTGATCGTCACCCATGATCAGGAAGAGGCGCTGGTGATGGCCGACCGCATCGCCATTCTCCAAGACGGCAAACTGCTGCAATCGGGTGCCCCGCGCGCGGTGTACGAACACCCCGTCAACCGCTTTGCCGCCGGTTTCATCGGCGTGATGAACTTCTTTCCCGGCCTGGCAGAACCATCGGGTTTGCGTTGTGCAGACGGAACCCTGATCACCACGGATGGCACTGCCAATGGCCCCGCCGTGGCCGCCGTCCGCCCCGAACGCCTGCACCTTGCCCCCGGTGAAAACCGCCTTCCCGGCACCGTGACAGCCCTTGCCTATCACGGGTTGGACCTGCAACTGCATGTGCAAACCACCGCCACCGCCAAACCCGTCATCGTCCGCCTCACCGCCGATGCAGCCGAGGCGCAAAACCTCGCGCAAGGCGATCCCGTCACTCTGGGCTGGGCCGCCAAGGACACCCGCATCTTCCCGGCCTGAGGGCCGGATACCAAAGGATAACCCATGCCGCCAAAAACCTTCGCCTTCTTCCCCGAAGCGGCCTTCGGCCCCGCCCTGAACTCGGTGGGCATAGCCCAGGCCATCACCGCCCGCGGCCACCGCGCCGTGTTCCTCTCGGACCCCGGTTTCGTGCCGGTTTACGAAGGCTACGGCTTCGAGGCCCACCCCGTCGCCCTCTCGGCCCCGATGCCCGCTGCTGAGTTGGCCAAATTCTGGGAAAACTTCATCAACGGCCATATCCCCAACTTCCGCAAATCGCCGATCGACCAGATCGACAATTACGTGAAAGACTGCTGGGAGGCGATTGTTGACAGTGCCAAATGGGCGCAAAAAGACCTGCCCGCGATCCTTGCCCGCGTCAAACCCGATGTGATCTGCGTCGATAACGTCATCCTCTTCCCCGCGATCAAGCAATCCGGCAAGCCCTGGGTCCGCATCATCTCCTGCTCGGAAAACGAGATCGAGGATGACGCCATCCCGCCGCACCTCTCGGGGATGAGCGTGCATGACCACGCAGGCCACCGCGCCTTTCACGCCAAGTTCAACGCCACGATCAAACCGATCCACGATGATTTCAACGCCTTCCTCGCCGCCCACAACGAGGCGCCCTACCCGCTGGGCCAGTTCTTTGAGGCTTCGCCCTTTCTGAACCTGCTGCTTTACCCCAAACCCGTCACCTACACCCGCGCCCGGCCGCTGAACCCCAAGCAGTTCCAATACCTCGAAGGCTGCGTGCGCAAGGAAGTCCCCTACGAGATGCCCGCCTTCGCCGCCAATCCCCTCGGCCCGCTCCTGTATATCTCCTTCGGCAGCCTTGGTGCGGGCGATACTGACCTGTTGAAACGCCTGATCACCCTTATCGGCAAATCGCGGTTCCGCGCGCTGGTCAATGTCGGCGACTATGCCGCCGAATACACCGATCTGCCACCCAATGTGGTGATTTCCAACTGGTTTCCCCAGCCCTCGGTGATCCCGATGGTCGATCTGGTGATCCATCACGGCGGCAACAACTCGTTCACCGAATGCCTCTATTTCGGCAAGCCTGCCATCATCATGGCCTATGTCTGGGATGGCCACGACAACGCCATGCGGGTGCAGGAAACCGGCCACGGCCTGCGCTCTGATCGCTATGCCTGGACCGATGCCGACCTGCTGGCCAGCATCGAAACCTGCCTGACCGACGCCGCGATGCAGGCCAAACTCCGGGCCACCGCCGCGCATATGCAATCGCAAAACGGCCCCGAAAAAGCCGCCACCCTGCTGGAGGGCCTGCTATGACCAACCTTGCCTCAACCGCGCCGCACATCCACGCGGCCAGCACTTACAACGATCTGGCCGATTGGGGTCCGCAGCCCAACATCACCGAACCCGGCTCGCACAACAGCGGCCGCCTGCTGTTCAAAGGCCCGGACAACCGGCCCGAAACCGGCATCTGGGTTTGCACCCCCGGCGCATGGTCTTTGGCAATCCCGCGCGACGAGTTCTGCCATTTCGTAGCGGGGCGCGCCACCTACACCCACGACAACGGCGAGGTGATCGAGGTAACGCCCGGCACCTGCGTCGCCTTCGCCGCTGGCTGGGCCGGGCGCTGCACGGTCCACGAGACCATCCGCAACATCTACATGCTGGCGTAAGAGGCGAAAATGAACACTCCCGTCATGCGCAACCCCCTCGAGATCACCGATATCGTCGATTGGGGCACCGTCCCCACCATGCTGGAAGGCGTCTCACGCGTCTCGGGCCGCGTCCTCTCCAAAGGCCACGGCGGCGCGTCTGAGACCGGCCTCTGGATCTGCACCCCCGGCACATGGTTCTGCCACGTTACCAGTGATGAGTTTTGCCACTTTCTGGCGGGCCGCTGCACCTATGTCCACGAATCCGGCGATGTGATCGAGGTGCTGCCCGACACCGCCGCCTATTTCCCCAAAGACTGGAAAGGCGTCTGCACCGTCCATGAGACGATCAAGAAGGTCTACATGATCCGCTGAGGAACCCCGATGTTCACCCCCACCACACCCTGCTATTTCGTGGCACCCGCCTACCATGCCGCCGCAGGTACGCCGCTGCCGGTGATCTGCCCCGCCACCCTCGCCGAGGTGGGCCGCATTGCCGAAACCACCGCCGCCGAACTTGCCGCCACGCTGCTGGCGGTGAACGCGGCCCAGTCGCGGTGGAAGCAGCTCGACGCCAAAACCCGCGCCCGCCACCTGCACCACCTCGCCAACCGGATCGAGGCCGAAGATTTCACCGGTTGCGCCATCCTGATGAGCCGCGAGATGGGCAAACCTTACCCCGAGGCCATCGGCGAATTGGCCAACTGCGCCCCGGTGTTCCGCTATTACGCTGAAATGGCACGCGACGAGGCGGGCAAGGTTGCGGGCACCACTCAGGCCGGTTCGTTCCAATATGCCCGCTATGAACCCTTGGGCGTTTCGGCCCATATCATGCCCTTCAACTTTCCGATCCTGCTGATGTGCTGGACGGTGGCCGCCTCGCTGGCCGCAGGCAACGGCTGCGTCATCAAACCGGCCGCCGCAACCACGCTCTGCACCCTCGATTTCTGCCGGGTGTTTCAAGACTTGCCCGAAGGCCTGGTCGCCTGCCTGCCCGGCGGTGCCGATCTGGGCCGGGCTCTGGTCGAAAGCGAGCAGACCCATGCCGTGGCCTTCACGGGCTCGGTCGCCGCAGGCCGCGCGGTGGCTGCGGCGGCGGCGGCGCGCTTCAAACCGGCGGTGATCGAGGCGGGCGGCAGTGATCCGATGATCATCACCGCCAGCGCGCCCCTGGATATCGCCGCCGCAGGCGCGGTCACGGCGGCGTTCCACCTCACCGGCCAGGTCTGCACCTCGGCCGAGCGTCTCTATGTGGTGGACGCGGTGCATGATGCCTTCATCGCCGCCTTTGTCGCCGCAACCCTGCCCCTGCGCATCGGCCCCGGGCTTGAGAAAAGCGAAATCGGGCCGCTGGTCAGCAAGGCCGCCCGCGACAAGGTGATGCGTCTGGTGGCCGATGCGGTTACCAAAGGCGCGCGGGTGGAATGCGGCGGGGGGGTGCCGGAAGGGCTGGAGTGTGGCTGGTTTTATGCCCCCACCATCCTCACCAACTGCACCCCCGATATGGATATTCTGAACGAGGAATGCTTTGGCCCGGTTGCCGCCGTGGTCCGCGTACCTGATTTCGACGCCGCCATCGCCGGTGCCAACGCCTCGGACTTCGGGCTTGGCGCGTCGGTTTTCACCACCCGGCTGGACGAGGCGATGGCGGCCGCCGAACGGCTGGAGGCCGGCATGGTCTGGATCAACAACCCGCTGATCGACAACGACGCCCTGCCGTTTGGCGGCTGGAAAGCCTCGGGCCTTGGCCGCGAACTTGGCCGCCAGGGGCTTGACGCCTTCCGGCGCAGCAAGATGGTGATCATCGACCACAGCCCCCGGCGCCAAAGCTGGTGGTATCCCTACCCCGACGACTGGTTCTTGCACAACGGCGGCCGCAAACCTACGTAAGGATTGATGAAACCCGCCCCTTTCTTCTCTGTTTCTTGCTGGAGTTGATACCAATCAAGCAAGAGGCCATCGCCCCGGCGGCAGCACCTGCCACCCGGCCCGGCCACGGGCCGGGCGTTCTTCGGGGCAAAGGTCCACTGGACCTTTGCTATTCCCTCATCTCCCCCATGACAGCGGCGGAATTGCGCGCTAAGGAACATGCCAACCCACCCCAAGGACACCCGCCCGATGATCTTCACTGTCGCCATTGATGGCCCGGCGGCGGCGGGCAAGGGCACCGTCGCGCGCGCCGTGGCGCAGCACTTCGGCTTTGCCCATCTTGACACCGGCCTGCTTTACCGTGCCACCGCCGCCCTCGGTGGCGATCCGGTTGCCGCCGCCCGCGCCCTTACCCCAGCCGACCTTACCCGCGACGATCTGCGCAGCATGGCGGCGGGCGAGGCCGCCAGCCGCATCGCCGCCCTGCCTGAGGTGCGCGCCGAACTGCTGGCGTTTCAGCGCCGCTTTGCCCGGCAACCCGGGGGTGCCGTGCTCGATGGCCGCGATATCGGCACCGTTATCTGCCCCGGGGCCGAGGTCAAACTGTTCATCACCGCCGCCGCGCCCGTGCGCGCGCAGCGCCGCTGGCAAGAGTTGGGCGGCGATCCTGCAAAGGTGCTGGCCGACGTTCTGGCACGCGATGCCCGCGACAGCGGCCGCGCCACCGCCCCCCTCTGCGCCGCCCCCGACGCGCATCTGCTGGATACCTCGCAGATGTCGCCCGAGGCCGCCATATCCGCCGCCTGCGCCATCGTGGCCGCAGCCCTCGCCAGAAACGCCTGACCCCGGTGGCACGGATCATCCTGCACCTGCCCGAACGCCTGCACCCCACTTTCCGTGGCCGAAGTGATATGCTTTACAAACGCATAGAGGATACGCTGCTGCCACGCGGCGCGCAAATTCTGCTGCAAACCCGCCCCCCCCGCGATGCCCAACCGGACGGCGATCTGCACATCGTCGACAATGGCCGGATCAACGCGCAAGGCTATCTCAACGCCTGCACCGCCTACCTCAAGGACTTCTGGCATCTGGACCCGCAAGGCGTGCTGGCCGAAAGCAGCATCGGTGCCCTGCCCTATGACCCCGCGCAAGTGGATAAACCCAGCGCTGATGCTTTCGCGGCCCAGATCACCCAACGCTTCGCCGCCGCCCGCAAATCCCGCTACCGCCAGCCCGATGCCGTGGAAACCCTGCCCGAAGGCGCCATCGCCGTGTTCCTGCAAGGCCCCTCGCCGCACAATCTGGGCCACGCGCATGCGTCCATGGCCCAGATGCTGCAGGCGGTGGCGCTGGGTGCCCAAGGCCGCCCGGTGCTGGTCAAACCCCACCCCCTGAAACAGGCGATGGGCATGGCCCAGATTGCCGCCGCACAAAGGCACGGCCACGCCCTGATCGCCACCAATGCCAATGTCCACGATATCCTCGCCTGCGCCGCCGTCACCGTGTCGATCAACTCGGCAGTGGCGCTTGAAGGCTTCCAACACGGCAAACCCGCCATCCTGTTCGGCAAATCCGATTTCCACCACTTCGTCGAAACCGTCCATCGCCCCGCCGATTTCCCCGCAGCCCTCGCCGCCGCCCTCACCCGCCAAAAAGACCACGCCCGCGCACTTTACTGGTACTTCGGCCAGCACTGCCTCTGGCTTGACGCCCCCGATTTCACCGCCCGCCTGCTCGCAACCTTTGCCCGCGCTGGCTTTGATGCCGATCACCTTGGCCTTGCCGCCTGAACCCTTGCCTGCAAGGCCACATGCGCCTATAGAACGGCGTCCGCCCAGGGCCCGGCCCGGCCTTTACCCCGCGCGGCGAATCATTCTCAGGGCCAAGACCGGCGGAGCCAACCGCATGGCCGTTATCATGTGAAAAGGACCGAACTGAATGTGCGCTAAAAACACTATGGAAGACTTCGAAGCCCTGCTGAAGGAAAGCTTCGAAATTGACACGCCCGAAGAGGGCACCGTTGTCAAAGGCCGCGTGATCGCCATCGAGGCAGGTCAGGCCATCATCGATGTCGGCTACAAGATGGAAGGCCGCATCGACATCAAGGAATTTGCCAACCCCGGCGAAACCGTCAACATCAACATCGGCGATGTTGTCGAAGTGTATCTCGACCGGGTGGAAAACGCCAAGGGCGAGGCTGTGATCAGCCGCGAGAAAGCCCGCCGCGAAGAAGCCTGGGACCGTCTGGAAAAAGCCTATGCCACTGAGACCCGCGTTGACGGTGCCATTTTTGGCCGCGTCAAGGGCGGCTTTACGGTTGATCTTGGCGGTGCCGTGGCCTTCTTGCCCGGCTCTCAGGTTGACGTACGCCCGGTGCGCGATGCAGGCCCGCTGATGGGCATGAAGCAGCCGTTCCAGATTCTGAAAATGGACCGCCGCCGTGGCAATATCGTGGTGTCGCGCCGTGCGATCCTTGAGGAATCGCGTGCCGAACAGCGCGCCGAAGTGATCGGCAACCTGACCGAAGGCCAGACCATCGACGGCGTGGTGAAGAACATCACCGAATACGGTGCCTTCGTCGATCTGGGCGGCGTGGACGGCCTGCTGCACGTCACCGACATGGCATGGCGCCGCGTCAACCATCCGTCCGAGATTCTCGCCATTGGCGAGACGATCAAGGTGCAGGTCATCAAGATCAACAAGGAAACCCACCGTATTTCGTTGGGCATGAAACAGTTGCAGTCCGACCCCTGGGATGCGGTTGAAAAGCTCTATGCACTCGGCACCCAGCACAAGGGCCGTGTCACCAACATCACCGATTACGGCGCGTTTGTCGAACTTGAGGCCGGTGTCGAGGGCCTTGTCCACGTCTCGGAAATGTCCTGGACCAAGAAGAACGTGCATCCCGGCAAGATCGTCTCCACCTCGCAAGAGGTTGAGGTCATGGTGCTGGAAATCGACTCTGCCAAGCGCCGGGTGTCTCTGGGCCTCAAGCAGACCCAGCGCAACCCGTGGGAAGTGTTCGCCGAGAATCACCCGGTCGGCTCGACCATCGAAGGCGAGGTCAAGAACATCACCGAGTTCGGTCTGTTCGTCGGCCTTGATAACGATATCGACGGCATGGTGCACCTTTCCGATCTCAGCTGGGATCAGCGCGGCGAGGATGCCATCGCCAACTACCGCAAGGGCGATTCTGTCACCGCCTCGGTTTCCGAAGTGGATGTCGAGAAAGAGCGTATCTCGCTGTCGATCAAGGCATTGGGCGAAGACAACTTCACCGATGCGGTTGACGGCGTGAAACGCGGCGCGATCATCACAGTGGCCATCACCATGATCGAAGAGGGTGGCATCGAGGTTGAATACAACGGCGCCAAATCCTTCATCCGCCGTTCGGACCTCAGCCGCGACCGCGCCGACCAGCGCCCCGAGCGTTTCCAGGTCGGCGACAAGATCGACGTGCGCGTGACCAACATCGACAGCAAAACCCGTCGTCTGGGCCTGTCGATCAAGGCGCGCGAGATCGCCGAAGAAAAAGAAGCGGTGGAACAGTACGGCTCGTCCGATTCGGGCGCATCCTTGGGCGATATTCTTGGTGCCGCTTTGAAGGCCGATAAAAGCTGATAACCGCTTAACCGCATGAAAAGGCCCCGCAGGAATGCGGGGCCTTTTGATTTGGCAGGGTTATCCGCCGCTATTTCATTTGTAGCCTGAAATTTCTTGGCTATAGTCGGTCGGAGTTTGGCAAAGTTGGCACTGAACGGACCGCCAGAGGACCGGGGTGATCACTAGGGGGATATGACGCATGATCCGTTCGGAACTGATCCAGAAGATTGCTGACGAGAATCCGCACCTGACCCAGCGTCATGTCGAGCGGATCGTGAACACGGTCTTTGAAGAGATCATCGACGCGCTTGCCAAGGGCGACCGGGTGGAACTGCGCGGTTTTGGCGCGTTTTCCGTCAAGGCGCGCGATGCCCGCATCGGCCGCAATCCCCGCACCGGCGAATCCGTGCAGGTGGACAACAAGAAAGTGCCCTTCTTCAAAACCGGCAAATTGCTGCGCGACCGGCTGAACGGCAAGTAAGCCGCCGCTTGCATGGCGCGCCACCAACCCCGATAAGGGGCCATAACCTTTGGGGTGGGCCATGATCCGATATCTGCGCATTCTGTTTCTGGCCCTGCTGGGAATTTCCTTGCTGATCGTGGCGATGGCCAACCGAACGGTGGTCAGCCTGCAAGCCCTGCCCGATGATTTCGCGGCTCTGATCGGCGTCGATCTGCGCATTCAGCTGCCGCTGTTTCTGGTGATCTTCGGCGGCATCGTCACCGGCCTGCTGATCGGCTTTGTCTGGGAATGGTTCCGCGAGATGAAGCACCGCACCACCGCCAGCCGCAAAACCCGCGAGGTCAGCCGGCTGGAACGCGAACTGGCGGTGATGCGCGACAGCGAAACCACCCCCAAGGACGAGATTCTGGCCCTGCTGGACCGGCCCGCCACGAAAGCCCGCTGAAATGCCGGATATCCGGGTGAAAATCTGCGGCCTGCGCAGCGCGGCCGATGTGGCCGCCGTGGCAGAGGCCGGTGCCGCCTATATGGGCCTTGTGTTCTTTCCCAAAAGCCCGCGCCATCTGAGCCTGCCCGAGGCCCGCATCCTCGCCCTCGCCGCTCCCGTCGGCCTCGCCAAGGTGGCGCTGGTGGTGGATGCCGACGACGCCGCCCTTGATGCGCTGATTGCGGCGGTGCCGCTGGATATGCTGCAACTGCACGGGCACGAGCCCCCCGCCCGCGTGGCCGAACTGCGCGCCCGCTATGGCCTGCCGGTGATGAAGGCGGTGGGGGTGGCGGACGAGGGTGATCTGGCGGGCTTGCAGGAGTATAGCCTCGCCGCCGATCAGATATTGCTGGACGCCAAACCGCCCAAAGGTGCGGCCCTGCCCGGCGGCAACGGCCTGATCTTCGATTGGCGCCTGCTGGCCCAGCGCCGCTGGCTGCGGCCGTGGATGCTGGCGGGCGGGTTGACCGCCGCCAACGTCGCCGAAGCCATCCGCCTGACCAACGCCCGGCAGGTGGACGTATCCTCCGGCGTGGAAACAGCGCCCGGCGTGAAGAACGCTGGGCTGATTGCGCAGTTTGTGACTGCGGCACGCAACGACGGGCCGCCAAAACTTCGTTGAGGACGCGCCAAAGAACCGGGGATCAGAAGGCCTTGAAAGTCATCGTGGTCAGGGTGCGCACGATGCCGGGTATATCGAACAGTTTGTCCGACAGGAAATGTCCGACATCCGCGTCCTCAGGGATATAGACCTTGGCGATCAGATCATACTCGCCCGAGGTCGAGAACAATTCGCTGACCGCCTCGCGGTCATAGATGGCGTTGGCCACCTCGTAGGTTTTGCCGGGGGTGCAACGGAACTGAACGAAAACACAGCGCATCGGGGTCTCCCTGAATTTGCTCCGATCTTAAGGCGGCCTGCGCGGTAAGGAAAGCCTCAGAGGCCCGCTTCTTCCGGCGCCAGCGTCAGCGCCACCGCCGGGCTGCGCAGATCGGCCACCGTCAGCGCCTGTTTCGGCAGCGCCAGCCGGTTGCGCACCACCCAGAAAAGCCGGGTCTGCGCCCGGGTGATCGCCACATAGGCCAGCCGCTTCCACAAAGGCACCCCCGCTTCGGAGCGCCCCGATTGCGCTGCCGCATAAAGATCGGGCGCGAACACCTGCACCGCCTCCCATTGCGAACCTTGCGCCTTGTGCACCGTCACCGCCGCCCCATGCAGAAACGCCGCCCCCATCCGCGCCGCCGAAGGGATGAACGGCTCGGCCTCATCCGGCTTTTCGATCTTGATGATCGAGGCGGCGGATACCTGCGGCTCCTCCGCCCCCACCACATGCAACCGCGCAAAGCCGTCCCGCGACCCCTGCCCCAGATAGATCACCTGCGCCCCCTTGATCAGGCCGCGCGCCTCAAGGTCGATGCGTTTCTTGCGGTGTTTCAGCGGCAGTTCAATCCCGTCGCAGATCAGCGGCTCGCCCGGCAGCAGCGCATCCTCGGGCGCGCCATGCGCCTGCCGGAACGCCTGAATAAGCCGGATACGGGTGGCATTGCGCCAGACCAGCACCGGGCTGCGCGCCATCATGTCGGCGTCCACCCGCTCGGCCAGAATCACGCGGTTGTCTCGCAAAGCCGCCGCCTCCACCATGCGCTCGAACTCGGAAAACCCCAGCCGCTCGTTGCCCAAGGCATGCGCCAGATCAAGGATCGGGTTATCCTCGGCCTGCCGGTGAATGCGGCTCAGCACCAGTTTGCGCGGATCGCCCAGCCGGTCGAACACCATCTCGCCCGAAGCGCCCACCGGCGCCAGCTGTGCCGGATCACCAAACAGCACCAGCGTCGGGAAAATCTCGCGCAGATCGTCCAGCTGCCGCTCGTCCAGCATCGAGGATTCGTCGACAAACCCCACATCCAGCGGCTCGTCCCGCCGCTTCCAGCCCTTGATGAAATCGCTTCCCTTCAAGCCCGCCGCCGCCAGCGCCCCCGGAATCGAGGCCACCTGTTGATAAAACGCAAAGGCCCGGTCCAGCGCCAGTTCCGTCAACCCCTCCACCGCAGGCCGGTTGCCGGTGCCCGCCAGCCACTCGGCAATGCGCTCGTATTGCGGATCATAAAGCGGGGTGTAGAGAATCCGGTGGATCGTGGTCGCAGGCACCCCGCGCAGCCGCAGCACCGAGGCCGCCTTGTTGGTCGGCGCAAGGATCGCGAGCGTCCGCCTTTCCTTGCGGCGCTTGCCCTCGTAATCGCCCGACACCACATCGACGCCCGCCGCCACCAGCGCCTTGTACAGCGCCGCCAGCAGCATGGTCTTGCCCGATCCCGCCTTGCCCACCACCGCCAGAACCGCGGCCTTGCCCTCAACGCGCGGCGTGAAACCCGCCGCTGCCAGATCAATGCCCATGCCATACAACTCGGCCGCAACGCGGTCATAAGCCTCGGCCTGATCGTCGGAAAAGATTAGCGTGGGCAGCATCGCGCAACCATAGGCGACACCGCCGCAATAGGCCAGACGGGCCGGGATGGTCTGTGTGCTGTTTGCCACCAGGCGATCGCCGCGCGGTGCCAACGTCGCCACATATCCGGCACACAAAAAAACCGGCAGACCGGCTTGGCATGCCGCCACATCCCACCCACATACCGGGATGCAGCCAGACCAAATCCCGACAAGGCCGATCCAGACAATTTACCTAAAGTTTTCCCTCCGCTTCTTTACTGCACAAATATCCCACGGGGGTGGGGGGGTGTGGAAACCCCCCACAATGTGAAAGCGCGCCGGGGGGCCGGGCCCCCCCCCACCCCCGGCCCCCGCCCCCCCCCCCACCCCCCCCCCACCCGGGTCGGCCCCCAACCAAAACCCCCCCCCCCCCTAACAACAATTTAAAAAAAATGTTTCCCCCCCCTTTCTTACCCCCAAAAAACCCCCGGGGGGGGGGGGGGGTTAAACCCCCCCCCTCTTTGTCATCG
>JANNAV010000280.1:0-14449 GCA_031384695.1 Paracoccaceae bacterium
CACCGTCCGTGTCACCCCCTCGAAGGTGACCGCCACCGAAGCCCCCGCTTCCGCCGTGCCGGTCAGCACAAGGCCAGACCCGGCCTCGGCCCCCGACACGATGTTGTCGCCGCCCGCCTGCCCCGGACCCACCGCGACCGACGTTTGGGTGTCGATGTTCAATGCGTGGCTGGTGGTGGCGGTGTTGCCCGCCAGATCAGTCGCCACCACCGTCACGGTCGAGGCATAGGTGCCCGCCCGAACCTCGGAGGCGGCAAAATTCGCGGTCCAAGTGCCAGTGCTGCTGGCAATGACCGTGCGAGTTACGCCTTCAAAGGTCACCGCCACCGAAGCACCCGCCTCGGCCGTACCGGTCAGCGCAAGGCCAGACGCGGCCTCGGCGCCCGAGACAAGGTTATCGCCGCCCGCCTGCCCCGGATTGACCGCAACCGTCGTCTGCGTGTCCACCGTCAGGTTATGGGTGGTGGTGGCGGTGTTGCCCAGCGCATCGGTTGCCGTCACCGAAACCGTCGACGGATAGGTGCCCGCCCGGATTTCGGATGCCGCGAAATTCGCCGTCCACGCGCCGGTGCTGCTGGCAATCACCGTCCGCGTCACACCTTCGAACGTCACCGCCACCGATGCTCCGGCCTCTGCGGTGCCGGTAAGCGCAATCCCCTGCGCCGCCTCGGCCCCTGAGATCAGGTTATCGCCACCCGCCTGCCCCGGATCAACCGTTACCCCGGTTTGGGTATCGACATTCAGCAGATGCGTCGTGCTGGCCGTGTTGCCCGCAAGATCAGTCGCCGTCACCGCCACGGTGGAGGTGTAAACCCCCGCCCGCACTTCGGAGGCCGCGAAATTCGCGGCCCATGCGCCGGTGCTGCTGGCGATAACCGTCCGCGTCACCCCTTCAAACGTCACCGCCACCGAAGCACCTGCCTCTGCCGTGCCGGTAAGTTGCAGCCCATTGGCGGCCTCGGCCCCCGATACCTTGTCGTCACCGCCCGCTTGCCCGGCGTTCACCGCCACGGCGGTTTCGGTATCCACGGCAATGGTGTGGGTGGTGGCGGCGGTGTTGCCCGCAAGATCGGTCGCTGTCACTGAAACGGTCGAGCTATAGGTGCCCGCGCGCACTTCGGTGGCGGTAAAGCTCGCCGTCCAATGGCCGGTGCCATCGGCCTGCACCGTGTGGGTCACCCCTTCAAAGGTGACCGCCACAGACGCCCCGGCCTCGGCCGTGCCGGTCAGCGCGATGCCGGCCGCGGCCTCAAGGCCCGAAACCCTGTCATCGCCGCCCGCCTGCCCCGGATTAACCGCCACGGCGGTTTCGGTATCAATGCGGACCGGGTGCGACGCGGTTGCCGCATTGCCCTGCGCATCGGTGCCGGTCACGGTGGCAGTGGTATCATAGGTGCCGCCCCGGATCGAGGTGGCCGGGAAGGTCACCGACCACACCCCCGCCGCGTTGGTGGTGGCAGGCAGGGTGGTGCCGTTCCACGCCACCGAAACGGTCGAATTGGCCTGCGCCGTGCCGCTGAGCACCACACCGCCCGCCGCCTCAGACGCATTGACGATGTTATCCCCGGCAACCGGCGCAGTGATGCTGACGGCACCCAGCGTATCCACCAGAAAATCATGTGTGGCGCTTGATGCGTTGCCCGCCGCATCCACCGTGGTGGCGGTCAGGGTGGCGGTGTATTCCCCGGCAGGCAAGGTGCCCGTGGGATAGGTTACCGACCATGTGCCATTGGCGGCCACGGTTGCGGTTTGCACCACACCTTGCAGCGTCACCGTCATGCCGGCCCCCGCTGTCGACGTGCCGGTCACCACCAGCCCCGACCCCGATTCTGCAAGGTTCACCAGATTGTCGCTGGTCACCGCATTGAAGGTGATCGGATGCGGCACGGTATCAATCACCACCACATCATTCAGCACCGTCTGGTTGCCCAGAGGATCGGTGGCGGTGATCTTCACCGGAATGTTGTACTCGCCCGGCGCGACTTCGCTTTGCGGGAAGGTTACGGTCCAGCTGCCGTTGGTGCCCACCGTCGTCGTCTGGGTATGGCTGCCGATCAGCACCGAGATTGCCGCCCCCGGCTCGCCCTGCCCGTCAATCGACACGCCGTTGGCGTATTCGGCCAGGTTCTCGATGTCGTTCACGCTTTGGGTGCCATGTACCACGCTCACCTCGGGCGGCGTCAGGTCGATCACGAAACCCGGCCCGGTCAGGGGGATAGGATCGCCGGTGGGTGGTGTTACCACAACGGTGGTGGTGTGCGTGCCGTCTGGCGGCAGGCCGGTGCCGGGGAATGACACCACCCAGGTGCCTTCGGGCGTGATGGTGGTGGTCTGGATCACACCGCCGATGGTGACAGTGACGGTATCGCCCGGCTCGCCGGTGCCCGACACCGGCAGCACCGGGTTGACGGTGTTGGTGGTCACCGTCATCACCGGTTGCGCAGTCACCGTGGGCGGCACACGGCCATCGCCATCACCCCCACCGCCACTGCCGATGATCGCCACGCCAACGCCCGCCGCAGCCAGCCCCGCGCCGCCAAAACCACCCAGCAGGCCGGGGATGAACGCGGCCTGCCCGGCGGGTTCATCCGCCGCCACAACCAAGGCACCCACCCCGTCCGCATCCGTGAACCGCAGATCATCGAGTGGGCTCCACTTGCCCCACCCTTCAACCGGGCCATAATTGGCGAACAGCACGCCATTGCCGGTCTCGTCCACCAGCACCTCGACAATCTCGCCGTCCGACGAGAGGTAAAGGTGATTCTGCTCGCCCGCTGCTGCGTCGAAATAGCCTGCGAGCACGATGGTGCGCCCGTCCACCAGCTTGATCAGCAGGTCCGAGCCTTGCTGTTCATATGCCACCACGCTGGCCCGCGACAGGTTGAGCGATACCGCATCGCCCGAGCCTACCTGAATGAAATTGCCCTGCGTTTCACCTGCGACGGTGCCGTGCTGCGTTCCGCCCGCGAAATCGCGGACAGCGAAATTAATCGCCGTGACCATGTTACTGCTCCGCCTCAAAAGCCCAGGCTTTATCGCCCGGAACGTTGCTGGCCCCCATTTTTGAAGACCGATTGACGCAAGCGTTAGGCGCGATTGGTCACAATTTCCAGTGCCGAGTTGCGGCAAGCGTATCTTTTGTCCTATTTTCTCCTGAGTATCGCCACAATTGCGACTTTTGCGCTACATCCGGATAGCATGCGCAATTTCCGGTTGCCGGAGCGGCATTTACCTCGCGCGGATCATCATCACCCCCGCAGCTTCGCGGTTCGCGTCAAAGCCAGCCGCGCCAGCGAAAGAATGCCCAGGCGAGCAGCGCCGAGGCCAGCATCATGCCAAGCGCCATAGGATAACCCAAGGGATGCGCCAGTTCCGGCATCCGCGCAAAGTTCATCCCATAAATGCTGGCAATCAAGGTCGGCGGCAAGAACAGCACCGCCACCACCGATACAATCCGCACCGTGCCGTTCTGCGCCAGATTGATCATCCCCAGCGTGGCATCCGACGCCAGCGCCAGCCGCTGCGACAGAAAATCGGCATGCACCTCAAGCGCTGCGGCATCGCGCAACTGGCTGGTCAGAAACTCGGCCAAGGCGGCCGGGTTTTCGAAAGTGGCCAGCGATTGTCCAAAATGGTTCAGTCCGCGCGCCAGCGTCATCAGGCCCAGACGCACCCGGTTCAGCCGCTCGCCTTCATGGCCAAGGTTGACCAAAGCCCGCTGCAACGCCACCGGGCGCTGGCTGCGGGGATCGGGCTGGTACACCTTGCGCGTCACCTCATCAAGCCCGCGCCCCACACCTTCCAGTTGGTCCGCAAGCCGCCCGATAACCTCTTGCACCAACCCCAGAAACACCGTTTCGGGCAGCGCGCAGCCGATGTTGGTCTGGCTGGCGCGTTCGGGGTAGGTTTCAAACGGGCGCGGCGCGTGGTGGCGCACCGTGATCAGCCGCTCGGCCATCAGCACAAAGCACACCGGGCCGCTGATCTGATCGCCCGCAGCGTTCAGGCCGGGCAGAACCACGGTTATGTAATCGGCGTTGTCCTCGCGGTAGATACGGTTCGAAACCTCGATCTCTTCCATCTCGGCAAGGCTGGGCACCCCCACCCCCCAGGTGCCGACCAGCGCCGCCTCTTCCGGGGTTGGCGTAAAAAGATCAATCCACAGCGCCGCGTCCGGCCGGGTTTGCGCATCGCACAGCGCCAGCCCTTTGGTATCTGTCTTGTAGGCCTTCAACATGACGGTTCCTGAGATTTCCCGGTTCCTGAAGTTTGCCGGTGCCTGCCCTGCCTAAACTGATTGCCCGGTTTCGCCAAGCGGTCTTGGCGGCAAGAAACCGCCCGGCGCTTGCGGCGGGGCTATGGAACATCGGGTTGCCGATGCTAGGTTTACCCCAGTATCCATGCAATAGCCGGGTGCCAAGCGGGAGCCGCGCGATGCTGACACGACGCCAGTTTCATGCCAGCCTGCTGGCCGGCCTTGCGGCGGGCGGCCTGCCCGCGCGTCTTACCGCAAATGTGGATCCGGGCACAGGCCCGAGCGCCGATCTTTGGCTGAACCGCCTGACCTTCGGGGCCACACCGCAAAGCCGCGCCGCCTTTCAGCAGCTTGGCGTGCAGACCTGGCTTGACGATCAGATCGCCCGGCCCGCCACCGATACGGCCCTTGCCGCGCGCCTGACCGCCGCCCGCCTGCGCATAACCTACGAGGCTGGCAGCGACGAGAACGGCCATTCCTGGCCCGGGGTTGATGAATTGCGCCCGCTTGGCGGCCTTGCGGACGATCCCGCCGCGCATTTGCCGCTGATCGACTGGGAATTGGGGATGGAGTATTCCGAGCGCACCCGCCCCGCGTCGGAAGTGATCGCGGCCTCGCTGATCCGCGCGGTTCATGCCGAGGCGCAGCTTGCCGAAGTGATGACCCAGTTCTGGCATGACCATTTCAGCGTCAACGCGATGAAGGACGAGTATACGGCGGCGTTCTTCCCCAGCCATGACGCCCTGCTGCGCGCGGGCGCTTTTGGCAATTTCCGTGCAATGCTGGGCGAAGTGGCGCGGTCGCCCGCCATGCTTTATTATCTGAACAACGCCGACAGCCGCGCCTCGCCCGCCAATGAAAACTATGCCCGCGAGTTGCTGGAACTGCATACGCTGGGGGCCGACAGTTATCTGAATGACCGGTATGACGATTGGCATTCGGTGCCGGGCGTGGCGGACGGGCTGGCGCAAGGCTATCTCGATCTCGATGTCTACGAGGTGGCCCGCGCCTTTACCGGCTGGTCGGTGGGCGATGGCCGTTATATCACTGAGGGGCAGAACGCCCCCCTCAGCGGGCGGTTTCATTATATCGAGGGCTGGCATGACCCCTATCAGAAACGCATTCTGGGGGTGGAATTTGCGCCCAACCGCGCGCCGATGGCGGACGGCGAACAGGTGCTGGATCTGTTGGCAAGCCACCCGGCCACCGCCCGCTTTATCTGTACCAAGCTGATCCGGCGGCTGCTGAGTGATGACCCTGACGCGGGCCTGATTGACAGGCTGACAGCCGCGTTCCTGCGCGCCAAAGATGCCCCCGATCAGATTGCTCAGGTGATCCGCCTGCTGGTGCTGGACCCGGCCTTCATGGCCACCCCGCCCGGCAAACTGCGCCGCCCGTTCGAGTTTCTGGCCGCCCTGTACCGCGCCACCGGGGCCGCGATCACCGACAGCGAAAACAGCTTTCAATACAGTCTGATGCGCGCGGGCTGGCGGCAGCACGAATATGGCCCCCCCACCGGCCACCCCGATGTGATGGCCAGGTGGACAGGCGCCAGCAGCCTGAACCGGCTGGTGGATTTCGCGCTTTATAGCCATGAGGGTTGGTTCGGTGTGGCCAGTCTTGATCTGGCGGCACTTGGCACCGGGGACGAACCGGTTGGCGCTTTCCTCGCCCGCTGGTCTGCCCGTATCGGTGCGGCACCTGCGGGGCTGGCCGAACTGATGGGCCTTGATGCCGCCACGCCCGCCCGCGACTTTGCCCCGGACGAGCGCAAGGGCCTCGCCGCGTTCGCCATCGCCTACAGCGCGATGACGCCGCAGTTTCTTTTGCGATAGGGAACATTATGGCCCGTGAACCGATCCTTGTGGTGTTGTTCCTGCGCGGTGGCGCCGATGGCCTTGGGCTGGTCTGCCCGGCCTCGGATGAAAACCTGATCGCCGCCCGCCCGGAAGATTTGCGCGTGGCCCGCAAGGGCGACAGCGCGGGCCGGATGATCCGGCAAGACATCGCCGATGTCGATTTCCGCTTTCACGCCGCCGCAGGGCCGCTTGCCGATCTTTATGACGCGGGCGATCTGTCGCTGATCCATGCCTCGGGCCTGACCGAGGCCACCCGCAGCCATTTTGACGCCGAAGCCCGCATCGAGCGGGGCCTGTTCGGCGGCGATATTCCGCCGGGCGATCCCTCGGGCTGGATCGGGCGCTGGCTGGCCGCCGCAGCACCCGGTGGCCCGATGCCCGCGCTTGCCGTCGGCACCACGCAGCCGGGCTCGCTGCTTGGCGCGGGGGCGGCGGTTGCGGGCGAGTTGGCCGATCTGATGATCGGTGCCGGCAACTGGCTGGCGCCTGCCCTGCGCGCGCGACTGGCCGCGGGCTTTGGTGACCACGGCCCGCTAAGCGCGCCGATGGCCGGGCTGTTGCAGCTTTCGGATCTGATCGGCGGCAGGCTTTGGTCGGAAACCGAGCAGGTGGTAAAGACCTATGCCCCTGATCATGCCTATCCCGAAGGCAACCCGCTGTCGCCGCCGCTGATGACGGTGGCGCAGGCGATCAAGCAGGATCTGGGGCTGCGGGTGGCCACCGTCGATGTACCGGGCTGGGATACCCATGTGGGCCAGTCGCGGCAGTTTGGCGGGCTGGTGGGCGGGCTTTCGGCGGCGGTGATGGCGTTCTGGCGCGATCTGGGGGGGCTGCAACAGGATGTGTCTGTGGTGGTGATGAGCGAGTTTGGCCGCCGCCTGCGTGCCAACTCGGCCGGGGGCACCGATCATGGGCGCGGCAATGTGATGCTGGTGCTGGGGCCGCAAGCGCGCGGCGGGCGGATGGTGGGGCGCTGGCCCGGGCTTGCCAATGAGGCGCTGGAAGAGGGTGCCGATCTGGCCGTCGCCACCGATTACCGCGCGGTGCTGGCCGAACTGCTGGTGGGGCATATGAAACTGTCGCAACCCGGCAAAGTGTTCCCCGGCTTTGAGGCCGCACCGATCGGATTGTGGGGGTAAAGCGGTATGGGCCGTGTGGGAGGCGGGGTTTTGCCGCACCCGCTGTCAAAAAGCGGGGGTTTCACACCCCCGCACCCCCGTGGGATATTTTCGCAGAGAAGAACAAGCGACAATTTTAGGCGAATTGTCAGGACCGGATGCTGTGTGTTTCGGGCAAGCCGCATCTCACTTCAAGCCACGCCGTTTGGTGAGCCAAGCCGTGCCACCTCCGCCTCCAGTGCGGCAATCCGCGCGTCGCGGCTGGTCAGCGCCGCCGTGATATCGGCGGCCTCAAAGCGTTGCGGAATGTGCTGCGGGCAGTTGGCATCCCATGCGGTGACGGTGAACAAGATCACCTGCTCGGGCCGCGCGCGGTAGCCTTCCGGCATCAGCAAGGCGGTGAGCGCCTCGTCGCCTTCCACCACCCGCGCCGTGCCCCAGATCTTGATCCGCTGGCGGTTGGCGTAATCCATCAGGAACAGATGCGCCTTCGGGTTATCCAGCAGATTGCCCGCGCTGATGAACTGCCGGTTGCCTTTGTAATCGACAAAGCCAATCGTCTGCGCATCGACCACCCGCAAGAACCCAGCCGGGCCGCCGCGATGCTGGATATAGGGCTGGCCACCGGCATTCACCGTCGCCATGAAGATCGAGGTTTGCCGGGCCAGAAACGCCGCCAGATCGGCGTCAATCCCGGTGCGCCAGCCGCCGCCTGCTTCCTGCCGCGCATAGCTGTCGCGCGAGCCTTTGCGCGCCTGAATAGCCTTCACCGTGGGCGTGAAGCCGACATCGCTGGAATATTCCATCTTACAACTCCAGATCAGACAAAGACGGATGGTCATCCGGCCTGCGGCCAAGCGGCCAGTGGAATTTTCGCGCGGCCGCGCTGATCGCCAGATCGTTGATGCTGGCGTGGCGACTTTGCATCAGACCCCCGGCGTCGAACGCCCAGTTCTCGTTGCCATAGCTGCGCCACCATTGCCCGGTGGCATCATGCCATTCATAGGCAAAGCGCACCGCAATGCGTGCGCCGGTAAATGCCCACACCTCCTTGATCAGCCGGTAATCCTGCTCGCGCGCCCATTTGGCCGCTAGTAATGCCTCGATGGCGGGCCTGCCGGACACAAACTCGGCCCGGTTGCGCCAGACGCTGTCGGGTGTATAGGCCAGCGCCACCCGCCCCGGATCGCGGCTGTTCCAGCCATCTTCGGCCAGACGAACCTTTCGGACCGCAGTTTCAAGCGTGAATGGCGGCAGGGGTGGGCGGGACATGGCAGGATCTCCTTTCAGATTGCAGGGTTCAGGCCACCAGCTCCGGTGCCGCCGGAAAGTCGATCACGGTCTGGGCGACGGAGTTGATGTAGTTCGTCCAGGTGTTCAGCGCGACATGCAGCACGATCTCGACGATCTGCCCGTCGCTGTACCCCGCTGCCTTGACGGCGTGCAGATCGGCGTCGGCAACATGGCCGCGCGCCTTGGCCACCGCCGCCGCAAACCGCACCGCAGCACCGGCTTTGGCATCATTCGAGCCGCCCTTGCGGTTCGCCTGCATCTCGGCATCGTCCAGTTTGGCGTGGTTTTTGCCCAGAAAGCTGTGCGCCGACAGGCAATAGTCACAGCCGTTGATCTCGGCCACCGCAAGGGCTATCCGCTCGCGGGTGGGGGCCGGCAGGCTGCCTTTGCCAAGCGCGCCCGAAAGCCCAAGATAGCCTTCAAGCGCCGCCGGGCTGTTGGCCACCAGACGGAACAGGTTGGGCGCTGAACCCAACATCTTTACCACACCCTGCAACAGCGGGCGCGACGCGGCGGGGGCTTCATCAATCGACGCGGGGACGGACAAACGTGACATCTGGTTTCCTTTGCTTTGGCTGTTATTGCTTGGTGACCCCGAGATAGTCCCTTCCATGCACGCGCGATATCCGGCATAATCAGCATGCAGCCTTCCAATATTCGGAAATATGATGGACCGGTTTGATGCGATGTCGGTGCTGCTCGCCGTGGTCGAGGCAGGCAGCCTGTCGGCCGCGGGCCGCCGTCTTGGGGTGCCCCTTACCACTGTCAGCCGCAAGATCACCGATCTGGAAGCCCATCTGAACGCGCGGTTGCTGACCCGCTCCAGCCGCAAGCTGGAGTTGACCGAGGCCGGGCGCGGCTTTGTGCAGGCCAGCAAACGCATCCTTGGTGATCTGATCGAGGCCGAGCGGATAGCGGCGGGCGAATATGCCAATCTGCAAGGTGATCTGGTGATCACGGCGCCGGTGGTGTTCGGGCGGCTGCATCTGCTGCCGGTGATCACCGCGTTCCTGCGCGACCACCCGCAGATCGATATCACCCTAAACCTTGCCGACCGGGTGGTGCATCTGATTGACGATCACATTGATCTGGCACTGAGAATCGGCCATCTGCCGGACAGCGCGCTCAAGGCTGTGCGGGTGGGCCAGACGCAGCAGGTGGTGGGCGCCAGCCCGGGCTATCTTGCGGCGCGGGGGATGCCGCAAGGCCCTGCCGATCTTGCCACCCATGCCTGCATCAGTGTCTCGAATCTGGGGCAGCCGCAGGTCTGGGCGTTTGACGGCCTGCCGCAGCCGGTGGCAATCCACCCCCGGCTGATCCTCAGCACCGCCGAAGCGGCGATAGATGCGGCCATCTCGGGCCTCGGGCTGACGCGGGTTTTGTGCTATCAGATTGCCGCCGCGCGGGCTGCGGGCAAGCTGGTTACGGTGTTGGAACCCTACCAGCCCAAGCCTGTGCCCATCAGCCTTGTCTACCCCGGTCAGGGCCTTCTGCCGCTGAAACTGCGCGCCTTTCTGGATTTCGCCGCGCCAAGGCTGCGCGCCGCCCTTGCCCCCTAACCCGCCTGCATCTGCTTCAGAAAATCGCGCAGCAACGCCACCCGGCGCGGCCTGAAATAGGCGTCCGATACCTGCACATCCTGCATCCGGTCCAGCTTGAAGCGGCGGAAATCCTGCCTGAGCGTGCAAAACGCCAGCAACATCAGCGTGCGGTCCAGATACACCACCGACAGCGGCCAGATGCGTCGCTGGCTGGCGACACCCTCCTTGTCGCCATAACGGATATCCAGTGCCCGTTCGTCCCAGCACGCCTCGCGGATCAGGCCAAGATGCGCGGGCGGGGCTGGGCGCTGCTCAAACCGGTAGGTCTGGCTGACGGCATGCACCGCGTGGCGCTGCACCCGTTCGGGCAGGGTGGCGGTGATCTTGGCCATCGCCGATTGCGCCGCACGTGCCAGCGCCGGATCGCCGGCCATCCGCACCTCGCCAAGCCCCAGCACCAGCGCCTCCACCTCCAGCCGGGTGAACATCTGCGGCGGCAGGGCGGGGTCTTCGGTCAGGGTATAGCCAAGCCCTGCGGCGCCGTCGATCAGGGCGCCGCCTGCACGCAGGGTTTCGATATCGCGGTAAAGCGTGCGCTCCGAAACCTCGGTCTCAACCGCCAGACGCGCCGCCGTCACAGGCTGAGGCAAGCGCCGGAGCGCATCCAGAAGGCGGAACAAACGATCTGATCGGGCCATGCGCTGCTGCCGGAAACTGTCAGGAGGAGCCAGCTATACCTTACCCCATGCAAACCGCAAAGGAGAATACCATGCTGACCTTGTATCACGCCCCGATGTCACGCTCGTCGCGGATTCTGAACCTGATCGACGAGATGGGCATTGCCGACAAGATCGAGATCGTCGCCGTCGACATCCCGCGTCAGGATGGCAGTGGCGCGCGCGATCCGCGCAATCCGCACCCCGAGGGCAAGGTGCCTGCCTTGGTGCATGACGGGGCGCTGATCACCGAATCCGCCGCCGTGATCCTGTATCTGACCGCCCTTTTCCCCGACACCGGCATGGCCCCCAAACCCGGCACCCCGGCGCGCGCGGCCTATCTCAGCTGGCTGTTCTGGTATGGCAGCGTGATGGAGCCGGTGCTGATCTTCACCGCCATCGGCATCAGCCACCCCGCTCTGACCGCCACCTTCCGGGGCAACCCCGAAGTTATCGCCCGGCTGTCGGCGGCGCTGGCCAAGGGGCCGTGGCTGCTGGGAGAAACCTATTCGGCGGTGGATTTGCTGATCCACTCACCCTATGCGTTCTTCAAGGACACCACGCCGGATGATCCTGCGATCCGCGATTGGGTGGCGCGCTGCATGGCGCGGGCGTCGGTTGCCCGCACCCGCGCGTCGGATACCTTAAGTCAGGCCGCAGCCGCCGCCTGATCAAACATCGCCTTCAGATCTTCCTTTGACGAGTGGGAGAAGGTTTGCGCCAAAATCTTCTCCCCGCGCAGGATCACCAGCGAGCCACGGCTTTTCACCCCGTAAAGATTGGCGATATCGCTGCCCTTGTAGGTATCCCAATCGAGATCGAGAAAGGCGATGGCCTGATCATAGCCGGGGTTTTCCGCCCGCAACTCATCAATCTTGCGGCCTTGGCTTTGGCAACTGATGCACCAGCTGGCGGTGAAATCCAGCACCACCGTCTTGCCCGCAGCCAGTTCCGATTTCAGCAGTTCGGGCGAAAACGCAGTGCCCGCAGCCGCCAGCCCGGGTATGGCAAGCACCGGCATGGCAAGGCTGACAGCAGCACTCAGATACATGAAATCACGACGGTTCATCTTGGTCTCCTTAGAGTGAAATCGACAGATCCTGCAACCAATAGGGCATGATGTTCAGGATCACCCCCTCCAGATATTGGTTAAAGCTGAACAGGATCATCAGCCCAACCACCACCAGTGTCACCCCCATGACGGGTTTCGCCCGCGCGGCCAGTTGCCGCAGCATATCACGCCTGCGCGCCAGTGCTGCCCGGGCACCATAGGCCAGCCCCAGCATCACCGTGGCCACGCCCGCCGCAAAGGCCACCATCACCACACCGGCCCAGACAATCGACTGGCCTTGTGAGGCAAGCCCGATGGCACCGCCCAAAGTCGGGCCCACACAAGGGCTCCAGACAGCACCCAACAAGGCCCCCGTGGCCGCCTGCCCTGCAAGGCCGCCAGTGTTCACCTGATCAATCGTATGGTCGGCCTGCTGTGAAAACCCGGCGGTGGCGGTGGCAAAACCTGCGTTCAGGCGCGGCACCAGCAGCACCAGCCCGAAGCCGATCATCATCAGCGCCCCGGCCCGCGCCAGCGTGGTATCCGAAAGGCCCAAAGCCTGCCCGGCGGCGGCAACCGTCAGGCCCAGCACCACAAAACTGCCCGCCATGCCCGCCGCCAACGCCACCGGCCCCAGCCGGTGCGCCTGCAACGCCGAGGCCAGCACGATCGGCAGCACCGGCAGCACGCAGGGGTTGATCAGGGTCAACAGCCCCGCAAGATATCCGAAAATCAGGTCCATACCGGCTCCATTCCTCGGGTAAAATGGCCCTCTGCGCGGCCTGTGTCACATAAAGCTTGCGTGATCAGGCGCGGGGTGCCGATTGCATCCGGCTGAGTTGCACCGCCAGAATGCCCGCCGCTGCGATGGCGACACCGATCATGTCCGGCCCGGAGATCCGCTCTCCCAGCAGCACCGCCGCGATGAAAACGCCGAAGAACGGGTTCAGGAAGTGGAAGGTCGATGCCTTGACTGCACCGATCCGCCCCACCAGCGTGAACCACAGCACGGTGGCGGCCAAGCCCGGCACGAACACCTGATAAAGGAACGCGGCGATCAGGGTGCCGCTCCACGCCACCGCATGGCTTTCGGCAAAGGCGGAAATACCGCCCAGCACCACCGATCCCACCAGCATCTGCAACCCGACAATCATCAGCAGATTGCCCCCGGATGTGGCCGATTTTACCACGAGCGTCGCCACCGCCAGCGCCACGGCCCCCGCCACGCACAGGGCAACCCCCAGCGGATCGGCGCCGATACTGATCCGCGCGCCCATGATCAGCGCCACGCCCATGAACCCTGCGCAAAGCCCCGCGATGTCCAAAGCCCCCACCTTGTCACCGCGCCAGCCCCAGCCCAGCACGGCCACGATCAACGGCATCGACGCGGCGATGATGGCTGCAAGCGATGCCTGAACCGTCTGCATCGCCACGAAGTTCAGCCCCAGATACATCGCGTTCTGGCACAGCCCGAAGATCAGCACCGAGCCGCGCTGCGCGGGTGTCAGCCGCCAGCATTGCCCCAGCGCCCGCGCGATCCCCACCGCGATCAGGCCTGATACCGCAAACCGCAAACTCAGCACCGTCAGCGGCGGGGCGGCGGCCACGATGATGCGTGCCGTGGCAAAGGCCGACGACCACATCAGGGAAAAAGCGATTCCCATGGCGATTGCGCGGCGGTCCATCGTAAACCTTTATTCTTTCAAAAGCCGACAGGGTTAGCATAGAGGCAAACTTGCGCCTTTTCGCCGGGTTTTCTCTCAGGGACCATGCCCCGGACCGATCAGAAAACTCTCTGGGAGAGCGTTTTCAGGTTCGTTGCTTATTAGGCCGGAGGCCACTTGAGCAAGGGAGGTGCCGCCATCGGAACGGCTGGGCAAATCGGGCAGGAAACAGGGGGCAAGCGCAGCGGCAAAATTACAAAGGCCGCCCCGGAAGGCGGCCTTTGGGAATTTGGCAAAGCCCGCCGCACTCAGGCGTTGACGGAATCTTTCAGTGCCTTGGCGATGGCGAACTTCACCTGCTTGTCGGCGCCCTTGGTGACGGTTTCGCCGGTGGCGGGGTTGCGCACCTGACGCTCGGGGCGCTCACGGCAGACCATCTTGCCGAGGCCCGGCAGCATCACCGAGCCACCCGACGCCACTTCGCGCGCCACGATGGCGGCAATCGCATCCAGCGCCGAGCCTGCGGTTTTCTTATCCGAACCCATGGCATCGGCCATAGCGGCCAGCAACTGTGTCTTTGTCATCGGTTTCGACATCTTCTCATCCCTCGTTTCGGGCACGCATTTGTCTGCGGCACTCTGGTTTTGCCATTCCGGCGGATGAACCCGTTTCCACGAATGCATCCGGCAAGGCAAGCGTTTTCCGCATGTTTTATGGAGATTTCGTCGGGTTACAGGAATGCTGTTTCCTCAAAACTACGCAACTTGCGGCTGTGTATCCGCTCTATCGGGGTCTCGCGCAGCAACTCCATCGCCCGGATGCCGATCTGCAAATGCCGCGCCACCTGGGTTTTGTAGAAATCCGTGGCCATGCCCGGCAGCTTCAACTCGCCGTGCAGCGGCTTGTCCGAAACGCAAAGCAGCGTGCCGTAGGGCACCCGGAAGCGAAAGCC